>JBBQGJ010000001.1:0-70911 GCA_038322925.1 Mycobacteriales bacterium
TGTACAGACTCGACATGCTTTAGGTCATACACTATTCGGGCATGAAATTCGGGCCGACACGCCGTGTTGCCCCAGATCAGAGGTACTTTCCGTGACCTCCCGGATCGACCATGATCAACTTATCCAGGAAACTCCCGCTAGGCGTTGCTGACCGCAACCGGCGCCAGGCACCTGTTCGGAGTCAGCTCGGGCGGGGTGATATGCCTGCAGACCGCACTGACCACGCCCGGCGTCGACAACGTCGCGGTCTTCGAGCCGGCGATGATCGTCGACGGCTCGATCTCGACGGAACCGTTCGCCCGCTTCGACCGGGAAATGGCGGAGGGCAGGGTGTCGGCGGCGCTCGTCACCGGAATGCTGGCGGCGCAGATGGGACCCGCCGTCTTCCGGTTCGTCCCCCGCCCGGTGCTGGAAAAGCTCACCACCATGGCGATGAACAGCGAGGACAAGAAGGCCTCCGCCGGTGACGTGACCATGCGGATGCTGGCGCCCAACCTGCACTACGACTTCCGGATCGTCGCCGAGACCGATGGGCAGCTCGATGATTTCGCGGGCGTCACCGCCAAGGTGCTGCTGCTGGGCGGCAGCAAGAGCCCGGCCTACCTCAAGACCGCTCTCGACGCTCTGGAAAAGGTGCTGCCGCGTAGCGAACGTCGTGAGTTCGCCGGACTCGACCACAGCGCGTCGGGTAACGCCGATCGGCGCGGCAAGCCCGCCCTCGTGGCGGCGGAGCTGCGGACCTTCTTGACCCGGGTCTGACACTCGCGTGCATCGAGTCGCCAGTATCGGCCCTCGAGGTCGCCTTTTCAGGGCCGAAACCGGTGACTCGATGGGCGACTTCATCGTGAGATGCGCTGCGGTGTGCGGGCGCCTGCCGCAGCGGCCACACACGACGAACCGGCGCGCGGGGGAGATCCCCACGGGCCGGGTCGTCGGCGGCGGCAGGCGCCCGCGCGCTCAGCGAACGGTCAGCCGATCGCGTTGGTGAAGGTGAAGTACTGGTTGTTGTGACCGGTCGAGTACCACACATCGATCCACGCCCCCGGGGAGGCGCTCTCGCCGGCCACGTCCGCGACCAGGCCGTTGCTGCGGCTCCACAGCTTTCCGGTGGTGCCACCGAGATTGCTGGTGCCGCCGGTGTAGTACCACTGCTGGTTGGCACCACCGAAGCACGGGTACTGCACCAGAGGAGCGGGACCGGCGGAGTTGCCGTAGATCGACAGGCACTGGCCGCTGTTGCGGTTCACGATCTCCGCATAGCCGCTGTCGGTCGGCAGCACGTACCACTGCTGGTTGTGGCCGCCGTTCCAGGTCCACTGGAGAACATTGGTGTCCGGGTTCTGCGACGCGTTGCTGACGTCGAAGTACATCGGGAAGTCGTACCAGTGCTCCTTGTTGGAGATGTAATAGGAGCCGGGGTTGAAGAAGTTCGCGACCGAGGCCAGTGCGCTTTCCCCGCCCTTGCCGATGGACTGCAGCGCGTTGTACACCGTCGCTCCGCTGTTGCCGAAGGCGTTCTTGGCGGCCGCGACGATCTGATCGGTGCTGGCACCGGCCTGGTTCAGCCCGTTGGCGATGTCGCCGACGGTGGCGTTGCCCCAGGCCTTCACGGCCTGGACCGTCTGATCGGCGGTGTAGCCCGCCTTGTACAGCGCGGCCGTCACCTGGGCGTTGGTCTCGTTCAGTCCCTGGCCGATGCCCTTGGCGACATCGTTGGCGGTGAACTTCAGCGACTGCAATTGCTGGGCGATCATCACATCAGTCCAGCCGTAGCCCTGCTTGAACGTATTGGCGATGACGTTCGGCGCCTGCGACAGTTGCTGCCACAGCGCTCCACTGTTCGAGGAGTAGCTGAACGACACGTTGCCCAGATCCTGGTAGCCCTGGAAGCCGTTGACGATCAGCCGGACGTTGCCGGACGCGGAGAAGGCGAATCCCGCCGAGGCGCTCCCGGAGATCTGACCCTTGAGGTCGGCCTGGGCGAACAGGTACTTCGGGAGTCCGCCGGTGATGCTCAGCGCCACTCCTGCCCTGGCCAGGTCGGAGGACGCTCCCAGATCGACTCTCGCGTGGAAGGAGACCTTGCTGACCGAATCGGTGAACCCGCCAAAGAACATGAAGTCCGCCTTCGGATTCGTCGGATCGGCGCTGAAGCTCAGGCCGAGGGTGGTGCCCTGGTCGAAGTTGACCGTGCCGATCTTGAAGCTGCCGATGGACACGTTGGCGGTCAGGCTCGGGTAGGGCAGCACCGCGATGTTGCCGTCGACATGTGCCGGCACACCACCGATGACGGAGTCGAACACCAGCGTCGCACCCGGCTTGATGACGTATCCCGCCGCATCCTTGCCACCCGCCGGCGCGAAAAGCAGTTCCGCCTTGTTGATCTCGACCGCGTTCACCGCCGCGCTGCCGCCCGGAATCGACTGCGCGAAGGTCAGCGGCCGCAACGCGACGCTGTTCGCGTCCGGTCCGGCGATCGACACGTGGACGATCGGGTTGTTGACGTCCATGGCCAGGCTGAGCGAGATCTTCGACCCGGGGGTGATGCCGATCGCCGAGCTCCAGGCCGTCGGCAGCTGCACGTCCTGTACGAGGAACGACACCGTCGGCAGGGGAATGACCTCCGCGGGGTTGTACACGACACCCAAGGTTCCGGCGACGCGCTGGACCGTCAGGTCGGGGATGCCGAAGGCATCATGCCAGCCGCCGGGGGCGTTGATGTCGAAGCCGATCTTGACGCCGACCGTGTCAGGGGTGAGGGTGAGCGCGCCGGTCAGGGTCAGCTGCACGTGCGATCCCTTGGATCCCGGGTACAGGGCGGGCAATTCGAGGTAGGCCGAACCCGACACGCTGATCGATGCGTTGGTGGTGTTCAGGTTCAGGCCGAGCGAGATCGAGTTCAGGTACATCTTGCCGCCGCCGGGTGTGCCCTGACCGAGCAGCGTCGGCCCGGTGTTCCCGTCGCCGTACTTCAGCGCCAGGGTGGTGGCGAAGCCGGTACTGGACAGCGATGCCTGAGCCTGGATGCTTTGCGGGACAGGCAGTTTCAGGAAGTTGAGCGCGCGTGTGACGTCCCCGCCCGGCTGGTAGTTCGGCAGCAGCACCGTGACGCCCTGCGGCAGGGTCACCGGGCCGCTGGTGACGCCGAGACCGGACGCGTCGTAGGTGTCGACCGCCTTGGTGCTGACCAGCACGGTGGCGCTGCCGGAGCCCAGGTTCAGCTCGGCGAGGTTCACGCTGCCGGCCGCGACGAAGCCGCCATCGGCGCCGAGAGCGAGGATGACCGGCACGTGCACGGCGTTCGGCAGGCCGGCGGTGATGGTGAGCGTGCCGCCGACCGAGGCGGAGATCTTGCCGGACTTGTCACGGGAGATCATCAACTTGGCGTTGTCGACCGAGAACCCAGCGGTGGCCGGAGCGTTCGGAACGTTGGCGGTCAGCTGGAAGGTCTTGTCGGTGGCGTTGACGCAGGCCTCGCCGTCGGCGTTCAGACCGATGGCGCCGTCGGTGAGGCTGCCCTTGACGTCGAGCCAGAGCTGCCCGTCGGAGATGGCCGGGCAGGCCAGACCGTCGGCCGGCTTCTTGTTCGACACCTCCACGTGCTTCAGCGCGAGGGTGGCCGGGCCCGTTGTCCAGGAACCGGTCTCGTCGCTGCTGACGTCGAAGCTGACGGCCCCGGCGGCGCGGCTGATGCTGCCGGAGAAGTGCGGGGTGATCGTCAGACCGTCGACGGGGCTGAAGGTCTTGTCGGTGACGGTGCTGACGTCGACGGACCAGGTCTGCGGGTCGTGCACCTCGCCCTTGACGCCCACGGTGAAGACGGTGTCGCTGGAGCCGATGTCGGCCGAGCCGTCGACCTTGAACCCGTCGGCGGTGGACAGCGTGAGAGTGCTACCGGACTTGACGGTCAGCGCGTCCCGCGCGACGACCGCGTCCTTGACCAGCGTGCCGGTCAGCGACGCGGCGGGCTTGCCGCTGATGTAGGACAGGGTGCCGGTCAGATCGACGACAGCGCCCAGCGCAGGCACACCCTTGATGTCGACGGTCGCGCTCAGGTCGGGCTTGACGCCCGCACCTGAGGACAGGTCGGTGCTGTCGGCCTTGGCGATCGTCACGGTCAGGCTCGCGGTGATGCCGTTGTCGGAGGCGGCCGATGCGGACAGGCTGAGCGACTTGGTGGCCTCGTCGATGGTCAGGGTGGCCCCGGAGAAGGACAGCGAGTGCGCGCCGATCGGCAGGGTGACCGGCAGGGCCGGCGCTCCCACCGCCACAGTCAGGGTGGAACCGGACAGCGTGCCGGTGACGGGTCCGTCGGGCAGGTTGATGTTCAAGCCGGCCAGGAAGCTCCTGACCGCGGAGGACACCGAGAACGAGGTCGAGGACGCCGCGGGATCGGTCGGGTCCGCCGGAGCCGTGGGGTCGGCTCCAGCCGGCGCCGATGCGGCGGCAACGGTCAGCGGTGCGGCGGGCTGTGAGGTGGGGGTCGGGGAGGTGGTGGTCGGAGTCGCCGGGGTGGTAGACGGCGGTGGGGCGCTCGGGATTGTCGACGGCGGTGCGGCGACTGGGGTGGCGGTGGCGGTGAGGACCGCGGGCGCCGGTGCAGCAGCCTGGGCCTGGGCGGCGGCTCCCGCGACGGTGCGGTCGGGCGGTGGTGGGGCCCCGTCGGTGGGAGGTGGCGTGACCGTGACGTCGGCGCCCTTCGGCATGGCCGCGTTCAGCGCCTGCTGGACAGTGGCCAACGACGGCGATTCCGCGAAAGCGCGGGACGCCGGGAAGACGGCGGCCGACTGGAACGCCAGCAGGACGAGGGTCAGCAGGATGACGCAGCGGATGCCGGCGGCGCGCATCCATCGGGCGGATCGGGCGAGCGTGCTGGTGGACATGGGACTTCCTTCGAACCGGGAAATGGGGTCTTACGAAGGGTCCTTTTTCCGCGGCGCCGGGACGATGGTGCGAACACGCCTCTTGCCATGGGGGTGCACGCCTCCCCTCATTGGCCGAGGGCTGGAAGAATCTGCGTTCGTGGCGCTCACTCGATCCGATCAGGGTCGATCCGATCAGGGTCGACCCGGCCACGCTCGATCCGGTCAGGGTCGCCCGGGGCGGGTCTTGTTCCGCGTTGCAATCAGCGCGTATGCGGTGGGACTGGCGTTCTGGCTCGTCCTTGGGCTGCTGCCGACGCTGATTCGCGATGTCCCAGCGATCGGCTCCGCTGCAACGGATCTCGCTGCCGGCACTGGTACCGTGTCGCAGGCGGCGCGGGAGATGCTGCACCCGGCAATGGAGATGTCAGGTTCGGTCGGAGATTACCTGCAGTACGCGTTCAGCATCCTGAACCTGGTGCTGGGGGTGTTGCTGATCCTGCATCGACCCGACGAATTGGTGCCGCGATTGCTGGCGCTGGGATTGCTCGGCACCGCCGCCACGTTCAATTTGCCCAGCCATGAGGCCTTTCACATTCTGGGCAGCCCGTGGCCGATCGCGCTGGTCCATTTCACCTTCCACATCGCGTCGGGCGTGGCGTACCTGTGGGCGGTGATCCTTTTCCCGGACGGTCGGTTGCCGAACCGGATCGCGGTGCCCGGGCGGGTACTGGGTGCAGCCGTCGTCGTGGTGACCGCGATCGTCGCCTTTGTCTGCTGGTGGAGCGATTTCCTGCTGCACCCGCAGTTCTTCGTGATCTTTTTCGGCATCCTGATCCCGGTGGCCGGGGTGGCTGCGCAGCTG
The DNA here is from genome assembly GCA_038322925.1 of Mycobacteriales bacterium. GTDB lineage: Bacteria > Actinomycetota > Actinomycetes > Mycobacteriales > Nakamurellaceae > Nakamurella. Next base: position 5,728 of record JBBQGJ010000001.1, read on the forward strand.
CTGCGGGTCCGCGATCCGGCGACGGTGCCGGTCACCAGGCGCAGCGCCCGACTGCTGATCGGGGCACTGTTGCCGGCGTTCGCGCTGGCGGTGTCGTGGTGCGCCGCCCGGGGATTGGCCTCGCTGCACGGGATCAGTTCCGGGGTCAGTACCGCCGCGGACGACGCCGCCAACCGGATGCAGGACCTGTTCCCGGCGGTGTTCGCCATCGTCCCGGTGGTGCTGTTCGCGGGGGTGTTGCGGTACCGGCTGTTCGACATCGATCGGCTGCTCAGCCGGGTGCTGGTCTACGGCCTGCTGGTACTCGGCGCCGGTGGTGTTTACCTGCTGGCCGTGGTCAGTGGCGCCGTGCTGGTGGGCGGCGCCGGTTGGTGGACCGTGCTGGTGCTGTCCGCGGCGGCGGTGTTGCTGGAGCCGGCCTGGGCGCTGGCCGGGCGATGGGCGAATCGGGTCGTCTTCGGCCAGAACCTCGGTCCGGAACAGGCCATGCAAACGCTGATCAGTGGGCTGGAACAGGTGACGCCGGCCGGCGAGCTGCAGCAACTCGTCGACGTGACGGTGCGGGCGACCCGGGCGGTTGGGGCTGAGCTCTGGCTGCAGGACGGCGCGGGCGACGTGCTGGCCGCCACTGCACCTGTCGGCGGGCCTGCCGGGGAGGCGATGGCGGGGCCGACAAGCGAGGCGATCGGTGGTGCACCGGTTCTCGTGCCCGGCCGGTACTGGCCGGTGGTGCACCAGGACGAGCGGCTGGGCGTGCTCACGGTTCAGCTCGCAGCGGGGGAGTCGCTGCCGGCTGGGGACCGGGCCATGCTGGCCGATCTGTCCGCGCACGCGGGTCTGCTGGTGCACAACGCGGTGCTGGCCCGTCAGCTCTCCCAGCACGTCAGAGACCTCACCGAGCGAGCCGCCGAACTATCGGCGTCCCGGCGCCGGCTGGTCGCCGCGCAGGACCGGGAACGTCGTCGGGTCGAGCGAGATCTGCACGACGGCGCTCAGCAGTCGCTGGTCGCGGTGATCCTCGGCATGCGGAGTGTCGCGTCCCCCAGCCTCTCCCCGGCCGATCGGTCCGCTGCACTGAACATGGTCGCCGAGCAATTGGCGGAGACGAAGGTCGAGCTGGCCGGGATCGCCGGCGGGCAGCTTCCCGCCGCGGTCCGGGACGGGGGACTCGCCGGCGGGCTGGTGCACGCGGCGGACACCGCGCGGAAGACCGGGCTGCGCGTCGACCTGTCCGTCGCAGTGCCAGAGCCGATCGATGACGACGCCGCGGCGGCGGTGTATTTCTGCTGCTCGGAGGCGCTGCAGAATGTTGCCAAGTACGCCCGCGCCCGGAACGTCAGCATCCAGGTGCGCGGCGAGGCGGGCCGGGTCGAGTTCGTCGTCACCGACGACGGAGCCGGCTTCGACCCCGTCACCGGCGGTGATTCGCTGGGTGGGCTGCGTGGGCTGGACGATCGGGCGTCGCTGCTCGGCGGCCGGATCGGGGTCGATTCGGCACCGGGGCGGGGCACCCGGGTGCGCGGGTGGATCCCGGCGGCGAGTGCGGCCGTCCCGGCGGCGAGCGCAGGCGTCCCGGCGGCGAGCGCTGGTATCGCAGCGAACGGTGATGCGTCGTGATGCCACGGGGCCGGTCGGACTGGTGGCGCGCGGTCCTCCTCGGTGCAGCGAGGTTCGTTGTCGCGGTGATCATTTTCGGTGCCGCGGTGATGCTCTCCCGAACATGGTTCAGCGGGCTGGACCGGATGCCGGTGTGGTTCGCCCTCGTCGCCTCTGCGATGGTTGCGGCGGTGTTCTGGGTGATCCGGAAACCCTTGCAGGACTTGGTCGACCGGCTGGTGCTGGGTGATCGCGCGGACGGCTACGCCGCGGTGCGCACTTTGTTGCAGCGGATGGCCACCACTTTACCGGTGGACGATGTGGTGCCGGCGCTGGCGGAAACCGCCGGCCGGACCGTGCACTCCTCGCGCGCCGAGGTACGGCTGAACATGTCCGACGGCGACGCCTGGTCGCAAGTCTGGCCCCCGCGCGCGCACGCCGACGGGTCCGGGGTGACTCCCCGGACGATTGAGGTGGAGGTCCGCCATGCCGGCACCGAGGTGGGCGAGATCCAGGTGGACGTCACCGAGCCCGACGAGTCCGATCGGGACCGGCGGCTGCTCGATGATCTTGCCCGGCCTGCCGGGCTGGCGTTGTCGACGGTGCGCCTGACACTGGAATTGCGCCGTCGCGCCGCCGAACTGCAGACACTGACGGACGCGCTGGCGTTGTCGAATCGACGGATCATGCTGGCCAGGGAGTCCGCGCTGGGCCGGATCGACGCGGAGATGCAGGACAGGGTGATGCCGTTCATCGACAGGGCGCGGGCGGCGGTGGCCGGCGGCGTGGACTCGAGCGGTGCGGCGGGTGGCGGTGATCCCGGCGGTGATTCAGGCTCTGAGCCCGGCGATCGGGCTGCCGCCGGCGGCCTGGAGACGGCCGCTGTCGAGGTCGCCGGCGCGCTGGACGCGCTGCGGGTTCTTGCCCGCGGAATCTATCCGCCGCGGCTGGCGGATGCGGGCCTGGCCGTCTCGTTGGAAGGCTGGCAGCAGCGCGCGGGTGTCGCGGTGGACCTGCGGGTCAGCGGCGACGAGACGGTGCTGCACGGTCATCAGGAGCTCGAAGCGTGCGTGTACTTCAGCCTGGTCACGACGCTGGGGTCGCTGGCGGCGGGATCGGAGCGCCCGGTCGCGGTGGTCGACACCGGGGTCGGGGACGTTTCCTGGCAGGTGACCGGAACCGCGGGTTCGGCGGGCCGGGGGCAGGCATTGCAGGCGGTCCGTGATCGGGTGGAGGCGTTCGGCGGCACCATGTGGGTCGGCGAGCCGGCGGGGGATCGGGAGACGGTCCGGGCCACCGTGCCGTTGGTAGACGCATCCGTCCTTGCCGTGACTGATCACCCGCGGCAGCGCAGCGGGTGATCGGCGGTGTCATCGGCGAGACTGACGGAGCCGGCCGCGCGCCGGTCGTCAGGGCCGGTCGTGAGGGCCGGTCGTGAGGGCCGGTCGTGAGGGCCAGAATCAAGGCATCGCGCTGGAAGGGGTCGGGTATCGGCGATGAACCACCGGGTGGTGTTGGCGGAGGACAACTTCCTGGTCCGTGAGGGTGTGCGCGGGATGCTGTCGGCCACCGGATCGGTGGACGTGGTGGCGAGCTGCGGCGACCTCGCCGAAGCGCTGGAGGCGATCGACCGGCTGGTGCCGGACGTGGTGCTCACCGATATCCGGATGCCGCCCGATCGTCGTGACGAGGGAATCGTGATCGCCGCGCACTGCCGTCGGCACCATCCGTTGATGGGTGTCGTGCTGCTGAGTCAGTACGCCGAGGCGAGCTACGTGCGCACCCTGCTGACCGAGGGCACCCAGGGTCGTGGGTACCTGCTCAAGGAACGGGTCGCCGACCTGGACGACCTGCTGGCCGCCATCGTCGGGGTCTCCGGCGGGGGGTCGGCCATCGACCCGAAGGTGGTCGAAACCCTCGTCACGGGAAGGTCTCTGGCCGGCGACAGCGATATTGCGCGGCTCACCCCGCGCGAACGTCAAGTACTGTCGTGCATCGCCCAGGGCCGCACCAATTCTGCCGTCGCCGACGAACTGTTCCTCACCCAGCATGCGGTGGAGAAGCACATCAATTCGATCTTCACCAAACTCGGCCTGAGTGGGGATCGGACAAACCATCCGCGGGTCCGGGCCACCCTGATGTACCTGGCCGAAGGGCAGCGCTGACGTGACGGCCGCGGCCGAACTGCGGGTGCTGGTCGTTGACGATCAGGCCGCGTTCCGCCGGGCAGCCGCGCTACTGGTACGGGCCGCGGCGGGGCTGACCCTGGTCGGAGAGGCTGCCTCGGGCGAGGAAGCCATGGTGCTGGCCCAGAGCCTGGAACCGGATCTGGTGCTGATGGATGTCCGGCTGCCGGGTATCACCGGTCCGGAGGCCACCCGGCGTATCCTCGCCGAGCGGCCGGCCACCAGGATCATCCTGATGTCCACCTACGAGCCGGCTGACCTGCCGGCCGATCTGGACAAGTGCGGGGCCGAGCGGTTCCTGCGTAAGCAGGACATCGACGCCGCGGCGCTGCTGGCCTGAGTCGCTGAGTTGATTACTCAGCTGATGACATTGGTGACCAGGTCGTGCGAGTAGCCGTGGTGACCGTGATCGGTGTAAATCCAGAATGACGCCAATGACAGGGCAGCAGGTCGACGGTCAGCGTGGTCGAAGCAATCGGGCAGGTACCCCAGAAAAGCACGCTGAGCTTCTTGACACTGATGGTGCCCGGAGAGTCCTTCTCGGTCACGGTGAATTCGGTGCGGCTCGGCATGGTGTTCGGGTGGGGATCTGACCGTGCCGAAGAATGATGGGTCGGACGCGCCGGGGCGGAAGATCGACGTGTCGATCGTCCGGGTGCTGTTCGCCGGGAAATCCGCGCCCTCGGGATTGAATTCCAGCTTGGTATTCGGTGGGCAGCGTCGGGTGGTGATTTCGGGCAACCGCGGACTGGTCGCGCCGGCCGGGGTGCTGGTGGCCAGCATGGTCAGTATCGCAACGGCAGGGGCGAGAATGCCTGTGAGCGTTCGCCTTCCGGTCCTCGCTCTGGTGGTGTTCAAGGTTGGGAACATTGTGGGGGAGTTGCGTCCCGGTGTGTGTCTGGTTCCTGCCAGTACCGTCGTGGTTCGCTGCTGGCGTGTGGCCGAAGCGAGCAGTTCGGCCCGCAGACGTGGATCTGGATCGCGGAGGATGCGCTGGAATTGAGCCTGCGTTCGGCGATGGGACAGTTGACCGCGCAATGCGCGGATCATGATCGGTATCGAATTCATCTGACGATGAATGGGGCGGGGTGAAGGGCCAGAGGAATACTCACCTCCGCAGGAGGTGAGTATTCCGGGGAGTGGTGTTCCAGCCGCGCCGGGCCTCGGCATCGTCGGTGCTGGAATTGATTGGGTGAAATGGTTATGGTTGAGCGGCGACCCCATGGTCCGGTGACCGGGCATCGGTCACCACGGTTTGCCGCATGCTCGCCGATCCGTGATCAGCGCAATGGTCGGTCGCTTCTCGGTTTTCCCGATCTCGGCGAATTGCTGCAAGTGCCGGCGGTGTCGGCCGGCCTCGTCCAGATGCAGGCGGGGCAGGGTCTCGGCGGGGACATGTTTGAACATGACGGTTTCCTTGTCGGAAGTGGCTTCCGGGCTGGTAGCACTGTCGTCCGGCGGCGGTTCCCACGTCTGAGCACCCGACTACTCAACCGTCGGCGGTGGGTTCACTCACCGAGGACCGGGACGATCGCACATTGCGCGGAGTGGTGACAGCCCGGATGCTGATGCTTGCGCAGCCATCACTGCCCTGTCCGGGACAGCCGGCTGCCCATCATTGTCGATGGAGGTCATCATGGGCCGCTACCTCGTTGTTGCTCACGAAACCGTCAGCAACCCTGTGCTGCTGAAACAACTCGGCCAGATCACCGCGTCAGATCAGCAGGCGGAATTCGTGCTGCTGGTCCCGGCCACCCGGGTGCGGCATCTGCTGTTCCGGCGGAGCACCGATCAGGATGCCGGTGCGGCAGCCAACGAACTCGCGGAAAAGGCGCGAAAGCTGTTCGAGAACAAAGTCAATCTCGTCGACACCCGGGTCGGAGCCGAGTCTCCGGTGACGGCGATCGACGACGAGGTCAAGGCGCATCCGGGCTATACGGGATTCGTCATCTCCACCCTGCCGGAGGAGACATCCCGGTGGCTGAAAATGGACCTGCCGGAGGTCGTCAGGGCGAAATATGGACTGCCGGTTCGTCACGTGCAGGCCCCGCCCGACTGGTTCGGGCCCTATCGGGCCTGGTGGACCGGAACCTGAGCACGCTTTCCTCGGGACTTCTGGCGGCGGGGTCATCTCCAGCGACCCGGCCGGCGCGCGGATGAACGTGGGCAACTATGTGACGCGTGTGACGCAAGTCAACGAGTTCATGCGCGCCGACGATGTTGATTCGCGCCGTCAACGGGTGCGCAATGCTGGACGGGGCGGTGAGGAGTTCAGGTGGCGGTCGGCAGGACAACCCGGTGATGGCCGGTGACTCGGTGTCCCGCGCGCCGCTCGGATTGTTCGTGGGTTTGAGCACCCTGGACGTCGTGCACCGGGTCCGGCGGGTTCCCGGGGCCAACGAGAAGGTGACCGCGCGGCGGCAGGACGTCGCTGCCGGCGGCCCGGCCGCCAACGCCGCCGTGGTATTCGCCGCCCTCGGCGGCGATGCGGTGCTGGTGACCGCGCTGGGGTCGGACCCGTTGGCGGGCTGCATTTCCGGCGAGCTGGCGGTGCGTGGGGTGCGGACGATCGACGTCACCCCCGACGATCCGGCGCCGCCGGCGATCTCGGCCGTTGCGGTCACCGAGCACAGCGGGGAGCGTTCTGTGGTCTCGCCCGACGCCGGGGCGCGGTCGCTGCCACCGCCGGGGAAACTCGAGCAGCTGGTCGACGATGTTCTGGCGTCCGGCGCCGACGTCATGCTGATCGACGGGCATCATCCGGCGCTGGCACTCGCCGCCGCGCGGGCCGCGCGTCGTCGCGGGGTTCCGGTGCTGGTGGACGCGGGTCGGTGGAAGCCCGTGATGGCGGAGCTGCTTCCGATGGCCGACGAGGTGGTCTGCTCGGCGGATTTCCGGTGGCCGGGCACGGCCGGACCTGGCGAGTCCGCGGCGGTCCTGCGGCAGCTACCGACGGCCCGCGCGGGCCTGCGGCCCGATAATCTTCCGACCCCGCGGCTGGTGGCCGTCACGCACGGGGGGTCGCCGATCCAATGGTGGCAGGGCGGGCGGTTCGGGTCGATCCCGGTGCCCGCGGTGGCGGCGGTGGACACCCTGGGTGCCGGCGACGCGATGCACGGTGCGTACGCGTTCCTGCGCACGGATCCCGTTCTGTCGGTGACCGACCGGCTCGCCGGGGCGGCAGCCGTGGCCGCCCTGCGCTGCTCGATCATCGGCCCGCGTGACTGGCTGGCCGAGCTGGCGTCGCTCACCCTCAGCGGACAGCGAAGCCTTGTCGACCATCCGCCCACAGGCCAGGACCAATCGTGAGTTCGTCGGCTGTCATCGAAGCGAGCCTGTTCGAGCTCGTGGAGCGGGCACGCGGGTTGGCGGTGCCGGGCGAGCGTCACATTCTGGGCATCGTCGGCGCGCCGGGCGCGGGAAAGTCAACGGTCGCGGCTCATGTCGTCGCTGCGCTTGGTCCCGAACTCGCCGTGCTGGTGGCGATGGACGGATTCCACCTGGCCAACGTCGTCCTGGAAACGCTGGGACGCCGCGACCGCAAGGGCGCTGTCGACACCTTCGACGCGCCTGGCTACGCGAACCTGCTCGAACGCCTGCATCGTTCCGCACTCGCGCCCGGCCGACCCGGTGCGACCGAGATCGTCTACGCGCCGGAATTCCGCCGGGAGATCGAGGAGGACATCGGCTGCGCGATTGCGGTGCCGCCCTCGATCCCGCTGGTGGTGACCGAGGGTAACTACCTCCTGCTCGACGACGGCGCGTGGATGCGTGCGCGAGCCTGTCTGGACGAGACCTGGTTCCTGTCGCCGGCCGACGAGCTCCGCCAACACCGCCTGGTGCGCAGGCACGAGGCTTTTGGCAAGAGCCCCGATGACGCCAGGGCGTGGGCGCTGGGCACCGACCAGCGCAACGCCGAGCTCATCGAGTCGACCGCCGGGCGGGCGAACCTGATCGTCCGCGTGGTGGAGGAGTGACCAACGCCGACGATGCTCTCGCCGTGTGTGCCGACCCGTTGCGGCAGCGTGAGCAGGGCACCCGCGGCGTGAGCAGGGCACCCGCGGCGTGCGCAAGGCACCCGCGGCGTGAGCAACAGACGGGAAGGTCCGAACGGCTACGGTGCGATCTCCCGGCTGCGCTGATCGCGGCCCGGGCCGCCGTAGGGGTAGTCGGCCGGCTGCGGGTCGCTGGCTTTGTCGAGGACAGCGGTCTCCGCGGCATCGAGATGGAGTCCGGCGGCAGACAGATTGCCCTGGAGCTGATCAAGGGTGCGTGCACCGAGGATCACCGAGGTCACTGCGGGGCGGTCGACGAGCCAGGACAGCGCGACCTGCGCCATCGTCACCCCGCGCCGGTCGGCGACCTGCCGGACGGCGTCGACGACGGCCCAGGTCCGCTCCTGGACCGACCGACGGTCGTAGGCCTCGACCCCGCGCTCGGGGTTCTCGCCGAGCCGGGTTGCACCGGCGGGACGCGACTCCCGCGTGTACTTGCCGGTCAGCCAACCACCGCCCAACGGAGACCACGGCAGTAGCCCGAGACCGGCGTCCTGGCAGGACGCCACGATTTCCCACTCGACCTCGCGGACCAACATGTTGTACTGCGGCTGCAGGGTGACCGGCTGCTCGAGGCCGGCGGCTGCAGCGACCGCCACCGCCTTCTGCACCTGCCAGCCGGTGAAGTTCGACAGCCCGACGTACCTCACCTTGCCGGCCCTGACCATGTCGTCCAGCGTCTGCATCGTCTCGATCAGCGGGGTCACCGGGTCCCACGCGTGCACTTGGTAGAGGTCCACGCAATCGACACCCAATCGGCGTAATGAGTTGTCGAGCGCCTGCTGCAGGTGCCGGCGGGACAGCCCGACGTCGTTGACATCGGGGCCCATCGGGAACCGGCCCTTGGTCGCCAGGACGACCGTGTCCCGCTTGCGAGACGGCTGCGCGGCGAGCCAGCGGCCGACGAGTTCTTCGGAGACGCCGGCGGCATAGACGTCGGCGATGTCGATCAGGTTGCCGCCGGCCTCGACGTAGGCGTCGAGCTGGTCGCGGGAGCCGGCTTCGTCGGTCTCGGCGCCGAAGGTCATGGTGCCGAGGGCAAAGGTCGACACGGCGCATCCGCTTTGGCCGAGGGTGCGGTATTCCATGCGTACATCCTGCCCCGGCGATGAGAAAAGCGGCCATCTGCCGTCGTAGCTGGTGTTGGTCCCCCCGGTCAGCGTGCTGTCCGAGGAGCATGTCGGCGCGAGATCGGGACTGTCGGGGTGCGGTGCTGTACTGGCCGCGTCCCAGTCAGTTGTCGGGCAGTCAGTTGTCGGGCAGCAGTTGTCAGGCAGTCAGTTTCGTCCAGTTTCGTCCGCGTCAGTCCGGCAGATGTTCACCGAACGCTCCGCCATGAAAGGGCACCCGAGATGTTGCAACGACCGACCGCAGCCGGCCTTGACCGGTGGCTTCTTCATCCATTGGAGGTGTGATGGCCGCCGTCGAAGTCGAAGGATTGGTGAAGAAGTTCAAGGAGACCACGGCGCTCGCCGGGGTCGACTTGGCCGTCCCCGAGGGCACCGTGCTTGGCCTGCTGGGCCCGAACGGTGCCGGCAAGACCACCGTCGTGCGGATCCTGTCCACGCTGCTGAGGGCGGATGCCGGGTCGGCCCGGATCTTCGGCAAGGATGTCGTCGCGCACGCCGACGAAGTGCGATCGATGATCGGGCTCACCGGCCAGTACGCGGCCGTGGACGAATATCTGACCGGCCAGGAAAACCTGGAGATGATCGGGCGGCTGTACCACCTGACCAGGTCGGATTCGCGGCAACGCGCGACCACCTTGCTGGAACGATTCGACCTGGCCGACGCCGCCAGCCGCATCGCCAAGACCTACTCCGGCGGTATGCGCCGCCGGCTCGACATCGCTGCCTCGCTGATCGCCAGGCCACGGGTGCTGTTCCTGGACGAGCCCACCACCGGGCTCGACCCGCGCAGCCGCATCGGGATGTGGGAATTCATCGCGTCGCTGGTCTCCGAGGGGACGACCATCCTGCTGACCACGCAGTACCTGGAGGAGGCCGACCGGCTGGCCGACGGCATCGTGGTGATCGACCACGGGAAGGTCATCGCGCGGGGCACCGCCGACCAGCTCAAATCCCAGGTGGGTGGGCACCGGCTCGAGTTCACCGTGTCGGAGGCCGCGGAGCTGCCGACCCTGCGGGAACGGGTCGCGCCGTTGGGGGTCGACGAGCCGGTGATCGACGAGCAGTCCCGCTCACTGTCCCTGCCGGTGCGCGGTGGAGCCGAGGTGCTGCGCGACGCGCTGCGGCTGCTGGACGACTCCGGGGTGACCCTGGTCGATGTCGGTCTGCGGCGTCCGGACCTGGACGACGTGTTCCTCATCCTGACCGGTCACGCCTCGGAGGCCCCATCCAGCAACGGCAGCGGGGGCGGCGGGTCGTCCGACGGCGCTGCACCGGCCCGATCCGGCCGGCACGCCCTGAAAGGAGCGGACCGGTGACCACCCTCACGCAGGCCGTCGGCGACGGCGCGGTCATCACCAAGCGCAACCTGCTGAAGATCAAGCGGGTGCCCGAACTCCTGGTGTTCGCCACCCTTTCGCCGATCATGTTCGTGTTGCTGTTCGCCTTCATTTTCGGCAGCGCGATCCCGTTGCCGGGGGTGGATTACAAGGAATTCCTGATGGCCGGGATCTTTACCCAGACCGTGGTGTTCGGCAGCACCATCACCGGTGCCAGCCTGGCCGAGGATCTGCAGAAGGGGCTCATCGACCGGTTCAGATCCCTGCCGATGGCCAGATCCGCCGTACTCGTCGGCCGGACCAATGCCGATGTCGGCAACAACGTCGTCACCGTCTTCGTGATGGCAGTGACCGGGTTGCTGGTCGGCTGGCGGATCCGCACGTCCGTGCTGGAGGCGCTCGCCGCCTTCGGCCTGCTGCTGTTGTTCGCCTATGCGATCTCCTGGTTGATGGCGCTCGTCGGGCTGTCGGTGAAATCGCCGGAAGTGGTGCAGAACGCCTCGTTCATCATCATCTTCCCGTTGACGTTCATCGCGAACACCTTCGTGCCCACCGACAACTTCCCTCCGGCGCTGAAGGCGTTCGCCGACTGGAACCCCGTGTCGTCGGTGACCCTGTCATTACGAGAACTGTTCGGCAACACCAGTCCCGCGCTTCCGCCGCCGGACGTCTGGCCGGCGCAGCACCCAGTGGTCTATTCACTGATCTGGATCGTCGGGATCCTGGTGATCTTCGTGCCGTTGTCGGTGCGTAAGTACGAGTCGGCGGCCGGCCGGTAGTCAGTGACCGGGTGGTGTCGATCGGCAGCGTGCCCGAAATGCCCGGACTGCCCGGAATGTCATCGTCGCTACCGGGCCGCGCCCCGGGCATGGACGGCGCGAGCGACAAAATGGGGCCGGCCCGAGAATGGACCGGGCCTACCGCTCTAAGGGCGCGGTGAACGATCCGACCGACGCCCGTCCGCTGGGAGCGGCAGAGACGATCACGATGTCGCGACTGTCGTTCCCGTTGAACAGCAAGGTGTCTGTGCCGGCGCCGGCATCGACATGGTCGTTACCGTCCCCGACGTTCCAGGTGAACTCGTCGGCGTCGTCGCCCAGGCTCACGGTGTGGTCACCGAGTCCGCCGGTCCCTCGGTCGATCCCCGCACCTCCGATCAGGGTGTCGGCCGCCGACCCACCCTTGAAGGCGTCGCGGCCGTCACCGTCGAGGAATTCGCCCTTGGGCATGGGGCCGTTGGCTTCGTCGAACCGCAGCGTGTCGTTGCCCGCGCCACCCTCCAGGTGAACGACGGAGACGTTGGAGGCGGTCGCTGCGCCGCCCACCACCTGCATCGTTCAAGGTGATGACCCGGCGGGCGTGCGGCCCACCGTGAAGCTGTTGTTGCCCGCGTCGCCGACGACCTTCAGCACACCCTTCTCGAAGCGGATGGTGTCGCGGCATTGGCGGGCACGGCGAAAAGCACGCCGGCACAAGCAATACCGATGACGCCCCCGGTGGCCAGGAGCGATCTGCGCAGAGGCAGTTCGTGGTTGTTCATTGGATTCCCCCGAATTGCTGGTCAGTGATGAGATGTGTGGGTCGTTCGGTCGGCCGTGAAGCGCAGATTCCGTGGTGGATTCCCGTTTGACTGCCGATGGATCCGTCGTCGACGGCTGCGTGAATGGGCGCTCATTCGCCTTCCTGCACGCGGTAGATCTCCGCTGTGTCGAACTGCGCTGGGTTGATGTGGTCGGTGGAGATGTCCTTGGCGAGCAGGCTGTAGGCCCTGCGGTGAACCGCGGCGGGAGCGGTGGCGTCCGGCGCGTCGACCAGGCAGAAGACCTTGCCGCGGGCCTCGTCGACCCAGTAGCGCAGGTAGTGGACATCCTGACCGCCCTGCAACTTCACGGTGGCGGCGTGGGCGTGCGTGGCGTAGCGCAGGGCGAGCGTGTCGCCCATGCTGTACACGTCCTTGAGCATTGGCATGAGACGTCCCCTCGGAGAGCCGGCTTTGTGCTGACTCCAGGAAAGCGTCCAGCCGTCCGTGCCACATCGGGAGTTCTGCCTAAGTTGGTCAGGCCGTTCGGAGGATCTGCAGGGCGGCCGCAGCGGCCCTTGACCGGGACGGCACCCCGAGCTTGCGGAGTACCGCCGAGACATGGTGCCCGACCGTCCGCTGCGAAAGCGTGAGTCGAGCGGCGATCTCGGCGTCGGACAGGCCATCGACGAGGTACCCCAAGATCTCCAGCTGGCGGGCGGTGAGTCCGGCGGCGTTCACCCGCGCCGTGGCTCGCGGACCGCGCGGCACGGGTAACCCACGCATCGCCAGGTCGCGTCGGACGGCCTGGGCGCTGGCCGAGGCGCCGAGCCGGAGCAGTCCCGCCACGGCTTCGGAGGTCTCGGTGGGGCCGCCCGCCGCGAGCGCGAGCGCGGCCCAGAACGGCCGACCCAACTCCGCCCAGGCGTCGCTGGCCTCCCGCACCCGGCCGGAGCGCATCAGCGCGAACGGCGCGGGCAACGTGAACGGGACGCCCTCGATCGCACCGCCAACAGCCCGCCACCAGGCCAACTCGGCGACGATCCACGGCTCCCAGGACTCGGCGCAGGCAATCCACACCTCGTCGGTGAGGCCGACGATGTCGGCTGCCCGCCCGGCGGTCCAGGCGGCCTCGGCCTGCAACAGCGCCACCGGCAGCAACCGCAGCGGCTCCGCTGTACCGCTGGCCAGCGCGTGCAACTCGGCGAGCTCAGCGTCCGCAGTCGGGTCACCGCGGCGGATCCCCGCCAGGCCGGTGGCCAGCAGGGCGGGAATCCGGCTGACCGGCGAGATCTGCGGGTGCCGCAGCACGTCCTGGGCCAGACGCAGCGCGGTGTCGGTGTTGCCTTGCTCGAGCGATACCCCGGCCAGCCAGCCCGCCATGCACAGGCGCGACGTGTCGAGGTCGCGTTCGGTGCAGTAGGCCAATCCGACGCGGAGGGTCCGTTCTGCGTCGGTCAGCATTCGTTTGGCCGCCTGCAGCGCTCCGATGTTGCCCCATGCACGCGCCGCGTGCTCGTCCAGCCCGTCGGTCAGGGCGATGTCCAGCGACTCGTCGAGCCTGGCTCGCCCCTCCACCAGCTCGCCGCGCCGGAGCAGGGCGGTGCCGACGTTGGTGAGTGCGTGTGCCTCGACCCCGCGGTCACCCGCCGCCCGCGCCGCGTCGACCGCCCGCCGCCCCCACACCAGTGCCTCCTCGGTCGAACCGCCGAGCACCCGCAGGTTCGACATGTTGCTGTACGCCATGGCCAGATCGGCGCCCGCCCCGAGAGGTTCGAGCGTCGCGACCGCCGCCTCGGCGTACCGGTTGGCATCAGCGTTGCGGCCGACCAACCACGACAGCCGAGAGAGCCAGCGTTGATCAACGCCCAGCCGGCCCGCGTTACCCGCGGCTTTGCGCAGGGCGACGGCACCCTGGCGTGCCTCGAGTGCCTCGGCCGCGCGAGACGTCAGGTAGCACTCGTAGGACAACCGCTCCAACAGTCCTGCGCGGTCGGCAGCCGGTAGCGAGTCGCCGTACCCCAAAGCCGTCCGCAGATGCTCCGCCGCTTCCCGGTGGGAGCCAAGCCGGCTGGCCAGATCGGCTGCCCGCGGGGCATGCAGGACGATGGCGCCACCCTCACCGCAGGCGACTGCATGCTCAGCGAGCCGGCGGTGGTCCTTGCTGCCTGCCGCGGTCAGCCGGACCAGCACCCGTCGGTGCAGGTCGACCCTGATGCCCGGCGGGAGCGCGTCGAGGATCGCCTGACGGGCCAGCTCGTGGCGGAAAGCGACCGACGGCCCCCGGGCCAGCAGCACGCCGCCCTCGACGCACTCGTCCACGGATGCGGCTGGCTCGCCGGAAACCCTTCGCACCAGGGCGATCTCGGCCGTGGTGCCGATGACGGCGGCCGCTTCGAGCGCCCGTCGAGCGGCCACCGTCAGCCGCGAGGCACGCGCCACCACGGCATCGCGGACCGTGGTCGGCAGGGTGGTGGTTCCGGCGGTCGGGACAGCGGCCAACACCTCGGTGACGAAGAACGGGTTCCCGTCGGTGCTGCGATGCAGAGCGGCGACGTCGACGTCGCGGTCCGACTCCCGCGCCAGCTCCGTGACCGCCGCCGCGGTGAGCAGCGGCAGCTGCATCCGGCTGACGGCGGCCGACGATGCAAGATCGCCCATGACGCCGGCCAGTGGGTGGGTGCGTCCGACTTCGTCGTCCCGAAAGGTCGCGATCACCACCACCGGCAGGCCGTCCATCCGCCGCCCGAGGTAGCGGACCAGATCCAGCGTGGCCTCGTCGGCCCAATGAATGTCCTCGAGCAGCAGCAGGGTCGGCGACCGTCCCAGGGCGGCGCGGGCCCGCGGAAACAGAGACGCACGGCGGACATCCGGGTCCTCGAGTTCGGCCTGCACGCCCAGCGCCTCGGCCACGTCGACCAGCGGTCCCAGCGCCCGAGGAGTGGCACCTGCGTCACACGCGCCGATCAGAATTCGCGCGCGGACGGCCACCCGCCGGGAGAATTCCCTGGCGACCGAGGACTTTCCGGCGCCACCCTCGCCGCCCAGAAAAACGAAATGCCCGCGCCCGACCAGCGCCTCGGCCCAATATGAGCCCAACGCCGTCAGTTCAGCGTCCCGCTCGAGCAGCCGCACGGCCTCAGGTTAGGCCGGTTCCCGGAGATCGCGGACTGGTTTTTCTCGACGCTGGTTGTGCGTGGCCTGCCGGGCAGCGGCTTCCGGTCCGGATCCTCCGGGAGAGTGCAGCGCCGGGAGAGTGCATGGTGCCGTTCCAGACTGCGCCGCCCGGTTCACTGAGCGCCGCCTTGATGAGCTCGGCGCCAACATATGTCGGAGCCGAGAGGACGAAACTGGCGCCGAGTGGCCCGCGAGATCGCGTGAACCCTGACCCTGGGCGGTGCGGCTCAACGATTTCCAGGGCCAGGCCCGGCAGAAAGCGTTCGTCCGGGCTCGGGCGAATGTCGCGCGCGGCCCCGATGTCGCTCAGGAAGCAACCGAGAGCTGGGCGAGCTTGTCCTGCGCAGTCGCCGTCCACGGCGCGGAACCGCAGCGCCGGGCGAGCTCGAGCCCCGCGGCGTAGTGGGCCGCGGCGACCTCGCGCCGGCCCAACAACACCGCGAGGTCGCCGAGCGCGGTGTCCACCGGCCCGAGCGCGAACGCGCTGCCACCCACACCGCCGATCTGACCCTCGTAGTCCAGGAGCTCCTCGTACACCGACTCGGCTTCGGATCGTTCGGCCAGCACCGTCACGGTCATCGCCCGCATGGTCAGGAACAGCGAGCGGAAGAAGTCGCGACGCACCGGCCGGATCCGACGTCGCAGCTCGCGAGCTTCGGCGACCCGACCCTGCGCGGCCAGCGACATCGCCAGCAGGTCCCGCTCGACGTCCGGTGCCGAGCCGGTGTCGCGGATGGTCGACTCCAGCTCGCCCACCCGGCCCTGGGTGATGCGCATGGTCATCCAGGCGACGGCGATGATGCCGTCGGCGTCCACCGCGCCGCTCTGCCGGATCAGCTCACCGCCCTGCGAATACAGCTGCTCTGCCGCGTCGAGGTCCCCGGCGATGTGCGCCAGCATCCCGCGGTTCATCGCGACGATGCCCCGGGACTGTCGCCATCGGTAGCGCTCGACCAGCACCCCGGCGAGTTCGGTCTGCTCGCGGGCAACGTCGAGATCGACCCTGGCGCCGGCGACCTGGGCGGCTCCCAGATGACCGATCAGCGCGAAAACCGCCAGCCCGGGACGTCCGCCGATCTCGATCAACTCCTGCGCGATCCGCTGCCGGCGGTCCGGTTCCAGATCGGCGAGGATCACCGCGCTGAGCGCGTGCAGGGAGAGGCCGATCAGCACCGGATCGGCGGCCCGGCGGGCCAGGGATTCGGCCTCGGTGGCCGCCGCCAGCGAGCGGTCGTGGTCCTCCCCGCTGATCTCCGAAACCAGCGCGCAGAGCAGCCGGCACCGCGTTGCGTCGTCGAGATTGTCTGCGCGCAAGCATCTCTCGATGAGTGCGGTGACGCCGGAATCGATCGAGCCGTACTGCCGGTTCAGCCACGGGGTGGGCAGGTCCCACGCAGTCAGCACCCGGACGACCAAATCGTCCCGGCCGGCATCATCGGCGAGCAGCAGCGCCCGCCCACGGCTGGTCAGCGCATCCACGCCGGCACCGGCAGTCAGCTGTGAACGGCTCAACCGCGCCAGCAGCCGCACCCGCTCGGTCAACAGCCGTTCCACGCCGGCCGCGTCGCCGGCCGCGTCGCCGGCCGCGCCGTCGGGGGCGGGAGGCGGTACCCGGTCCAGGTCGACGAGGGCCTGGGCATACATCTGGACCGCGGCGTCATGGGCGTAACGGGCGACGGCTTGTTCCGCCGCCAGCACCCCGGCATCGACGGCCTGCCGCGCGGTGGCCGGAGTTCCGGCCTGGTGATAGTGGTACGCCAGCGCGGCGGCGTCACCGGGCTGAACGGAGGTCAACGCGGCGGCCACCCGTGCGTGCCACCGGCTGAGCCGTACCCGTGGCACGTCGCCGTACAACGTGTCGCGCACCAGGACGTGCGCGAAACGCACCGCCCCGGGCGCGGGCTCGGTCAACAGCCCGGCGAGCACGCCGACCTCCAGCGCGTCGATGACCGCTTCCTCGTCGACCTCGGCCGCCTGCACCAGCACGTCGACGTCGACATCGCGGCCGATCACCGCGGCCAATCGCAGCACGGACACCGAGACCTCGGGCAGCCGGGCGAGTCGGCGGCGCAGCACGTCCCGGACGCCCTCGGGCACCCGGGAGGTCGCCACCAAGGTGCCCTCGCTGCCGAGCAACCGTGCGCTTTCCACCAGGTAGAACGGGTTGCCCCCGGTCCGGTCGGTGATCGCGGCCAGCGTCGCCTCGTCCGGCTGCACCCCGGAAACAGTGCGGATCAGCCGGGCCGCCTGGTCGGGCTCGAGCCCACCGAGCAGCAACCGGACCGGTGAGTGCCTGGCCAGCCCGGCCATGGTGTCCCGGAGTTCCCCGTTCACCTCGGACGGCCGGTAGGAACCGATCAGCAGCAATGGCACGCCCGTCACGGTGTCCGCGAGACCGCCGAGCAGCGCGAGGGTTTCGCTGTCGCTGCGGTGCAAGTCGTCCAGCACGATCGCCAGCGGCCGGTGGTTCGCGGCCGTGGTGAGGTAGCTGCTCACCGCGCGCTGCAACAGGAAACGGCCGAAGGAGGCATCCGACTGCTGGGCGGCCGCGAGCCGTTCGTCCAGTAGCGGTGCCAGCGTCGGTGCCAGCGGACCGGGGTCGACGTCGGCGGTCAGGCTCCGCAGCGTTTCCACCCAGGCCCAGGCCGGCGGTGCACCGGCGGCCTCCGGGCAGCGACCGACGGCGACCCGCCATCCGAGCTGGACCAGGTCGCCGGTGAGCCGGTCCAGGATGGTCGTCTTCCCGGCACCCGGATCCCCGGCCAGCAGGGCGACACGGAGCGCACAGTGGTCGGCAGCGTCACCGGCGGCGGCGTGCAGGGCGTTGAGCTCGGCGTCCCGGCCGACGAACTCGCCGCCGGCGACCGGCCGGGCCGCGCGTCCCGGAGGTGTCAGGTCGATGGCAGGGGGATCGCTCGGAGTTCCCCGTGATCGTGCTGGTGACCTGAGCGGCGGTGGTGCCCGGAGTCGCCTCGTCGTCGGCAGCCGGGTTCGCGGAGGTTCGCTCGGAACCTTGCGGCGCGACGGACGCCGCGGGATCGGCCGTCAGACCCGGCGCGGACGACGCCCCCTGCGGCGGGCGCTGCGGCGGCGGCTCGATCGTCAGCTGCTGACTGAGCACATCCGACTCCAGCTGCACCAGCGCCGGTCCCGGATCCAAACCCATTTCCTCGGCGAGGATCTCGCGGGCCCTGCGCAGGGCGCCGAGTGCATCGGACTGCCGGCCGCTGGCGTACAACGCAAGCGCCAGCAACCGCCAGCCCTCTTCGCGCAAGGGATGCTCGCGGGTCAGCAGCTCGGCGGCGAGTACCGCGTCGGCGGCCGCTCCGGTCCGCAGCAGCGCGGCACACCACCGCTCGCGG
This sequence comes from Mycobacteriales bacterium, assembly GCA_038322925.1. GTDB lineage: Bacteria > Actinomycetota > Actinomycetes > Mycobacteriales > Nakamurellaceae > Nakamurella. Next base: position 24,090 of record JBBQGJ010000001.1, read on the forward strand.
GCGACCAGCCGGAGCCCCTCCAGCCGGGCGGCTTCGGCGATGGCCCACGGTTCCCCGGCGACCTCGGCGTAGGCGGGCCCACGCCACAGCGCCAGCGCCTGCTCCAGCGTGGACCTGGTGTGCTCCGGGTCCTCGGCGGTGGCGGCACTCCGCACCATCGCCTCGAAACGCCAGGCGTCCACGGCGTCGACGGGCAACCGAACGGCATAGCCGGGTGGCTCGCTGACCAGCACGGCCGCCGGGGCTCGTGGCTGCCGGCCGGGTTCCAGCGCCCGCCGCAGGTGCGAGACATAGGCCTGCAGCGCACCGATGGCCCGCGGCGGGGGTTCGGAGTTCCACAGGTCCTCGACCAGCCGGTCCACCGAGACCACCTCGCCGCGGCCGACCAGCAATTGGGCCAGCACGGCGCGCTGCCGGGGGCCACCGAGGTCGGCGACGACGTCCCTGCCGCCGACGCCGACCGTCGCCTCCAGGGCTCCGAGCACTCTGACGCGCACCATGATGGGCCGCAGCGTAACCGGCGGATGGCCTGCCGTTCGAGCCTCTTCGTCTGGCCGCGGCCGGTGGCGCAAGTCGGTCGCAAGTGCACTGCTAATTCTCACCTGCACGCTCGACAGGTCCACAGCACACGTGCGCCGCGAACGGCGCCGTACTCCAGGAGGCCCCGGCATGACCGCCGACGTCACCGCACGCCCAGACACCTACGAAATGGTCTTCGTGCACAACTGTTTTCGTCGCCAGTTCCACGCGTTGCCGGGGCTGGTCCTCGGTGTGCCGGACGGCGACACCACCCGCGCCCGGACCGTTGTCGGGTTCGTCGACGAACTCACCGCCATGCTGCACCACCATCACAGCGGCGAGGACGACCTGATGTGGCCGCTGCTACTGGAGCGCGCCCCGATGGACAGCGCGCTGATCCTGCGGATGGAGGAGCAGCACGAGCGGATCGCCGAGATCTACCAACAGGCGGGCGCATTGGGCCGGGCCTTTGCCGCCTCAGCGGATCCGACTGCCCGGCAGGAGTTGGCGCAGGCGCTGACCGACCTGGCCGCCGGGCTCGACGAGCATCTCGCCGATGAGGAGAACTTCGTGCTGCCGCTGGTCGAGGACGTCATGACGGTCCCCGAATGGGAGGCGCTGAACGAGCGCGGCCGGGCCGGCATGCCCAAGAACCGGCAGCTGGTCTATCTCGGATTCCTGTTGCAGGCCAACACACCTGAGCGTGGCAGGGAGTTCCTGGCGAACATGCCGCTTCCGGTGCGGATGCTCTGGACGGTCGTCGGGCGCGCCGCATTCGCCAGAGACCACCGGTGGATCTACGGCACCGACCCGGTGTGGGGCTGATTTCCCAGCGCCTCGACCAACTCCCGCCGCGACGCGATACCCAACTTGCGGTATGCCGTCGCCAGGTGACTCTCGACGGTGCGCACCGACAGCACGAGTTCGTCGGCGATGTCCTTGTCGCGCATGCCTTGTGCTGCCAGCTGGGCGATCTCGGCCTCACGCCGGGTCAGCTGCTCGGGCAGTTCGGCGCCGCGCGCGTCCGCGGTCCCCAACGTCCGCCTGGCCAGCGCCTCCACTGGGCCGGCTCTGGCCGCGGCCGCGTCGGCGCTGCGGCCCCTCGCCCGCTGCGCGCGGTCGCCGGCGAGGTCGGCCAACTCCACCGCGTGACCGAGTAGGCCGACCGCGAGGTGCGCCTCCGCGGCCGTCACCAAGGGCTCCGCCCTGTTCGCCGCACGGGCCCGGATCCCGGCCAGTCTGGCAGCGGTGATATCCGAACCCACCGCGCATCAGGCCCGTTGTCCGCCAGCACTTTCGCGCCTCCGCGAGATGACCGGTCTCGGCCAGCACGACGACCAGCCCACCGGTGGCCTCGGAACGGAACAGACCCTCGCCGGCCAATTGCTGCACCGTGGCCTCCCGCAGCGACACGGCGGCGGCGGCGCAGTCGCCGGCCAGGTGATGGCGCACCCCTTCCAGCCTCGGCCATACCGGACCGGGTTGCGGCGACCCACCTCCGTCGCGCCCGCTCGAACCCATGGGGTCCAGCGGCGTCGGCCGGCGGCCGGTGCTGCCCGCTGCCCGGGGAAGCTCGCCGGACCGGTTGCCGAACAACTCCGCCGTCGCCGCGATCGCCGTCGACAGGCTCCGAGCCGAGGGTGGCGTGGGATGGGTTCTGAGCAGGAGGGTCAGCTCGGTGCCGGCCTGCTGCGCCTCGTCCGGCCGGTCGCCGACCATGAGAGCCGCCAACCGCACCATCAGGCAGCGCCGTCGGGCGTTGGGCGGAAGCGGGCCGGCCAACATCTCTTCGGCGATCCGGCGCGCGGCCGCGGGTTGGGCGGAGAGCAGGGTCAACAGCGCCCGGGCCGATCGCGGCTCTGCGACAAGGTCGGCGGGCACGTCACCCTCCAACCTGGCCAGTACGGCGACCGCCTCCTCCGGGCGGCGCAGCGACCACAACGTCAGGCCGGCCTCGCTCAGCCCCACCATCGCCCGATCATCGGGATTGCGGACCCTGGAGGCGGCGACGGTGAGCGACGCCCGCGCTTCGTCGGGGCGGCCCGCCTCTGCCTGGGCGTCGGCGAGGGTGACGGCGGCTGCCGGTCCGTCGTCGTAGCCGATGGCTCGCTCGGCGAACCGGATCGCCGTGGCGGGGTCGGTGACGATCAACGACCGCGAGGCGCGCACCAGCAGATCGACGTCCGGTCGGCCGCCGGCCGCTTCCTGCCAAGCCGCCCGACGGAGCAGGTCGACGTGTTCGGCAGGTGCGTCGAGCAATCGACCGGCCAGCGCGCGCCGCCGGGCCGGGCTCAGCCTCCGCGCCGCCACGGCGAACAGCAGCGGATGGGAGAAGCGGAGAAGGACCTGACCCTCACCGGAGTCGCTGGTCACGATGCCCTGCTCGTCCAGTTCCATGATGGCTTCGGACGAGACGACCGCGGCCAGGGTGTCGTACGGCAGCGGCTCGCCCAACGCCAGCACGTCGCGCGCTTCGGCCGCGGACGGGGTGACGTCCTCGATCCTGCGTTGCAGCAACTCGCCGAGACGGGGCGGCACCTCGGTGTCGCCCGGCCACCACCACACGCCACCGACCTGCGACAGCCGGCCGGTTGCCACCCCGAACCTGATCAGTTCCGTCAGGTACAGCGGGTTGCCGGCCGCGGTGTCAACCGCCAGGCGGTGAACGGCCACGCCGTGACCGAGAACCGTTGCCGCACTGGATATGTGGACACTGCGTCAGCAGGGAGGTCGCGGCAGAACGGGAGGGGTTCAGGTGCCCGACCCGGTACCGACAGGTCCGGCCGGCAGGACGCACATCGGGATGGCCCGGTATCACCGGTGGCGCCCGCTGGCTCTTGACGGGTGGTTGCGGGGGCTACCACTCGGGCTGCTGCTCCGTCTGGGGGGAGGGAGCAGCAGCCCGGGAAAAATCCCGGGCTCGGCCGGCCTCGTTCCCGGCCCGGCACCGCCGCCGGTCGCCCCGGCTCACCGAAGTCCAGGGGCCGCGACCGATCTCGGCCCGCAGGGTCTCCGTCATCACCGACCTCGGGTTCGGTTCGCCGGGCGCTACCCGACAAAACAGACAAGAATCACCGGGTAAGAATTGATCACCGGGTAAGAATTGCTCGGTCGGTTCTCGTTGATGCGTGTTGGAGGTTGTTGATGCTCGGGTTTCTGTCGGCCAGGCCCACGTCACGCGGTGATCGGGAACTGGCCGCTGCCGAGGCCTTGTCGCAGGCCGCCGCGGTTCGACCCGGACCAGCGCCCGCAGTGCGGAAGCGGGCAGCGCCGGCGAACGGTGTGCTGCCGTTGGTCCACCGGGAGATCCACACCGCGGACGAATTCACGGCATTGTCCGTCACCGCGGGCGACCTGGTCGCCAACGGCCGGGTGGCGAAATTCCTGGTGGATCTGCGAGATCCCGCTCGCGGCGAGGTGTACTTCGTGAACGGCAATTTCATCGAGAACGGTGAGATCCCCGAATCCGCCAGGTACCACTACTCCTTTGCGCGGGCAGCCTTGGATATTCCGGAACGCTTGGAGGAATTCAACCGGGTCACCTACTTCAGCCCCGCCAAACGGTATGCGGCGGGCGTCATCCACACCTACTTCCTCGATGGCGCTTCCGACCCGGTGTACGCCATGCAGTTCTACCCGCAGGACGTGGTGAACGAGCGCGGGGTGCTCGACGTGATCACCCTGGTCCGTCAGCACATCAGCGTTCCCGGCGCCCGTCTCGCCTTCGTCCCCACCGGGACCCAGCAGACGGTGACGACGATCGGCGATGAGCTGACGGCCGCCGGGATCCAGCTGCTGACGATCGACCGGGTGCTGGGCTCGGTCCGGTACATCCCGCTCAACGCCGGCGAGGCGTGGGGCTACCTGCGGATCTTTCCCTCCGGCGACGCGGACCTGACTCCAGCGGACATCCCGGTGTTCGCCGAACTGCCGCTCGACCTCTCGGTGGTTGCCGGTGTCATCACCAAGGCCGTGCAGGACAGCAACTCCCACGTCAACCTCAAGTCGAAGGAACGCGGCACACCGAACATGGTGCTGCGGGACGCGGGGCCGGACAACGAGCGGCTGGCGCCGTGGCGGGACAAGCCCGTGCACTTCGTGGTCCGCGCCGACGATTTCCAGTTGGAAGCCTCGACCGATGCCGAGGTCGCCGCTCGGCTCGCCGAGCGCAACAACAAACCGTGGATTCCGCTGGTCTGGGAACCGGAGACGATTCTGCGCTCCTACGACGAGATCGGCGCCGGTTCGACGTCGGACGCTCTGGCTTTCGCCAGGAAGTACGGGAGCAAGGCTGCCAACATCGGGTTTCTGGCGCACCGCAGGGTGCTCGGCCGGGTGGAGGATACCGGTTCGGCCAGCGCGCGGTTCGGCTACGACCTGGTGCCCGACGGCTTCGGAATACCGCTGTCGTTCTATCGCGACCTTCTCGAGCACCCGGACAATGCGTCGCTCAACGTGGAGCTGGACGCGTTCGTCGAAGCGGAGAAGGCCGGCACCCTGTCCGCCGCGGAGCGTGCGCGCCGGGTGTACGACGTGCAGACCTGTTTCCTGAACGCGACGATCCCGCCGGACGATCTGGCCGCGGTGAAGGCCAAGCTCTCCGAGGTGTTGCCCGACGTCAAGAAGATCAAGATCCGGTCCAGCGCGAATGCCGAGGACGTGCCGAACTTCGACGGCGCCGGGCTGCACGACAGCTTCGCCGCCACCGTCAGCAAACGGGACGACCCCGACGGCTCTTGCGTTTTCGAGGTCGATGACGAACCGGGCGGCGACGTCAAGCGGAAGGTCTCACCGAAGTCGGTGGCCTGCGCGATCAAGGGCGTCTACGCGAGTCTGTGGAACCAGCGCGCGGTGGAGGAGCGCACCTTTGCCCGCATCGACCATGCCACGGTCGCGATGGGCCTGTCCGTCGTCGCGGCCTATGACACCGAATCCGAGGTCACCGCCAACGCGGTGATCGTCACCCGGGTACTGAACACGCAGGGCGTGTACGGGTACACGCTGTCCGTGCAGGACGGCAACAACCTGGTGACCAACCCGGACCCCGGGACTCAGACCGAGGTGACCGTGGCTGCACTGGGTGTGGGTGACGAGCCGACGTCGTTGACCATCACCCGCTTCGCACGGCCGGTCGCCGGCGGGCCGGTGCGGACCGAGCCCGTGCTGCCCCGCGAGGACATGCTGCGACTGGTGGATATCGCGGCGACCGTGGAACGCGCCTATTGCGCAGCGAAACCCGGCTACTACAAAGGGGATTGCCGGTTCGTGGTGGTGGACAACGAGAAACCGACGTCCGTGGACATGGAGCTGAAGATCCTGGCCAACGGCCAGTTTCTGTGCAAGCAGGTGCGGGAGTTCGGCGGCAAGTGACCGGCGGGGAGCAGTTCAGCCGCCGGCCAGGTAGTAGCCGGCGACGTCGGCGAGCAGTTGCACGGTGCCGCCGGATCCGTTGAACAGGCTGATCTTGCCGTCGGTGCCGACGGGGACGATGACCATGTTGGGGATGTTCTGGCCGGGTGAGAAGTTCAGGTTGGAGGCCTCTGGCCGGTTGGTCAGGGATGGCCAGGCGGTGATGTAGCCGGCGCTGGTGGGGCTGACCGCGGTGACGTTCAGGGCGACGGCGGAGACGCCGGTGGCGGGGATGCCGCCGCGTCCGGTCATCTGGACGGAGATGCTGCCCTGCGCGGGGACCGGTCCGGCAGCGCCGAACTGGGTGCGGGTGTCCAGCACCCGGTTGGGTGCCAGCGAGGTGAAGGCACCGGGCGCGGTCGGAGCGCCGCAGTCCAGTACCAGGTGGATGTCGAGAGCCGGCGGTGGAACCTCATAGACCGCGCTGATGGCAGATGGCTCGTGCGTGTCGTGAGCCATGCATCCGGGCTTGGACGCTTCGACGGTGTAAAAGCCGGCCAACACATCCCAATGAAAGATGCCGTCCGAGCCGGTCACGATCGGATTGCTCCGATTGCTCGGGCTCATGATCGCTGCGCCTTCCGGGACGGCGACAAACGGGCCAGTCGAGGTGTCGGCGCGCAACAGGGTCACCGTGGCGCCGGAAATCGGACGACCGGACGCATCCACGACCTCGCCGGACGGATCGATGTAGATGGTGAACTCGACGCTGTCGCTGGCACCGCCGGGACACGCGATCGACGTCGTCACCCTCGCGTCACCGTGATCCGGATACAAGGCCGCGATCGTGGCGTGATACCGACCGGACCCGGCCGGAGATTCTGTCAACGGACCGGAACGTAGCGTGCTGATTCCCTGTCGGATGACGTACGTGCCGGTTCCGCCGACGCACCCTGCGGTGTCCAGCGCAAGGTCGTCCGTCCAGTAGATGACGGGGACTCCACCGACCTGCCCGCGATCGGTGATAGTTGTGCCGTCAGGAATTCCGAGCGGGCCCAGCAGGGTGATATCGGCCACGACCGTCGCACCCGTCCCGACGGTCAACGGACCTGCACGACCCGGTTCGAGCGACGACCCGGATGGTGGCAGGGCGGTCAGATTCCATGCCCCGCTGCCGACACCCAGAATGGTGTAGTGGCCGTCGCCGCCGGTGACGCCCACCACGCACGACCCACCCGCAACGGGACATGCTTGAACCGGGGCGAGTGCCAGGGGTGCGCCCGCGTTGTCCTTGACGGTGCCGGTGAATGTCCCTGAACCGGGTGGTAGCCCATTGCGGACGGTAAACACGTATCGGCCGGACTGCAGGCTCCCCCGACTGGAGTTGACCAGACCAGTCTGGCTGTTGGTGTCCACCAGTCCCAGGTGGGTCAGGCTCCCCGGAAATTGGAAGAAATGAGCCGCGACTCCGTCACCGGCGGAGAAGCCGGCCCCCGCGGCTGTGCCGCCGAAGCCATTGGTACCGCCAGAGGCATCGCCGGTTTCCCAGTTGATGGAACCGTAGTTCATGACGATGTCGAAATCGCCCGCGCCGACATCGCCTCGATCGACGATCAGCAGCTGGAAGCTGTTCAGTTTGTTCGTCTTCGCACTGTAGTACCCGACCCGATCCCAATTGACGCAGAATGCGGCGCGGGAGCCGTAGCTGGTGACGCCGTAAGTGGTCAGGCCGGAGCCGGCTCCGCGAGTGTCGACGTCGGCGAAGAAAGGCGCGATCATCGGCGGCGTATCGGCCCCGATGACAAATGGGGTGTATTGACTCTGCGGCTGCAGGAAAGTCACGTTTCCGTTGTTGTTGACGAACAGGCCCTGATATGTCGTTCCGTAGAAGTCTGTCGCAAACGGCAGGGGAACGCTCCCGGTTGAACCGTCGTCGTTGGCGGGTAGGGAATTGTCGGCACAATGCGCATCACTGATCTCGGCGCCTGGCACCTGCACCGCTTGGGCTGCTGCCACGATGTCCAGTCTGTTGACCGTGAGGCCGTCACGGGGGTCCGTGATCGATCGTCCTGTGCCGGTCAACGCACGGGCGACCTGCTGAGCACTGGCGTTGGGATTCGCTGTGACGAGATCGGCCACCGCCCCGGCCACATGCGGGGATGCCTGAGAAGTACCGGATTCCGTGATACCGGCCGCGTTGACGAACAGTCCGGGTGCCAGCAGCGAGACCAACGGACCGCCCTGCGAGAAGCAGGCAATCTGATCAGTGGTGGGGTTGTGGTCCGAACATTGCGCAAAGGTGACGCTCGAGGAGTTTTGGGCGTACACCGCACCGACCCGGATTGCTCCGGTCGCACAGGCCGGACTCGAGACGCCGGGTTCGTAATGGCCTGCGGCGAAAGCGTCATTCCCGGCCGCGACGATCGGTAGTATGCCCAGAGCACGGAGATTCAAGAATGCGCTCGAATAGACCGAGTCTGTGCATTCAGTGGTTTGCCTGGATCCGTTACCCAAACTCATGTTCACTGCTCTGACATTCCTGGCCGGGCCATCGGTGGTGATGGAGTTGAGAGCGGCCAGGATGTCGCCGTCCGCGGCCGAAGTGCCGCCGACGTTGAATACGCCGTAGACGTCCAGGTGGGCGCTGAGAGCCGTCTTGGCAACGATTCCCGAGACATTCGTGCCGTGTCCATCCGGGTCGGCATCACGCAGACCTGTGCCGGAGACATCCGAGAGATGATCGATGCGGCAGGAGCGAGTGCCGGGGCCCTGACTGCAGTCACCGAACGCGCCGCCGACCCCGGCCCTTGTGTAGTCGGTTCCGGTATCGATGACTGCGACCACGACTCCGGCGCCCGAATACCCCGCTTGTTGCGCTTCGGGCTGCCTGATCAGCGCCAGATCGGGATCGACGGTGGACTGATAGGTGGCCGGCACGGCCAGCGAGGTCACCCCTGGCGCCGTGGCCAGAGCCGAAAGCGCTTCGGGGGTGTCGACCCGCACCACCTGCACCGGCAGGGAGTCGAAATCCCTGACGGTGTGCACCCCCGCACCCGCGCTGGCGAGGGCCGATTGCTTTTCTTCGGAGTAGACCGCTGCGGCACGGACGACGGCCGACGAGAGTTTGGCGGCGCCCGCTTGCACTCCTCCGGCAGCGCTCATCACTGATGTGCCGGGCGTTGGGTCCACCCCCAGGATGATGTCCGCGGGCCCCGCGGCGATCAGCGCTGTGACGTCAGCGGGGACCGTAGCAGCGGTGGAGCCTCCCTCCGGTTTTGCCGCGGGAGCGGACTGGAGCTTTCCTGCCGGCGGCGGCGCGGCACCAGCGGGCGAGCCCACGGACGGCACGACCATCAATGCCGTCACCGTCAGCAGGGCAACGCCGCATTTCCCGAATTTTTGCCGCAGAGAACCCCGGCCATCCCGCTGCATTGTGCCCACCCGTCATCCCGGCGACCTTGGCCATCGCGCGTTCGCGGTAGCTCCCACCCAGCCGAAGCATTTCGCACATGACCGTCATTCGCAATGTGGTATTGGCGACCATCCCTGCGAGGAGAAGATGTCGGAGTCGAGGGTCAACAACAGTCGGATTTTGCCGAACACCATGCAGGGAGCGGGAACTCGAGTTCCGCGGAAGAGGAGGCTTCGGGTGCCGTCGGTCGCTGATAGGAAAGTGAACGGAGCGCAGGCGCTCACTCATCAACCGAGTGATCTCATTCGAACTTGTTGTCAAGAGGAGCTGGAGAGTCTCATTCTTGGAAGGTTGTGCACCAAGAGTCAGCCCGCCGTAACCCGTAAGAGCGATCCCCGAAAGGATTAGCCGGACTGGTGCTCCAATTCCGCGGCGTGCTCGCGGGTGAGAGCGACGTACCGCTCTGCGTTGCTGACGATCCCGGACCGTTCCTCCTCGGTGAGCTGCCGCCGCACCTTTCCGGGAACGCCCGCGACCAGCGAGCCGGACGGGATCTGGGTGCCTTCCAGCACGACGGCGCCGGCCGCAATCATCGACCCGGCGCCGACCACCGCCCCGTTCAGCACGACCGCGCCCATTCCGATCAGGCAGTCGTCCTGCACCGTGCACCCATGCAGTACCGCCCGGTGACCGACGCTGACGCCCGCCCCGACCGTCGCCGGGAAACCGGCGTCGGCGTGCACCACCACGCCGTCCTGCAGGTTGCTGCCCTCGCCGATGCTGATGGTCGAGGTGTCGGCACGCACCACCGCGCCGTAGAACACGCCGACCCGCGCCCCGATCGTGACCGCGCCGATCACGGTGGCGGAGGGGGCGATCCAGGCCGACTCGTCCACCGACGGGGCGGCGCCCCTGAAGACGATGCGCTGCGATGCTGCGGACATGAGTCCTCCTTCTGGCTGTGAACTGAGCTGTCAGCTGGGGCCGTCAGCTGCGGGGAACGACGAAGTCGACCAGCGCGGTGGTGGCACCGCGCCCGACCTCAGCCCAGTCACCGTCGACCGTGAGCACCGCGATCGCCGAGGTGGGGAACTTGCCGCGCATCCGGGACAGCGCCGCCTCATCCGAACCCGACCCGGCCAGATCCTCCGCCAGACCCGGCAGGCCAGGGGCGTGCCCGATCAGCACGACCGTGCGTTCAGCGGGATCGACGGTTCGGATCAGGTCTTCGAGTTCGTCCGGATAGGCGTCGTAGATGTCGTCGGTGTAGGTGACCGGCGCTGATGGCACTGCCGCCAGCCCGGCCACCGCCGCCGTCTGCCGGGTGCGTTCCGCCGTTGAGCAGAGAATCCGATCGATGCTGGTCCACCGCTCGGCGATGCACGCCCCGGCCAGCGCCGCTTCGCGTTCCCCTCTCGCGGCCAACGGCCGCTCGTGATCCGCCACACCCGGCGGGTAGGCGGACTTCGCATGCCGCACGAGGATCAGGGTGCGGAGAGATTCGGCGGTCATCCGCCCATCCAACCCTGCCGGGCGGTCGTCGGCCGCTCCGGCGGTGTCAGGCCCGCGCCAGCACGGCAGCGCGCCCGACTCCAGCGCCGGGAGCGCGGTGACGTAGGCCGCGGCCGAGCCACCACCACCGCAGCGCGAGGAATCGAACGGCGCCGACGGCAGCGTTCACCGCGACCAGTGCGACGACCCCGTCCAGTCCGGTGGGCTCGTCCAACAGCAACAATGCCAGGGAGCTGAGCCCGAGTGCGGCCAGGCTGCTGACCAGGCCGACCAGATGGTCGCTCTCACTGGCCCGGCGGGTCAGTCGAAAGGTGTAGCGGCGGTGCGCCGCGTTGGCGACCAGGGTTGACGCGAGCCAGGCCAGCACGTTGGCCAACTGCGGACCCACCGAGCTGTCCAGGAAGGCATACAGCGCGAGTTGCGCACCCGTGGCGGCCAGGCCGACGGCGGCGAAGCGCAGCCCTTCACCGGTGACGCCGGTACGGACTCGGTGGGTGAGCGGGGCCTTCACATGATGAAGACTGGCCCGTCGAGCCGGGGGTTACCCGTGCGTTCGCTGTGCGGCCGCTGTGGTTGCCGACCCGGGATGCGCACCACCGCCGTTTGGCCTTTCCTGCTCGGCACTGCACTGATCTGGACTCCACTGATCTGGACTCCACTGATCTGGACTCCACACGTCAGACCAGTCAGGACTCCACCCGTCAGGACTGCACCGGGGGAGCGTCTTCGGAAGGCGCGATGACCCGATCTCGGTCGTCGGCCGCGGCTCCGCTTGAGGTCCCGGAGGTGCCGACCGGGGGCTCACCAGGCGGGGCGCCGCCGATCTGACCGCGGATGTACTGGGCGATCACCTGAACGACCGCCACCGCCGGCACGGCCAGGAAGGCACCGATGATGCCGAACAGCGTTCCGCCAAGGGCCACGGCCGCGATCACCACCGCGGCGTGGATCTTCAGGCTACGGCCGACCAGGATCGGCTGCAGCACGTTGCCCTCCAGTTGCTGGACCACCAAGACGATGGCCAGCACACCGACCGCGGTCCAGATGCCGCCGGACACCAGTGCGACAAGGGTGGCGATGGCACCGGCGACGAACGCTCCGACGATCGGCACGAAGCCGCCGAAGAACGTCAGCACCGCGATCGGCAGTGCGAAGGGCACACCGAGAATCCAGACGCCGAGGCCGATGAAGACCGCGTCCACCAGCGCGACCGCGGCTTGCGACCAGACGTACTGGCCCAGAGCGGTCCATACCCGGCCGGAAACCTCTTCGACATGCCGGCCGGTGGATTCGCCGGTCCACTTCCGCAGCCAGGGCAGGAACCTGGGACCGTCCTTGAGAAAGAAGAACGCGAGCACGAGCGCCAGCACCAGGGTGAGCACCGCATTGCCGATCACGCCCAGGCTGCTCAGCACATAGCCCGCAACGACCTGGCCGTTGCTCTGCAGCTGGCTGACGCCGCTGTCGATCAACTCACCGATCGCGTCGTCGCCGAGATTGAGCGGCGGCCCGGCGACCCACTGCTGCAGCGAATCCAGGCCGGCCGAGGCCTGATTGACCAGGTCCTGGCCCTGCGAGCGAACCTGCGGGGCGAGCGCGACGATCAACGCGCTGAACACCACCAGCAGGCCCACCACTGCGATGAGCGCGGCCAACGCGTTGGGCATGTGCCGTCGCAGGTACCGGACGGGCGGCCACAGCACGGTGGACAGCAGCAGCCCGAACAGCACGGGCAGCAGGATGCTCCACAGCTGACCCATCACCCAGAAGGTCGCGACCAGACCCGCCGCAATGATCAGCAACCGCACCGTCCAGCGGGACAGCGAGATGACGCCGTGCTGTAGCGCACGACGAGGGTCGTGGTCGAGCCCCGCTGCGCCGGGATCGGGGACCGCCGGCGACATCACCTGACCGGCCGTCGGCGAAGTGGCGGCGTCCCCGCCGCCGTCCCTCGGGGATTTCGCTCGACGTCCGATCATGGTGGTCGTCCCTTCCGTCGGACGTGGGTCGCCGCGACTGTGTGTGAATACCCCGCCGACGCTGCCGTGAGACCGCGCGAGACCGGTCTTTCGGCGGTGCTCCGGGGCCGCCGGCCGTGAGGTGTGGTACTGACGGTAGGTCCTCGCCGAGGGCAGCTGGCGCTGGCGTCGTCGCAGCTAGGGAGATCGTGATGGTCGAGCGGGCGGGAGAGCGGAGGTCGTGACGTTCACCGAGGTGATGGAGCACGTCGCGCGGGCCTTCGAAGCGGTGGGTGCGCTGGTGCTGGTCGCCGGGCTGATCTGGTCGCTGGCGTACTCCGCCATTGTCTGGCGTCGTTCCGCGTCGGGTCGGCAGGGGTACCAGACCCTGCGGGAGTCCTTCGGCGGGGTGCTGCTGCTCGGTCTCGAGATCCTGGTCGCCGCCGACCTGGTGCAGACGGTGGCGGTCGAGCCCACGCTGGAGAACGTCAGTGTGCTGGGACTGGTGGTGGTGATCCGAACGGTGCTCAGCTTCTCGCTGGAGATCGAGATCGAGGGTGTGGCGCCGTGGCGGCGGGCAGCGATGTCCGGCGCCGGACATATTGCGCGGTCGGTGGAGAGGGGCCGCGCCACAGGGGCAGGAACAGGGGCCGGAACAGGGGCCGGGACAGGGGTTGCCGCGGATCCCGTCTCCGGTGTCGGCGGTCCGGGCCAGGTGCGCGAGGGCTGATGCATTCGGTGGAGGTCGTGCTGGACGACGAATCCGATCGGTGGATCCGTCGCCAGTGGACGGCGCTGGCCGAGGCCGGCGTGCCCAGTCAGGCCCGGCACAGCGCCGATTCCAGGGGCGAATCCAACCGTCCGCACGTCACGCTGGCGTTGACCTCGCAGATCGATCCCGAAGTGGAATCGCGACTGCGTGACGCGGTCGGTGCGCTGCCGGTTCCGATCACCATCGGCGGCTTGCTCGTCTTCGGCTCGACCAGGTTCGTGCTGGCCCGCCTGGTGGTGCCGAACGCGGCGGTGCTGGCGTTGCAGGCGGCGGTGATGGCCGCGCTTCCGGACGGCGCCGACGCAACGGTCGATCGGCATGGCACCTTCGCCCCCGGCCGGTGGACCGCGCACATCACCCTCGGGCGACGGCTGACGGCCGCGGACGTCGGGACCGCGATGCATGCGCTGGCGGGTGTCCCGCGGTCGCGGGGCGCCGACGGCGCGCTGACCCGCGCCCGCCGGTGGGACATGGTCGCGAAGCAGGAGCACTGGCTGGACCCTGCAGGGTAGGCCAAGGTGATCCACCGGCGGCGATCCGCGGCGACTCCCGATGGGCCGATCTCCGGTAGCGGGGCTGTGTCCGCCGGCGGTGCGCGATCGGCACCTATCCTGAACGGCGATGACCGGACCCGAAGCCCCGTCGGCGGCAGACCTCGCCGCCCGCCTCGGTGAGCTGACGATTCTCGACGAGCGACGGCTGGAAAAACGGCTGGCCGGCGCGCGGCGGATCTCCGACAGGGCCAAGCGGGACAAGGCACTGGCCGACGTCGCGGCTCAGCTCGCGATCGCGGAGGCCCGCATCGCCCGGCGCCGGGCAGCCGTTCCCGTCCTGCGATTCCCCGCCGCACTGCCGGTCTCTGCGCGGGTCGACGACCTGGCCGCGACCATCGCCGCGAACCAGGTGGTGATCGTGGCGGGCGAGACCGGGTCCGGGAAGTCGACCCAGCTGCCGAAGATCTGCCTGCAGATCGGCCGCGGGATCCGGGGCACCATCGGCCACACCCAACCGCGCCGGATCGCCGCCCGAGCGCTGGCCGAACGGATCGCGGAGGAGACCGACACCGAGTTGGGCGCTGCCGTCGGGTACACCATCCGGTTCGGGGACCACACCGGGCCGAACACGCTGGTGAAGCTGATGACCGACGGCATCCTGCTGGCGGAAATTGCCAGGGACAGGATGCTGTCCGCCTACGACACGATCATTCTCGACGAGGCGCACGAGCGAAGCCTGAACATCGACTTCCTGCTCGGCTACCTGGTCGGTCTGCTGCCCCGCAGGCCCGATCTCAAGTTGATCATCACCTCGGCCACCATCGACCCCCAGCGGTTCTCCCGGCATTTCGCCGACGCACCGGTGGTCGAGGTCTCCGGCCGCATGTATCCCGTCGAGATCCGTTACCGCCCTTACGGTGTCGACGAAATCGACAACGAGAAGCTGGCCGACGACGACGGCCAGGCCGTTGCGCGGCGATCCACCGGAAGTTCCCGACCCAGGGACGAATCACCCGACCAGGCCCAGGCAATCTGCGACGCCGCCGGCGAACTGATGGCCGCCGGTGACGGCGACATCCTGGTGTTCCTGTCCGGCGAACGCGAGATCACCGACACCGCAGAGATTCTACGTGGTCACCTGGCCGGCAGGCGTGGTGGCGCCGTCGAGGTCCTCCCGCTGTACGGGCGGTTGTCGGCGGCCGAACAGCACAAGGTCTTCCACGCGCATACCGGGCGGCGCATCGTGCTGGCCACCAACGTCGCCGAAACCTCGTTGACGGTGCCGGGTATCCGGTACGTCATCGACCCCGGCACCGCCCGGATCTCCCGGTACTCGCCGAGGACAAAGGTCCAGCGACTGCCGATCGAGCGGATTTCCCAGGCCTCGGCCGGCCAGCGGGCCGGGCGCTGCGGGCGGCTGGCCGACGGGATATGCATCCGGCTGTATTCGGAGGCCGATTTCGCGGCCCGGCCGGAATTCACCGACCCGGAGATCGCCCGTACCGCATTGGCGTCGGTCATCCTGCAGATGGCGGCGCTCAACCTCGGTGACATCGAGACCTTCCCCTTCATCGATCCGCCGGACCGGCGGCAGATCACCGACGGGATCACCGTTCTCACCGAACTCGGCGCGCTGCTGACGGGGGGTGGCGATCGTGGGGCTGCGGCGGTCAGGTTGACCCCGGTCGGCCGGTCGCTGGCCGCGCTGCCGCTGGACCCCCGGCTGGCCAGGATGATCGTGGAGGGTGACAAGCTCGGGTGCCTGGGTGAGGTGCTGGTGATCGCCGCGGCGTTGTCCATCGTCGACGTCCGCGAGTACCCGCTGTAGGACCGTGACAGGGCGACCGCCTCGCATGCCCGGTTTGTGGATCCGCGGTCCGATTTCAACGCCCTGCTCAACATCTGGCAGTACCTCGCCGACCAGGCGGAGGAATTGTCGGGTAACGCGTTTCGCCGGATGTGCCGGCGAGAATACCTGCACTACCTGCGGATCCGGGAATGGCAGGATCTGCACGCGCAGCTCCGGCAGATCGCCCGCGGATTGGGTATGCGGGTCGAGAACCGTCCGGCTGTCGGCGATTCCGCTGGACATGTTCGGCCGGGCAAGGCTGCGGCCACTCCGGCCTCCGCCACCCAGGGCGGCCGCGGCTCGCTGGCCACCGACATCGACAGCGAACGCGTGCACACCGCGCTGCTGTCCGGGTTGCTGTCGCACATCGGGCTCAAGCAGGAGACCGGTAGGGAGTACCAGGGCACCCGGGGGAGCTCGTTCGTCATCTGGCCGGGGTCGGCGCTGGCCCGGTCCGGGCCAAGGCTGGTGGTGGTCGCCGAACTGGTGGAGACCAGCCGGTTGTGGGGTCGGGTCTGCGCCGGGGTCGAACCGGAATGGGTCGAGCGTGCCGGCGGAGAGCTGTTGCGGCGCAGCTACTCCGAACCCCGATGGGACGCTCGCCGGGCGAGCGTGGTGGCCACCGAGAAGGTGACCTTGCTGGGTGTCACGCTGGTTGGTGCCCGCACCGTCCAGTTCGACCGAATCGACCCGGAACTGTCCCGCGAGCTGTTCATCCGGCACGCTCTTGTCGAGCGGGACTGGCAGACCCGGCACACGTTCATCGCGGCGAACCAGCAGGCGATCGACGAGGTCGCCGCGTGGGAGGAGCGGACCAGGCGCCGCGACATCGTGGTCGACGACGACACCCTGTTCGCGCTGTACGACGCGAGGATCCCGCCGCAGGTCACCTCCGGACGGCACTTCGACTCCTGGTGGAAGAAGGCCCAGCGGAGCCAGCCGGACCTGCTGACCCTCACCCCCGACATGCTGATCGCCGCCGGTGCCGAACGTTTCGACGCCGCGGCCTATCCCGACCGGTTCAGCTCCGGCGGCGTCGACCTCGACCTCGACTACGTGTTCGACCCGTCGCGCCCGGACGACGGGGTGACGGTGACCATCCCGCTCGCCGTGCTGGCCCGGGTCGACCCCGCCGCGTTCGAGAGGCAGATCCCCGGCCTGCGCAGTGATCTGGCGGTGGCACTGATCCGCTCGCTGCCGAAGACGTTGCGGCGCAACTTCGTTCCTGCCCCCGACTTCGCGGCAGCGGCACTGTCCCGGATCGAGGCCGGCGGCTCCGGGATCCCGACCGCGGGTTCACTGCCCGCGGCGCTGGCGGCCACGCTCACCTCGATGACCGGCATCGTTGTCAGGCAGCAGGATTTCGATCTGGCGAAGATCCCCGATCACCTGCGGATGACCTTCACCGTGGTGGACGCCGACGGCCGGCCGGTCGGCTCCGGGAAGGATCTCCCTGCGCTGCAGGACACGTTGAAGTCGGACGTGCGCAAGGCGGTGGCCACCGCGTCGGGAATGGTCGAGTTCACAGCATTGACTGAGTTCCCCGCAGGCGGTCTCGACCGGACCGTCACCAGCTCCGTCGACGGCCACCAGGTGGAGGGTTATCCGGCGTTGGTCGACGAGGGAAAGACGGTCGGTGTCACGGTGTTCGCCTCGGCCGCCGATCAGGCCAGGGCGATGCGCGGCGGGACGCGCAGACTGCTGATGCTTCACGCGCCGTCGGCGCTGGCCCACCTGCGGAACTCGTTGTCCCGCGATCAGCTGCTGACCTTGGCCGCCACGCCCTACGGTTCGGTGGGCTCACTGGTGGACGATGCGACAGCAGCGGCCATCGACGCGCTGCTCGACTGGGCGGGCGGCCCGGCCTGGACACGGGCGGAGTTCGCCGCGCTGAACGCCAAGATCACCCCGCACCTGCATCGTTCGGTGCGCGACGTCGTCGTCGCCGCCGAGCAGGCGCTGCGCGCGGCGCGCGACGCGGCCCGCGCGATCGACGCTCTCGCCGACGGTTCGGCCGGCGCGGCGGTCCCCGACCTGCTGGCCGACATGCGCACCCAGCTCGCCGCGGCCATGGCCTCCGGTTTCATCACCCGCACCGGCGCGGCGCACCTGCCCGACCTCACCCGGTACCTGCAGGCCCTGGGCGTGCGGGCCGGCCGGGTCCGCGACAACCCCGCGCGCGATCGCCAACGATTGGCCGAGATCCATTCACTGACAAGGTTTGTCGAGGACAAGATCGGCGGACTGCCGCCGGAGCGCGGAGGTGATCCGGACGTACAGGCCGTTCGCAGGATGCTGCACGAATACCGGATCGCCTCGTTCGCCCAGCCGATGCGGACCGCCGTCCCGGTGTCCGTCAAACGGATCCAGGCCGCCGCGACTGAGCTGCCGACTGAGCTGCCGACTGAGCTGCCGGCTGTGCTTCCGGCAGCTCTGTCGACGACTCGGGTAGCGGCGGCGGATCGTCGGGCGTCGGCGGGGTCGACTGTCTCGCGGGGCTGAGACGGCGGCGTGGCACCCCGCAGGCTGGGAGAGTGCCTGAGCAGCAACGGCTGAGAACCGGATGGGAAATCCCTGCGTACTCCAGTTCATGATCCGCATTTCTGGAAGGCAGGACATGGACGAGGTTCTTCGCAGGCGAAGGTTCGCCTGCAGGGCCTTGATCGCCGCGATAGCTGCCGGGCTGATGGCGGTGTCGGAAATCTCGATGTCGGCGGCCCCGGGTGCCGCGCACTGGTGGCGACAGTGATCGCCCCGACGATGGTGGCGGCCCGGCGTGGCGCTGCGCGCAAATGAAAGCCCAGGTCATGGTCCGCGAGTCTGCTGATGATCATCGCATTCTCGGCGGGCCTGCTGGCCGCCAACGCCGGTGTTTGCGGGTGCGGTCGTCGGTGACCAGACGGACGGATCCCGGTGCTGGCGTGTCTCATGCGTGAGCAACGACCCGCCGCCGACCAGCACACCGGCGCCGTCACCGCCACCTCCGCCGGTGACCCCCCGCGGTGTCGGCACAAACCACCTTGCGTGGAACCTGAGCGGGGGCGCCTGTGCGCTCGCGGTTCCTCGGCTGGTAGCAACGACCGCGTGACGAGATGGCCGCTCGGCAGATACTCGCCGAGGGGCTGTCTCGTGATGGACGCGTTTGCGGGGGTTGTCGGCAGCGCTCCTGACCACCGCCCAGTGACCCACCGCCCAGTGACCCACCGCCCAGTGACCCACTTGCTCAGTGACCCACTTGCTCAGTGACCCACTTGCTCGGTGACCCACTTGCTCGGTGACCCACTTGCTCAGTGACCCACTTGCTCAGTGACCCACTTGCTCAGTGACCCACTTGCTCGGTGACCCACTTGCTCGGTGACCCACTGCTCGGTCGGCTATTCGGCAATGAGTTCCGCGAGCACTTCGGCGGCGGTCGTATTGCCCTCGCCGGCGAGCCGGCGCAACTCGTCCAGGTCATCCAGCTCGGTGGCGAGTTCGATCAGCTGGTCGGTCGCCGTGCCGTTCCCGCGGTCGGACAGGCGCCGCAATTCGTCGATGTCGCCGCGCTCGGTGGCGAGCTCGATGAGCTGGTCGGCCGCATCGGAGTTCCCGCGGTCGGCGAGGCGCCTGAGCTCGTCGGCGTCACGCTTTCGCCGGCGAGCTCGATGAGCTGGTCGGTCGCCGTGCCGTTGCCACGGTCGGAAAGGCGACGTAACTCGTCGATGTCGCCGCGCTCGGTGGCAAGCTCGATCAGCTCGTCGGCCGCTTCCGCGCTACCGTTGTCGGCCCGCTCGCGAAGTGCGGCCAGATCGGGATCAGTCATGATGCAGAACCTTTCGAAGGTTGTCGGCGGTGGGGTTCGCCCGGCGACTGCTCCGGGGTGCGCGGGGGATCGAGCGGACTGGGCAGTGTTCCCGCAGCCAGCAGCTGATCGCGATGCGTCTGCCATTCAGTCCGCAGCGCGGGCAGTCGCTCGCTGAGGAACTCGGCCAGCGCGACCATTTCCTCCAGCGGGGCGCGACGATCCGGCGGAGCATCGGCCAGTAGCGCCAATCCCTCCCGGAACAGTGCCGCATGCTCCGTGTGAATGGCTGAATCAAAGTTCTGCGGCTGCTGACTCGCCGGATCAAGGCTCACCCGGTCCATCCGCTCACCAGCGACCCGAGTTCGCCGCACCATCCGGTAACCCTCGAGCAGCTTCACCGCGCCGGTGATGGCGCTCCGGCTCGCCAACAACGCCTCACCAAGCTCATCGATGGTCTGCTGCGGGGGATCGCAGACGAACAGGTACCCCAGCAGGCGTCCGGCCATCGGCGGGAAAGCGTACTGACGCGCATAGAAACGGCCGACATGGTCGGCGAAGGTCAGTTGCGCGTCGTACGGCACCCGCTGACGATAGCAGAGTTGATGGAAATAACACGGATATGTGTCATTTCAGGTGAGTGGAGCATGCCGGCGGACGGTCCCGGAAGTTCCCCAGCACAACCCCAGACCGTCGGGCTCATGCCCGCCCCGTCACGCCGGCGTTGTCGGTGGGGTCTGCGGGGCAGGAGGATCCTCACGACCGGCAACCTTGTCGACCAGGCCGTGGAGCTTGTCCTGGACCGGGTCGACCTTGTCGTGCCCCACCTTCTCGCCGACGAAATCGCCGGCTTTGGTGATGCCCTGTTTGATCGTGTCCGAATGCTGCGCCGCGAGCTCCTGCGCCTTGTTCTTCAACTCGTCGAAATCGACCACGGTCATTCCCTTCAAGCCGGACCGGTCAGCCGGGTCTGCGGGGCGGTCCCTGCCCCCGGCGTGCACCCTGTCAGCCTAAGCGATAGGAAAGGCGCGGCACATTGACCACGAAACCCTTTCGGTCCACTGTGATCTCGTGATGCCCGGAGGGCCCGTGATGGTCGATCCGCGCGCCGTCGGCCGACACCTCGATGGTCTTGTAGCGGTGTTGGACAGGTTCGACGGCGAGGTCGGGGACGGCAATCTCGGCGACGGTGATCGACTCCTCGCCGTACCGCTGGTGCAGACCGAGTCGTCTAATGGCCAGTGAATTGGTGAACGCACTGGCATTCAAGTCGATGTCGAAGGCCACGTCGAGGTCGGGCATCGGTGGTGATTTCCCCGCGCCGTCGAGCCACGGCCCGCCGGGTGTGCGGGTCAGGGACAGGCCGCGTTCGCTGGTCAGCGAGTCGCTGCGAACGGTGAGCCGGCGGGTCCGACCCGTGGAGTCGCAGAGCAGGGAGTACGACGCACCCAGGCTTGCCCGGCCGACGACGACCAGGTAGCCGCTCGCGCGCAGCCCTCGTTCGGTGATCACCACCCTGACCGTTTCCAGGCGGCGACCGTCATCGGATGACCACGACAAGAACGATGCCGAGGACAAAGCGGCAGTCACGTCCCGTACGGTATCGGTCACGCGCCGAACCGGCGCGATACGGACGTTCGGGTGAATCCACCGTCGTGTGGCCCTGCGGTGGCAACGGGCCGGATACGGCAACGGAACCTGCAAGGATCGAACGGTAACGGAATTGACGGAGATGGTCCGCTCACCCAGGCTGACCGCGTGGGACACATCGAAGCCAGTGGCGTCAGCTACAGCCTGCCCGACGGCAGGCCGTTGCTGGCCGATGTTTCGTTCCGCACGGGACCCGGATCCGTCACCGCCTTGATCGGCCCCAACGGCACCGGCAAGACCACGATCATGCGCATCATCGCGGGCGAGATCCCTTGCGAGGATGGCAGTGTGGTCCGTTCTGGCAGCCTCGGGGTGATGCCGCAGTTCATCGGCTCGGTGCGCGACTCCTCGACCGTGCGTGACCTGCTGCTGTCGGTGTCGCCGGAGCCGGTGCGCACGGTGGCCGCGTCGCTGGACGCCGTCGAGCTCGAGATGATGACCGATGATTCGGATCAGGTCTCGTTGCAGTATGCGCACGCGTTGGCCGATTGGGCGGACGTCGATGGGTACGGGCATGAGACGCGCTTCGACGTGGCGACGGTGGCTGCACTGGGAGTGCCGTACGACCGGGCGAAGTACCGTGCGGTGACCAGCCTGTCGGGCGGGGAGCAGAAGCGGCTCATCCTGGAACTTCTGCTCGGCGGGCCGGACGAGGTGCTGCTGCTTGACGAACCCGACAACTACCTCGATGTGCCGGCCAAGCAATGGCTGGAGGAGCGGCTCGCCGCAACCGCGAAGGCGGTGCTGCTCATCTCCCACGATCGCGAACTGCTGGCGCGTGCCGCGACCCGCATCGTGACGTTGGAACCGGGGATCGCCGGGGCGGTGTCCTGGGTGCACGGAGGATCCTTCGCGACCTATCGCCAGGCCAGGGACGACCGGAACTCCAGGTTGGAGGAACTGCGCCGGCGGTGGGACGAAGAGCACGCCAAGCTCAAGGCGCTGGTGCTGATGTACAAGACCAAGGCCGCCTACAACGATGGCCTTGCGTCGAGATATCAAGCGGCACAGACCCGTCTGGCGAAGTTCGAGGAGGCCGGGCCGCCGGAGGCGGTGCCGCTGACGCAGAAGGTCCGGATGCGGCTGTCCGGCGGTCGGACCGCCAAGCGGGCGGTGGTGGGCGCGGGGTTGGAATTGACCGGGCTCATGCGGCCGTTCGATCTGGAGGTGTTCTACGGCGACCGGGTAGCGGTGCTCGGGTCCAACGGTTCAGGAAAATCGCATTTCCTTCGGCTACTGGCCCGCGGCGGGTCGGACCCCGGAGTGGAACACCAACCGGTCTCCGATGACGATGTGCCGGCCGTTCCGCACACCGGGAGCGCCGTGCTGGGCTCGCGGGTGCGTCCGGGGTTCTTCCGGCAGACCCATGCGCATCCCGAGCTGACCGGCCGGACGCTGCTGGAGATCCTGCACCGGGGGACAGAGCACCGAGCCGGGATGGGGCGGGAACAGGCGGCGCGGGCGTTGGACCGATACGGCCTGGCCCGCGCCGGTGAGCAGGTGTTCGAGACGCTGTCCGGCGGTCAGCAGGCCCGGTTGCAGATCCTGCTGTTGGAGTTGTCCGGCGCGACGCTGCTCTTGCTGGACGAGCCCACCGATAATCTCGACCTGCATTCGGCCGAGGCGTTGGAACTGGCGCTTGACGCGTTCGACGGCACAGTTGTCGCCGTCACGCACGACCGGGCATTCGCCCGCACCTTCGACTCGTTCCTGATCTTCGGCGCTGACGGCGGGGTGCGGCGGTCCGACCAGCCGGACTGGGCGGCGGGGCGGGTGGTGCGGGAGCGCTAGGACGCTGCCGACCGGTTCTGCGTGGTTTGCCGGCAGTTGTTGGACTGCCTGTTGGTCGTTCCGTTGGGTCATGCTTGACGGGCTGGGTAGCTTGTCCGATCCGACTTTCCGTGCCGACCTGCGGCGCCGCTGTGACCAGGAGGCGTCGCTCTGACGGCGCATACCGGTGTGCCGTCACGCCGCGCCTTGCCCGCTGTGCTGCTGACGGTGGCGATGGGTTGGTTGGCCTCGGCTGATCACCGTTCCCGGCCCTTTCGCGTCGCAGGACGACCTGAAATGGCCTGACTCGTTGATCATCCGTCAGGGCGCCACCTGGTGTGCCGACGCGCGCCGCCTAGAATGCACAACCTGTCGCTGGGCGGTGCGCGTCGATGCGGTGGTGGTCTCGATCGCTGGCTCAGCCTTCGGCGCGGACACCGCCGTACTCATCCGACGTTGCGCGTGTTGCCCGGCCAGGCGAGCTTGTCCACATTCTGGTTGAACGCGAGTTTCCGGTTGACGTGTGCGGCTGTGTATCGTCCTCGGATTGCCAGGTGGTGACGGAGGAGGTCGGGCGATGACACGGCGTGTGGTCGCAGCTCTGGTCTCGGTGGTCTTGGCCGCGCTGCTCGCTGGCTGCTCGAACGACTCCGCCGATCCAGTCACGATCTCAGCGAGTGCATCGTCAGCTGCGCCAACACCGTCGGTCGCTGCCGCGAGTACGACGATCTCCACCTCGACTGTCCCGCCCACCAGTGACACCGTCACCGCGGCCTCTTCGGACGGGTCGTCACCTCCGCCTTGGCCGTCCACCCTGGCCGCCGACGAAGTTGCGGCGGCGCAATCGGCCATCACCTCGTATCGGTCGTATTGGCGGACGATGGACCGAGCCGTCGCACAACCGGGCGACGACTGGACCGACGAGATCTCGGTGTACGCGACAGGCCCCGCGAAAACCAGTGCGTTGGAGACTCTGAGCGACTTGGCCGGTGGTAATTACCGCGTGGTTGGGTTCACAGGCACCAGTCCTCAGGTCATCAAGGTGAGCCCGGGAAACGTTGAGATTGTCGATTGCGTAGACAAGACCGCGACGGACTACCTGGATTCGAACGGAGGTTCGGTCAAGGCGCCAGATCAAGCAGGCTCATATTTCCGTCATCCTTCGAACGTCCAGATGGTCCAGTTGCAGGACGGGCGATGGGCGGTCAGCTTCACGACCGATGATTGGTCGGAGACTTGTTGAGGCCCTTGATCCCGGTGGTATTTGCCGCCTCCCTTTGCCTAGCGGCTCCCGAAACCCCGCCTAATGGCGAAGGGACCGGTGTCGAATGCAAAGGAGGGGCTGGCTGTCGCGCGGTGGCGAGCAGCACGGGCTCCACGGGGACCACGCCAGCCCTGGTAGCAACCACCCCGACGACAACGGGAGATGCCGACACCGATGCTGACGCGTCCACCGTCGACCCGTGCCCATGGATGACCGTTGAGGACCTTGGCGAGAAGTCTTCGTGGTGGGGCGGCAACGACCCTTCCGCAGGTCACGTCGAACTCAACAAGTGCGCACTCAGTGACCCCAACGTTCCTCTGGGTCTGACTCTTCAAACCCGCTTCGTACCGAATGCGGGTCCGGCCGGGCCGGCGGCACCCCCACCACCCACGCCGGAACAGTTGGCGCAGCGGGCCATCGCCCAGCTGGTGGTGCCGGCACCGACCATCGGCGTCGGCCCCGACCGGGCGAAGCTGGCAGTCAACTTGTGGAACTGGTTATGGGTCGACGACGCGCCGTCGGTGTCCGTGACGGTGGCGGCCGGCAATGTGTCCGTGACGGCCACGGCGACCCTGACATCGACAACCTGGTCGCTGGGCGAGCCGGCCGCAGGAGACGTCTACGTGCCGGGCGCGCCGACGACCCTGACATGCCAGGGTCCGGGTGTCGCGCCGCCCGCCGAGTTTGACTGGCGGGCGGAGCCGCCGTGCGGGCACAAGTTCGCCTGGCGTTCGCTGAAGGAACGCACCGGTGGAAGCGGAAAGTGGCCGGTGACGGCCACCACCAACTGGACCGTCTCGTGGCAGTCCAACACTGGCGCGTCGGGCGCCGATGCCTTGACCGCGACCACGGCCGACCAGTGGGACGTCGGGGAATACCGGACGGTGTTGGTACAGGGGTCAGGCGGTTGACGTCCGGCGAACCGCTCGTGCCGCCGAACCGCTCGTGCCGCCGAACCGCTCGTGCTGTCGAACCCGAGTCTGAGTGAGCCAGATCTGTGGATGGGCGGCAAGGCCGATTGGCCACTCGTCCAGCGAGGTTCGTGAAAGACGGCGGGCAGTCCGGGCGCAGCCGCACAGGGTGAACGACGTGTGCTGCGGGAGCAGTTGGAGGCGGGCGGCGCTGTCGGGGATGTGGTCCCCCCGGTGATCACCGTTGCTGGCCTTTTCGCGTTGCTGGACGACTTGAAATGGCCTGACTTGTTGATCATCCCTGGCGAGCCGGCCCTCCTGCGCACGCCGAGGCCATGCTGTGACGCCGGGTGCGGGCAGCAGGCATCACGGCCGGCTCTCCCCCGGGAGCGCAGCGTTCGTCTGCACCGGACCGCGGGTCTGTGTGCTCGCAACGGCGTCATCTGCGCCAGAGCCCCCCGCCGTCATCTCCGCCTGGCCGCGTTACCACGCCTGCGCTGACGCATCCACAGACTTCCCGGGAGCATCCGTGCGACGGGCGACGCGTCAGCTGTTGGCTGGCCGGGCTGCGATCGTGCCACCATGGCGGGCGTGAGTACCGTCCAGCCGCGCCGCACCGACCCGGCGGCGGCGACGCCCCGCTCGGAGCGGGAGACACCCCGCTCGGAGCGGGCGACAAGCGGTCGGACCCGACCGGACCGGAGAACCCGGGGAGCCGGAGCGCCCGTCATTTTCGCCGGGCTCACCGGCTCCGCTGCCCTGTTCGCCGGGCTCCTGCTGGCAGTGGCGGTGGCAGCGGCTATCGTGGCCACCGGCGCCACGCAGCCGCAGCCGGTCAGCGTCCTGGAAACCTCGGGACCCATCGTCCAGTTCGGCATCCCGGTGGCCCGCACCCTGCTCGACCTCGGTGCGGTGGCGACAGTCGGGGTCGCTCTGCTCGCCCGGTTGGTCGGGTTCGACCGACCGGCGAAGACGGAGCCGGTGATGCGGCCTACCCGGTGGGTGGGGTTGTGGGCCTCGGTGCTCTGGACCGTCGCGGCCCTGATCTCGATCGTGCTGCTGACAGCCGAGCTGCAGCCAGGGGCGGTCCCGACCCCCGGCGCGATCTGGAGTTACCTGTCGAACATCCCAGCCGGCAAGGGCCTGCTGCTGTCCGCCGGCTGCGGGCTGGTCTCGGTGTGGCTGGGCTGGCTGACGATCCGGCACGGCGAGAGCGTCCCGGCCGAACTGCGCGCCGGCGTTGCGCTGTTCGGGTTGTTGCCGTTGCCGCTGACCGGTCACGCGTCGAACTGGATCTACCACGACCTCGGCATGGTCTCCATGGAGTTGCACGTGGTGGCGGCCACCGCGTGGGCCGGCGCGCTCGGCGCCGTGATCATCTTCCTGAGCCGCCATCCGGACCTGCTGGCGATCGCCCTGCCGAGGTACTCGAAGCTGGCGACCTGGTGCGTGTTCCTGGTCGGGACGACCGGGCTGTTCAACGGCCTGGTGGAGCTCGCCCTCTCACCCGTCACGTCGCTGCCGTCCTCGCTGTGGACCACGCGCTACGGGGTGCTGGTGCTGACCAAGGCGGTCCTGATCGTGGTGATCGCCGCGCTGGCGGTGGTGGTGCGCACGCGACTGTTGCCCCGAATTGCAGCGGGTCGACGGACCGCCGTTGCGGTGTGGTGCGGCTGGGAATTGATCGTGCTGGCGCTGGCCTTCGCGGTCGCCGTGGTGCTCACCCGGGTGCCCGTCACCGCGTTCTGAGCACGCTACGGGACACCCACTCATCAGCGGTCATTCGTTGAAAGCCCGCACGATGGGCGCGAACTTCTCGATCTCAGCCGGTCCGGCGAGGTCGGGCAGGCTGACGAAGACTGTCTGCACGCCGCGGTCCGCCAGCAACCGGTACCGCCCGACCTGCTGCTCCACCGTCCCCGCGTGATGGACCGCGGCGTAAGACTTGGCCGATGTGCGGCCCCGATGCGCCTCGACGAGGCGACCCACCTGATCAGGGTCGTCACCGACGATCGGCAGGTCGAGCACGGTGACCTGCAGGTCGTCGATTGTCCGTCCGGCGCGCTGCAGGTGGCCGCGGAGCACCTCCAGCTTGTGGTCGAGCACCGGCAGCGACGAGCTGAGATTGCAGCCGTCCGCGAGCTCCGCGGCGATCCGCAAAGTGCGGCGTTCGCCACCGCCGCCGACGATGATCGGCACCCGACCGGGACGCGGATAGCACGTCGTTTCCGGCGACCGTCCATGTGGTTTGGTACCGGGACCCCAAAACGCCCGGAGGGTGCCGATGGTTGCCTCCAGCGCGTCGAGCCGGGTCCGTGCGTCGGGGAATGGCAGGTCGTAGGCGGCGTGTTCACGCTCGTACCACCCGGCACCCAGCCCGCAGAACGCCCGGCCCCCGGACACCGCGTCCAGGCTGGCGACGATCTTGGCGAGCAACGGCGCGGATCGGAACGTCACCGGCGTGACCAGCGCGCCGAGTTCGAGTCGTTCGGTGACGCCGGCCAGGTACCCGAGGGTGACGTAGGGCTCGGGGATCGGGTCCCAGACCCGGCCGACCTGCGGGATCTGCAGCAGGTGGTCCATCACGGCGATCTTGGCGAACCCGGCCTGTTCGGCGGTCCGCGCGACGTCGGCGAGCCATTGTCGTGGCCCGGCCGGATCCGCTCCCCAGGGGAACGCAGAGATCTGCAGGGCGAACCGGAGTCCCACGGGCCGGTCGCGTTGCGTCGCGGCGGCCGCGCTCCCTCCCGGGGCGTGCGCCGGCTCCGGGACGGACTCGGGTTCCGCGACGGTGATCAGATCGAATCCGTCGGCAGCCAGGTCGGCGTCGCCCGCCTTGCGGAACTGTGCCGTGAGCACCGGAGCCGGGATCGGCCGGTCCCGCAGCCGGTTCCGCTGCCGGCACACATCGAGCTCGGTGGTGAACCGGACCGCGACGACCGGGAGGCCGGCCGCCCGGCCGATGCTCATCGCCTCGGCCCGGCGCGCCGGGTCGAGGCCGAGGGTGTCGATGACGGTGGTCAGCCCGCGCCGGGCGCGGGCGGCGACGACGGCGTCGAGTACGGCGAAGGCGTCATCGGAGGCGTCCAGGTCGCCCTCGCCGCTGCCGACCACCGCCCGCAGCGCGTCGGAGGAGACGATCTCGTTGGAGGCGAAGTGCTGTCGGGCCCAGGTGGTCTTGCCCGACCCGGACGGCCCGACCAGCACCACAAGGGCAGGGGTAGGGATGGCCGTCATCCGCCGAGGGTAAGGCGACCCCGCCCGATCCGGCGCCCCCCTCCCGGCGCGGATCAAATACGCAGGCGCGGCTGAACCAGGCGACTTCAGTCACTCCAGTCCCATAACCGCGACGTTCGTGCGCGCCGGCGATCTTGATCCGCGCTGTCGAAGGGGTCAGCGGGAGGGGGTGGAGGCGTCCCGGTCCGAGTCGGCCCAGCCGCCCAGGGCGCCGCGGGCGTCGCGCAGCGGCTCTGTTCCGTACCGCATCGTCGGGCCGGGCGGCCGCCGAGTGTCCAGCCCGACCGTCCTGTCCGCAAGCAGGGTGACGCCGGCCCAGGTCAGCAGCAGCCCCGCGCAGGCGAGCCAGATCGACGTCCAGGCAACCGGCACCATGTGCAGCGAATCGCCGGCCTCGAAGGCCTGCCGCAGCTGCCCGATCGTCCGATCCGCCAGGTCCGTCGGCGTCGACGACACGACGGTCTGCAGCCACATCGCTCCGTAGCCGGCCACCGAGACGACAACGGCACCGATCACCGCACGCAGATAGGCGTTCACCCGGAGCAGGAACACCGCGTCGACGCACACCCCCACCAGCAGCAACCAGAACGGCACCACGCTCGGCGGGAAGATGGTGAACGTCAGCAGCGGCCAGATCAGGCTGCGGTAGGCGACGTAGCCGCCGACCACCATGGTTGCGGTCCACCGCCGGCCGACCATGATCCGGGCCAGCACCAGCAGCGGCACGCAGATCGCGATCGCCCACACCGGGTACACCCACGGCGCGATCGGCATCGCGAACGACTGGATCGCGACGTCGTCCACGGGCCGCCCGAGCTGGATGGCCGCGAACTGCAACAACTCGGGTTCGGCGTAGGGCTGGCCGCGGAACCACGATGCGACCTCGAGGATCCCGTACTCCTGCTGGCCGGTCGGGAAGAACATGTTCTCGAACATGAACGCCCAGAGCGCCACCAGCCCGAGATGCCACTGCCGGGTGTACCCGTGATCAGCGGGGTACGAGTGGTACCAGTTCCTTATGACGCCGGCGATCATCACCGCGGTGCCGCCATAGAGCAGCAGGTGTGACGGTGACCAAGCGGTCAGGTCCAGCCCGTTGACCCGGTGGTTGATGATGTCGATCGGCCCGGCCAGCACGAAGATCCCGGTGCCGATCTGCATGATCCGCAGCGAGCGCCGGTCCGCGCCGTAGCCGGTGAAGGTGTGGGCGAGCACCAGGCCGATGGCGACGCCGGTGCCGACAGTATTGAGCACATGCGCAGCGGCCAGGTCGTCGCGCAGCCACTTGAAGTGCCAGGACACGTCCCAGGACGACCCCAGCAGCTTGAAGGCGAGGGCGACAAGCCACATCCGCTGCATGAACACGACCAGTGAACGCGGCGTCGCTCGCCCGGGCTCGCCCCTTGTCCAATAGGTGCGCATGAACCCTGACAGGCGATGCATGTGGTGGTCCGATCTGAGGTGATCCGGGGTGGGACTGAGCGGGCAAACGGCTGGAACAAGCCTACGGGCGCTGGATCACCGCGGGGCCGCACACGCGCGTGCCGGGTTGTGCGGCCCAAATCACCCCGGCGGGTACTCGGAGTTCTCGGGCTCACACTCGAGCGCCAATTGCGATGCGACGAAGTCGCGATACTCTGAAAGAGTGATACATGAGCCTGTTTGGCCTATATGAGCAGCGCGTAACCCAGTTCAGGCTTCGTGATGACGGACTGTGACGGCACCGAGCGCGAGCGGGACAACGATCGACACGACAAGACCCCTCCAGCGCCCACAGCATCACCGCAGCGCAAGGGGGATTGGCGATGGAGAGACCGATACGAGTGATGGTCGTCGAGGACGACCGTGATCTCGCCGAGTACGCGAGACTGGTGCTGGCAAAATATCCGGGCATCGCCGTCGACGTCGTTGCCGACGGTAGGACCGCGATCGAGACCATCCGCAAATTCGGCACGGACATCCTGATCAGCGACATCCAGCTCCCGGGCATGACGGGCTTGGAAGTGGCGACCGAGGCGCGGCGCTCCGATCCGGCCATGCCGATCGCCATGATGACGGGCTACCCCTCGGTGGACTACGCGGTGACCGCCCTGCGGAACCAGATCGACGAGTTCTTGATCAAGCCGGTTTCGGCGGGCCAGTTCGCCGCCACCCTGCGCAGGCTGATCGACCTGCGCAACGAACGAGATGCGGCGAACCGGAGTCAGGTGGTGCTGGCGATCGGCGCGCATCCGGACGATGTGGAGATCGGAGTGGGTGGCCTGCTCGCTGCGCACCGCGCAGCCGGAGACGCCGTGGTGATCCTGACGATGTCCCGTGGCGCCCGTGGCGGTGACGTCGATTCCCGGCAGAACGAGTCGCTGGCCGCGGCCGAACTGATCGGTGCCAGGCTCTTCCTGGAAGACCTGCAGGACACCAAGATCGGCCCCGCAGACCCCACCGTCTCGATCATCGAGCGGGTCGTCGCCGAGGTCAATCCCACGACCGCATACACCCACTCACAATATGACCGGCACCAGGATCACCGCGCCGTCCACCAGGCGGCGTCCGTTGCGACCCGAGGGGTCCCGACCTTCGCCTGCTACCAGAGTCCCTCCGCCACAGTGGATTTCCAGCCGAACCGGTTCGTACCGATCGACGGGTTCACCGACACCAAGCTGGCCCTGCTGGCGTGTTTCGCCAGCCAGTTCGGCATTCGTGACTACCTGGAACCAGATTTCGTCTTGGCCACCGCGCGCTACTGGTCGCGTTTCGGCGGTGGCACCAACTGCGAACCGCTCGAGGTCATCAGGGATACCCGCGGTCTGATCGCCGCGGCGGGCGGCGAAGCCCTGGGCCGCGGTCGGTCGGAGGTCACGATGCTCGGCCACGACCAGCCGGTGTCCCGATGAAGACGACCGCGCTCGTGACCGGCGCGGGCGGACCCGCCGGCATCGCCGTGATCCGATCCCTGCTGGCCCGCGGCGACGTCCGGGTCGTCGCGGCAGACATGGACCGCTTCGCTGCCGGCCTGTACCTCGTTCCTGCGGATCAGCGGGTACTGGTTCCACCCGGGTTGGCCGCCGAGTTCGGCGACGTCGTGCTGGGGCTGTGCCGGCTGCTGGGCGTCGACGTGCTCTTCCCCACTGTCGATGTCGAACTGCCGGTGCTCGCCGCCCGACGGTCGGAGCTGGCAGCAACCGGGGTCGCGCTGGCCTGCCCCAGCCTGGCGGCCGTGGAAACCTGCCTGGACAAGTTGGCCCTCGCGCGGCGATGCCACGGCGTCCTGCCGGTCCCGCGCACAGACCTGCTCGGCCCGGCCGCCGCGGTCGGCCGCCGGTACCCGGTGATCGTCAAACCCCGCAGGGGCGCCGGTTCCCGCGGGATCAGCGTCGTCGAGTCCGAGGCCGAATTGCTCAGCCTCGGCGACGACGACGCCCGGCTGGTCCAGGACCTCCTGCCCGGCGACGAGTACTCGGTCGACGTGTTCGCCGACGTGGCCGGCACGGTGGTGGCGGCTGTCCCGCGCTCCCGGCTGCGGGTCGATTCCGGGGTATCCGTCGCGGGTCAGACCTTTCACGACGAGGAGCTGGAGCAGGCGGCCCGCAGAGTGGCAACAGCGATCGGCCTGACCACGGTGGCGAACGTGCAACTGCGGCGTGACCGTGACGGGCGCGCCGCACTGCTGGAGGTCAACCCGCGCTTTCCCGGCGCGATGCCACTGACCATCGCCGCCGGCATCGACATGCCGTCGCTGACCCTCGACACCGTGCTGGGCCGACCGGTGCCAGCGTGGTTGGACTTCCGGGAGATCGCCAACGTGCGGCACCTGGAGGACGTCTTCCTGCCGATGAGCGACATCCGTGACGTGCCGGGTCCGCAACTGGACGCGCTGACGACCCTGGTCGCAGCGAGATCCGGGTGACGACCACGTCCTGGGCCGGCCTGGCAGGCGATCATCATGTGCACTCGACGTTTTCCGACGACGCCGAGAGCACCGTCATCGAGAACATCACCGCGGCGCGGGCGGCCGGGCTGACCCAGCTGCGACTGGTCGATCACGTTCGCGAGTCGACCACCTGGGTGCCGGAGTTCCTGGCCGCGGTGGCCGGATCGGTCGGCGAGCCGGCCGTGGAGGCGGCCGGCGAACGCGGTGCCGCCGATCAGCCGTGCCGTGAACAGCGACTCCGGGTGCTGACCGGGGTCGAGGCAAAGATCCTGGATGCGACGGGCCGGCTCGACCTTCCACCGGACCTGCGGACGGCTCCCGGACGTGCGGATCGGGTCGATCGGGTACTGATCGCCGACCATCAGTATCCGAGCCCGCAGGGCCCGTGGTCGCCGTCCCGGGTGCTCGCCGAACGCGCGAGCGGATTGACCGCGGCCACCCTGCTTGACACCCTGATCGAGGCGACGATCCGGTCCATGCACAGGGTCGAGCACGCGCAGTTGGCACACCCGTTCTCCCTGCTGCCCAAGGTCGGCCTCACCGAGGACGATCTGCACGACGATCATCTGGCGGCCCTGGCGGACGCCGCCCTGGTGACCGGCGCCTGGGTCGAGGTCAACGAGAAATGGGCGTGCCCGAGCGCCAGGGTGGTGTCGGCGTTGCAGATCGCCGGCGTCACCCTGGTCGCCTCGACGGACAGTCATCACTGCCGGGACGTCGGGCGGTATCGAGCAGTGGTGGACCTGACCCGCGGTTTGACGGACGAACGAGCGGCGCCCGGGGGCAGGCTCACGCCGTGAACGCCGTGAACGCCGTGACCGCGATCGGGACCTGGGTGTGCCTGGCGTTCGTCATCGTCGGTGCGATCCCGGTCGCGGTGGGGCTCTACCAATATCTGCTGGTCCCGATTCACCCATGGCGCAATCACTATCGCAAGGCCGCCCCGTACCTGCCGCGGGTGTCGGTGGTGGTGCCGGCCTGGAACGAGGGCGCCGTCGTCGGCACCTCCATCGACCGGTTGGTGCGGTTGGAGTACCCGCCGGACCGGCTGCGCGTCTATGTCGTGGACGATGCGAGCACGGACAACACTCCCGACGTCGTGCTGGAACGGGCCGCCAGGTACCCGGGCCGGGTCTTCCACCTCCGGCGGGAGAACGGCGGCCAGGGCAAGGCCCACACCCTCAATCACGGCATCTCCATCCTCCTCGAGCAGGACTGGACCGAAGCAGTGCTGATCATGGACGCGGACGTGATCTACCGGCCCGACTCCCTGCGGAAGATGACCCGGCACCTGGCCGATCCGACGGTGGGGGCGGTGACCGCGTACATCAGCGAGGGCAGCGCCCGTCCCCGGTATCTCACCCGATTCATCGGCTACGAGTACGTGGCCGCCCAAACCGCGGCCCGTCGCGCCCAGAACGTCCTGGGGGTGCTCGCCTGCCTGGCCGGCGGTGCGCAACTGCATTCGCGGGAGAACCTGGAGGCGATCGGCGGGCGCATCGACACCACCACCCTGGCCGAGGACACCGTCTCCACCATCCTGACCCAACTCAACGGGCGAAGGGTGATCTTCGAGCCCTACGCGGTGGTGCTCGCCGAAGAGCCCGAGGACATCGGAGCACTGTGGAAACAGCGGCTTCGCTGGGGACGGGGGAACGTCCAAGTCACCAAGCGGTTCGCCGGGCTGTGGTTCCGGCCCTGGAAACACCGCCGGCTCGGCGGATTCTCGTTCGGGTTGATCTGGTTCTCGGTCCTGCTGTTGCCGCTCACCATGGTGTTGTCCTCGATCGGGTTGATCGGGCTGTTCCTGCTCGGCAGCGACCTGGCCGCCGACGCCTTCCGGGCGACCTGGTTCCTGGCCGCCTGCACCTACCTGTTCATCACCACCATGACGGTGCAGATCGAGCCACGGACCGGCCGGCGTAGCTGGCGGGAGGCCGTGGCGTTTCCCGGGCTGATCTCGCTACTGGTGATGGCGACGGCGTTCGCACCGGAGCTGTTCTTCCGCACCATTCCCGCGCTCTTCGGCCTCGAGCTGACCGCGATCGGTGAGGACTGCGTCACCCTCGCGCTCTACGCGTGGCTGTCGCTGTGCATGGTGGCGGCGTGGCTGACCAAACGCGTCGAGAAAACCCGATTCGGGAGGGTGCTCGCGCCGACACTGATGTACCTGGTCGGGTATGGACCCCTGTTGTGCGCCATCACGTTCGACGCCTACATCAAGGAGTTCCGTGGTGCGGCCCAGGTCTGGGACAAGACGGAGAAGGTGGGACGGGTGATGGCATGAGCAATCCGCAGCCGGTCGGTGAGACGGGACCGGTGGTCCCCGCCGGCCTGGTGGTTCCTGCCCTGCCCAGCGAACAGGAGATGGTCGACGAGATCGACCGCGACCGGCGCCATGAGCGGTACCTGGTGCGCGCCGCGCTGGTGGCCACCCTGATCATCGGGTTGGCGCTGACCGTGCGGGCGATATGGGGATGAGCGGTTCGCCCGTCGTCAGATGCCCGCCGCGGCCCGCACCAGCGGCCCGGTTCGGCGGGCGACCGGTGTATCCAGCGCGATCACCGTGGCCGTCCGGAGCACGGCCGGATCCCGCACCACGTCGTCGATCACTCGTTGCAGGTCGGCGTTGGACCGCGCGACGACCCTGACCATGAGGTCGGCCGACCCGGTGATGGTGTGCACCTCCAGCACCTCGGGGATCGAGTCCAAGTGGCCCGTCACGGCGCCGCGCCCCCTGCCCTGAGCGATCTCCAGCGAGACGAACGCGGTGACCGGATAGCCCAGCGCCGCGGGGTCGACGGTCGGCGCGACATCGGCGATCACCCCGGCGTCCTGCATCCGGTCCAACCGGGCCTGCACGGTGCCGCGCGCGACCCGCAAACGCCGCGACCCTTCGAGCACTCCGATCCTGGGTTCGACGGTGAACAGCTCCAGGATGTCGGCGTCAAGGCGATCGATCGGCACGGCGTCTCCTCGATGGCTCCGTTTCCTGAGCAGGATGTGCAGTCAAAAGGAAGACTAACTCAGCAATCTGTACAGACTGATCAGCGTAATCGTAGCCGGTTGCCCAGCCGTGGTGACGCAGCGCACGCTGCGGTCAGCCATCCCGTCACCATCGACGGCCCGTCACCGACGACGCCCCGGAGGATTCGTGACCACCACCACCCCTCGCATCAGCCCGCTACTGCCGACCCAGACCCCCACGCCCGCCGAGCACCGTCCGCTCACCGGGCAGGAACGTGCCGCCCAGTTGGACGCCGACTCGCTCAGCCGGCTCGTCGGGTTGGTCGAGCACGACGTGAGTGCGGATCCGTTCCCGGTGGACGCCATGGACGCGGTGGTTTTCGTCTGCGGCAACGCCACCCAGACCGCGCACTATTTCCAGTCCGCCTGGGGCATGGAGCTTGTCGCCTACTCGGGTCCCGAGGTCGGCAATCGCGACCACAAGTCGTACGTACTGACCTCCGGATCCGCCCGGTTCGTGATCAACGGCGGGGTCGACCCGGGCAGTGGACTGCTGGACGAGCACCGCCGGCACGGTGACGGGGTGGTCGACCTGGCCATGGAGGTCGTCGACGTCGATCGGTGCATCCGGCACGCCCGCGCACAGGGCGCCACCATCCTTCACGAACCGCACGACGAGTCCGACGAGCACGGCACCGTCCGGATCGCGGCGATCGCCACCTACGGGCACACCCGGCACACCCTCATCGACCGCAGCCGATACGCCGGCCCCTACCTGCCCGGCTATGTGGCCAGGCGATCGGGCTTCGTCAAGCGCGACGGCACACCGAGGCGATTGTTCCAGGCGTTGGACCACGCGGTCGGGAACGTCGAACTCGGCCGGATGAACGAGTGGGTGGAGTTCTACAACAAGGTCATGGGCTTTGTGAACATGGCCGAATTCGTCGGTGACGACATCGCCACCGAATATTCCGCGCTGATGAGCAAGGTGGTGGCCAACGGCAACCACCGGGTGAAATTCCCGCTCAACGAGCCGGCCGCCGGCAAGCGGAAGTCGCAGATCGACGAATACCTGGAGTTCTACACCGAGCCCGGCTGCCAGCATCTGGCGCTGGCCACCAACGACATCCTGCGTACCGTCGACGTGCTGCGATCGGAGGGGGTCGAGTTCCTGGACACCCCTGACGCCTACTACGACGACCCGGCGCTACGAGAGCGGATCGGGCACGTCCGGGTGCCCGTCGACGAACTGAAGAAGCGCCGCATCCTGGTCGACCGGGACGAGGACGGGTACCTGCTGCAGATCTTCACCAAGCCGCTCGGCGACCGGCCGACGATCTTCTTCGACCTCATCGAACGGCACGGCTCGCTCGGCTTCGGCAAGGGCAACTTCAAGGCGCTGTTCGAGTCGATCGAGCGGGAGCAGGCGGCCCGCGGCAACCTGTAGCCGGGCCCCGGGTGCAGCCGTGAACACCTCACCGGGTCTGGTGTCGACGAGCCGACCCGGCCGCTGGTTCGGTCGTCGGTTCGATGGCCGATTCGGTGGCCGGTTCAGTAGCCGGCACAACGGTTCCGGTGACCTCGCCGAGTTCGAGCCGCCCCCCGCCGCCGCCGGGCGCGCTGGCTCGGATGGTGACGGTGTCGCCGTCCTCCAGAAAGGATCGCAGCGCGCCGTCTTCCAGCACGATCGGCAGCCGACCGGCGTCGGACAGCTCGACGAACGATCCGGCCTGCCGGTCACCGGGACCGGAGACGGTTCCGGAGGCGTACAGATCGCCGGTGCGCACGCTCGCCCCGTTTGCGGTCAGATGGGCGAGCATCTGGGCGCCGGTGTAATAGGTGGACGCGAAGGGTGGATGGGAGACCACGGTGCCGTTCCACTCGATGGTCAGCGACAGGTCAAGGCCCCACGGCTCGGACGGATCATCGGCCAGGTAGGGCAGCAGCGGAACGGACCGGGCAGGCGGCGGAACCCGGGCGGACTCCAGCGCGGTGAGCGGGGTGATCCAGTGCGAGATCGAGGTGGCGAAGGACTTTCCCAGGAACGGGCCGAGCGGAACGTATTCCCAGGACTGGATGTCGCGTGCGCTCCAGTCGTTCACCAGGCAGACGCCGAACACATGGTCGGCGAAGTCGTTGACGGACAAGCGTTGCGCTGGCTGCGATCCGGCCCCGACGACGAACCCGATCTCGGCCTCCACGTCCAACCGGCGGGACGGGCCGAAGACCGGCCATTGCTCGGTCGCTTCCTTGTGCTGGCCGCAGGGGCGCACGATCGGGGTGCCGGACGGGACGATGGTGCCGGCCCGCCCGTGGTACCCGACGGGGAGGTGTTTCCAGTTGGGCGGCAACGGTTCCGAGCCGGGCCGGAACAGCCGGCCGAGGGCAATGGCGTGATGTTCGCTGGCATAGAAGTCCACATAGTCGGCGACCTGGAACGGCAGCCGGAGCCGGACGTCGGACAGCTCGTGCAGATAGGGCGAGACCCTGCCCTGCCAGGACACGTCGGCCAGCGCGGCCACCAGAAACCCGCGGACCGCCGACCAGATCGCGGGCCCGGCCGCCAGCAGCGGATTCAGCGAGCCGGCATCGACAATGCTTGTCCACTGCTGCTTTTCGGCTCGAGCGATCCCGGCGACGTCCAGAACCTGGTCACCGATGCGAACACCGACCCGCGGCGCGGCGTCACCGGTGACGAACACCCCGTACGGCAGGTGGTCGACATCGAAGCCGGATCCGGCAGCGGACGGCAGCCAACTGGTCATCGTGGGCGCCGGATCTCGTCGGTGAGACTTGACACCTTGCCGACCCTAGCGGAGCGCGGATCGGGAGAAGATCACCGCGTTCAGGCCGCAGTGCGGGTCGGCAACGATGGGCGGGAAACAATGTCGGCACCAACGATGATCGTTGGAAGATCACCAGTCGCAAGATCACCAGTCGCAAGGGAGCGACCATGGCCTTCTACCGGACCGTCGGCAGCATTCCGGCCAAGCGGCACACCCAGTTCCGGGACGAGGCCGGCAGGCTGTATTCCGAGGAACTGATGGGCGAGGAGGGATTCTCCTCGGATTCCTCCCTGCTCTACCACCGGCACATTCCCTCGGCGATGGTCGACGCCAGGGTCTGGGATCTGCCCGACCTCTCCACCACCCCCAACCATCCGCTGATGCCCCGGCATCTGCGGCTGCACGACCTGTTCCCCGGTGAGAACGCCGGTGCGGGAGTCGATGTCGTCACCGGTCGCCGGCTCGTGCTGGGCAACGCGGACGTCCGCATCTGCTACGCGGTGGCCCTGGAACCCAGCCCGCTGTACCGCAACGCGATCGGTGACGAGTGCGTGTTCGTCGAAGCCGGGGCGGCGTTGGTGCAAACGGTTTTCGGCGAGCTCACCGCCCGGCAGGGTGACCACGTGCTCATTCCCCGCGCGACGGTGCACCGCTGGCTGCCGGTCACCGAGCAGGGTCCGCTGCGGGTCTACGCGATCGAGGGGAACAGCCATATCGGGCCACCCAAGCGCTACCTGTCGCGCTTCGGTCAGCTGCTCGAGCAATCCCCTTACTGCGAAAGGGATCTGCACGGCCCGGCTGGGCCGCTGCTGCTGGATGGCGCCGACGTCGAGGTCTACACCAAGCATCGCGGGAATGGTCCGTCCGGCATCGTCGGGTCGATCGTGGTCAGCCCGCACCACCCGTTCGACGTGGTCGGCTGGGACGGCTGCCTGTACCCGTACACGTTCAACGTCGCCGATTTCGAGCCGATCACCGGGCGGGTGCACCAGCCGCCCCCGGTGCACCAGGTCTTCGAGGGCACCAACTTCGTCGTTTGCAATTTCGTGCCGCGTGAGGTGGATTACCACCCGCTGGCGATCCCGGTCCCGTACTACCACTCCAACGTGGACAGCGACGAGATCATGTTCTACGTGGCCGGCGACTACGAGGCCCGCAAGGGCTCCGGCATCGGACCGGGCTCGATCAGTGTGCACCCCGGTGGGCACTCCCACGGCCCGCAGGCGGGCGCGGTGGAGGCGGCGTTGGGCAAGCACTACTTCGACGAACTGGCCGTCATGGTGGACACCTTCCGGCCGCTGGAAATGGGTGAAGGCGGGCGCGTGGTCGACGACGGCGCCTACGCGTGGTCCTGGTCCCTGCGGGGACCCGCCGGCAGCCAACGGTCCTGAGCGACAGTTCAGAGCTCGTCGGGGTACCACGCCTGAACGGCGAGCCCCGCCGAATCCCGCCCGAGCCCCGACACATGACCGCCGGCGGCGCCGACGGCCAGCAGCTGCTCGATCAGGTCGTCCCCGCGAAGGGTCGTGGGCTGCAGATCCGCGCCGCGGACGTCGAAGGCATGACGCGCCAGGTGGCCGCCCTCGGCGATCTTCGCCAGTGACCCGGTGGAGGCCAGCGATCCGCGGGCGACACCGAGCAGACCCAGGGCGTCGTCCAGCGCGCCGATCAGCTCCTCCCGGTTGGTCTCGCACATCGCCCGGATCAGCTCCGGCCGGGTGCCGGCCACCCGGGTGCCGTCGGCGAACGACGACGCCGCCAGGGCCAGCGCCAGCGACCCGCCGGCCTGCCCGACTTGCGCCAGCGCCAGCGCCAGCAGGTGCGGCAGGTGGGAGATCCGGGCCACGGCGGCGTCGTGCGCCGAGGGATCGGCCGGAATCACCCGGCTGCCCACGGTGAGCGCGAGCGCGGCCACCAGCGCCCAGTCATCGACCGCGCTGTCGTCGGTGAGGCACGTCACCCAGGCGGCACCGGCGAACAGGTCGGCGGACCCGGCATGCCAGCCCGAGGCGGTGGTGCCCGCCATCGGGTGGGAGCCGATGAACCGCGTGCGCGGTGCCAGCGCAGCCACCTCGTCCTCGACGCCGGCCTTCACTCCCGCCACGTCGGTCAACCGGACCGTCGGTGCGGTCTCGTCGATGGCCCGCAGCAGCCCGGGAAAGGCCGTCACGGGTGAGGCCAGCACCACCAGGGCGTCAGTCTCGGTCGCCCGGGTGAGGGCGGCCGAGACCGTGTCGGACACGTCACAGCCGTCGCCGGCCGCCGCATGGCGGGTGTCCTCGCTCCGCGACCAGCCGAATACCGGAAGGTGCGGCCCCGCCGCTCGGACCAGCGAACCGCCGATCAGGCCCAGTCCGAGTACACAGAGCGCGGACGGCAGCGCGATTTCGGCCGAAAGAGGTGATGGCGGCGGCGCGGTGGGGTGCATACGCTCATCATCGTCGGACACATCTGCGGGCGTGGTGCCCCCCGACCACCACCCACCGCGGATGTGTCCGGCGCCATCTGTTCGCGATGCGTGGATATCCACGTTCGGATCCGCAGGGCCGGAAGGCGGGTGCTGCGTAGCCGAGGCAACGCGGAGGCCGTAACGTTGCCACTCGTGAGCGCTGGGAGCACTGCCACGACCGAGGGGTTCGGTGTCGCTGTCACGCGAGAAGAAACCTCCTGGCGGTGCTCGTTGCTGGCCCCAGAACTCCTGGACGACCTGGACGGCGTGATCACCGCGCTGCGCCAGGTGGCGACGGCCGGCCCGGTCTTCGGCATGGTGGCGGTGGACGACGAATTCTTCGTCATCGTCCGGCCGATTCCCGGCGGTGCAGCGCTGTTGCTCTCCGACGCGACCGCCGGCCTCGACTACGACATCGCCGCCGACGTGCTCGATCTCCTGCAGGTGCCGACTCCGGAGGACGACGACGTCGACGACGACCCCTGGCCGGAGGGCGACCTGACCCTGCTGGCCGATCTGGGCGTCGGCGAGCAGGAGATGCAACTGATCGTCGACGAGGTCGACCTGTACCCCGACGAACAGCTGGCGATGATCGCGCAGCGGTGCGGCTTCGGCGACCAGTTCGCCGCGGTGCTGGAAAAGGCCTGACCGGGCCCACCGGCAACACCACATGACCGGCTCTCGCGATCCGTCCGGTCGGCGGCTCGGCGGCCGCACCGGCGTCGGTGCCCCGCTCACCGATCGCACCTACTCGGACGAGGATCTGATCCGGATCGCGCTCGCCCTGGCCGCGCCGGCTCTCGACACCGGTGACGTCCCGGTCGGCGCGCTGGTGCTCGGGCCGTCGGGGGAGATCGTCGGTGAGGGTTGCAACGCCCGCGAGGCCACTGGGGACCCCACCGCGCACGCCGAGATCGTCGCCCTGCGTGCCGCCGCCGTGGCACTGGACGGCTGGGACCTCGCGGGCTGCACGCTGGCCGTCACCGTCGAACCGTGCACCATGTGTGCCGGCGCCATCGGCGCCGCCCGGGTGGACCGGGTGGTCTTCGGCTGCTGGGAGCCCAGGACCGGCGCCGCCGGGTCGCTGTGGGATGTGCTGCGGGACCGGCGGCTGACCCACCGGGTCGAGGTGCGCGGCGGAGTTCTCGAGGCCGACTGCGCCGCGCTGGTGCGGGATTTTTTCGCGGGCCGTCGGGATTGACCATCACGGACCCAACGCTCACCGGTCGTCAGGCCGAGCGGACGCCAACGGGGACACACCGGCCGAGAAGATGGGAAATGCCCAGAGAGGGGATTGCGCTGCCATGGAACTCGGCGTCTACAGCTTCGGTGACATCCACCCGAACCCGGTCACCCGGGAGAAGGTGTCACCCGGCCGGCGGCTGCTCGACCTGCTGGAACGGATCCGGTTGGCCGAACAGATCGGCCTTGACTTCTTCGGGATCGGCGAGCACCACCGGCCGGACTACGCGGTGTCGTCCCCGAGCATCGTGCTCGCGGCCGCAGCGGCGCAGACCTCACGGATCGGGCTGAGCAGCGCCGTCACCGTGCTGAGCACCGAGGATCCGGTGCGGGTGTACCAACAGTTCGCGACGATCGACCTGATCTCCAGCGGCAGGGTCGAGCTGATGGCCGGCCGCGGGTCGTTCATCGAGTCGTACCCGTTATTCGGCGCCGAGCTGAGCGACTACGACGCGCTGTACGACGAGAAGATCCAACTGCTGCTGCTGATCGACGACGGGAACCCGGTGACCTGGTCGGGCCGGTTCCGGCCCGCGCTGAAGGACGCGGTGATCCTGCCCCGTCCGTACCCGAAGCCTGGCCTTGGCGAGCATCTGCGGATCTCGGTGGCGACCGGTGGCAACCCGGAGTCGTCCGTGCGGGCGGGTCTGTTGGGGTTGCCGATCAACTACGCCATCATCGGCGGCCAGCCCGCGCGGTTCGCGCCGCTGGTGGACCTGTACCGGCGGGCGTTCGAGCAGTCCGACAGCCCCCGCGCGACCGCCCCGGAGGTGGCGGTGTCCGGGATGGGGTTCGTTTCCGACGACGGCAAGGCGCTGAACACGTTCTTCCCGCACTGGCTGGATTCCATGCGGCGGATCTCGAGGGAGCGCGGGTTCCCGATGCCCGATCGGGCCTCCTTCGAGGCGCAGGCAGCGCCGGGCGGCGCGTATTTCATCGGTGGGCCGGAAGAGATCGCGGAACGGATCGTGGACCTGCACGGGCACCTGCAGCACGACCGTCAGGGTTTCCAGATGGATCTGTCCAGCGTGCCGCAGGCTGCGTCGCTGAAGGCCATCGAGTTGCTCGGTACCAGGGTGGCGCCGCTGGTTCGCCAGGCTCTCGGCACGTCCGCCCCCACCGCCTCCGGGCAGCAACCCGCGGCGCCCCTGTCGGGAGATGACCGGGGATGACCTCGCTCCGCTACGGCCACTCCCTCCAGTTCGGCGTCTCCCTCACGCCCCGTCACGATTCGGCGGACGCCGTCGTGGCGCTGGCTCAGCGGAGCGAACGGCTCGGGTACGACCTGGTGACGTTCCAGGATCACCCCTACCAACCCAGGTTCCTGGACACCTGGACCCTGCTGACCTGGGTTGCTTCCCGCACGCAGCGGATCCGTGTGGGCGGGCAAGCGGGGGCCGGCACCCGCGCATCGCATCCCGATCTGGATCGGCGCCCACCGGCCGCGGATGCAACGCCTGGTCGGCCGCAAGGCCGACGGCTGGTTGCCCTCGCTCGGCCGACTGGAGCCGGGTGCGCTGACCGCCGGGAACCGGGCCATCGACGAGGCTGCCGTCGCGGCCGGGCGGGACCCACGGGAGACCCGCAGAATCCTCAACGTGTCGGGAGAGTTCGCCGCTGACGCCGCTGACGCCGCTGACGCCGCTGA
The DNA here is from genome assembly GCA_038322925.1 of Mycobacteriales bacterium. GTDB lineage: Bacteria > Actinomycetota > Actinomycetes > Mycobacteriales > Nakamurellaceae > Nakamurella. Next base: position 67,588 of record JBBQGJ010000001.1, read on the forward strand.
CGCCGCTGACGCCGCTGACGCCGCTGACGCCGCTGACGCCGCTGACACCACTGACACCACCTCCACGTTGCACGGACCGAGCGCGCACTGGGTGGAGGTGCTGGGCCAACTCGCCGTCCAGGACGGCATCGACACGTTCGTGCTGTTCTCGGATGATCCGCGGACGCTGGAGCAATTCGCCGAGGAGGTCATCCCCGCGCTGCGGGAGATCGCCCGGCAGCGCTGACCCACATCAGACTTCGGCTCTCGTCGCGCGCAGGGCGAACCAGACCATCGCCGCGGCACCGAGCATGACCGCGGCGGCAATCACCGAGGTGATACCGACACCGCTGCCGAACGCCTGCTGCGCGGAGGCGAGCAGCTCGGCGGCCTGCGGCGCGGGCAACGACGACGCGACAGCGGTTGCCCCGCCGAGGGTTTCGGTGGCAGAAGCGGCAGCGGTGACAGTTAATCCCGCCGGCAGCACCACGTGGGCGCTGTACGTCGCAGTGAGGATCCCGCCGAGGACGGCGGTGCCCAACACGGCGCCAAGCTCGTACGCCGTTTCCGAGATCGCGGACGCGGCGCCGGCCTTGTCGGCATTCACGCTGGACAGGATCACGTCGTTGGAGATCGTCTCCGCGGCGCCGATGCCCAGCGACAGCAGCACGAACGCCAGCAGCAGCGCCGTCGTCGAACCCTGCTGCGCACCGAACACCACCGCGCCGTACCCGGCCGCGCTGATCAGCAGGCCGCCGGTGATGATCACCCGGGGACCGACCCTGCGGACCAGCGGCACCATCGCGAGCCCGGCAACCATGGTGACGACCAGGCCCGGCAGCAGGCTGAAGCCGGCCTGCATCGGCCCCTGACCGGCGACCAGCTGCAGGTACTGCGAGATGAAGAACAGGAACCCGACCAGCGAGAAGATGCTCAGCAGGTTGGCCAGCACCGACCCGGTGAAGGTGCTCTGCCGGAGCAACCGGACATCCAGCATCGGCTGTGGCCGGCGCAGCTGGCGGCGGACGAACAGCGCACCGGCGGCCAGCCCGACGGTCACCAGAGCGGCGGCGGTCAGCGTCAGGCCCTCCTTGGCGATGCTCTTGATGGCGTAGACGACCGGCACCATCACGGCCAGCGACAGCGCGATGCTGACCATGTCGAACGGACCGGGCGAGGCGTCCTTCGATTCCGGCACGACGATCGGCGCGAGCACCAGGAACACCCCGAGGACGGGCACGGCCATCAGGAACACCGAGCCCCACCAGAAGTGCTCCAGCAGGAAGCCGCCGACGATCGGGCCGAGCGCGGCGCCGCCGGAGAAGGCCGCCGCCCAGATGGCGATGGCGAGCCGGCGCTGGCTGCGGTCGGCAAAGATGTTGCGCAGCAACGACAACGTCGAGGGCATCAGCATGGCGCCGAAGATCCCGAGCAGCGCGCGGGAGGCGATGAGAGCCTCGGCCGTCGGTGCGTAGGCGGCCACCGCGGAGACCGCGGCGAAGCCGAACGAGCCGATCATCAGCAGTTGGCGACGGCCGATCCGGTCCGCGATGCTGCCCATGGAGACGAGCAACGCGGCCAGCACCAGCGAGTAGATGTCGATCATCCACAGCAGCTGGGTGCCGGTCGGATTCAGCGAGGCGGAGATCGACGGCAGTGCGAAGCTCAGCACGGTCGCGTCCACGGCGACCAGCAGCACGGGCAGCATCAGGACGGCAAGCGCCGTCCATTCGCGGGCTCCGGCCCTGTGGGCACGGTCGGCCGCGGCGGCGGTCGACGAACTGGTGACCGCTCTCGGCGCGAGGGTGGTGGACATGGTGCGCAGCTCCTGTTCGAGGTTCGTTTCTCATTACTATACCGACCAGCTGGTACAGTAACAACTCCGCTTCCCGCACCGGGGTGGTGATCTCCGTCGCCACCGCCGCTGTGTGCGCCGGTGGGCGCCGCGGCACTTCCGATCGTTACGGTGGGCTCGTGCCGCCCCCGCCAGCAGCCCGCGAGAAGGTGCTCGACGCATTCCAGCGCCTGCTGATCGAACGCGGAGCGCGGGAGACCACGCTGGATGCCGTGGCCAAGGCCGCGGGGGTGTCCAAGGGTGGGCTGCTCTACCACTTCGGTTCCCGCGAGGCCCTGATCGAAGGGCTCCTGGTACGACTGAAGACCCAGGCAGACGCGGACCTGGTGAGCATGAAGTCAGCGACCGAGGGGCCCGCCGCGTACTACATCCGGACCTCGGCCAGCGCGCAGACGCCGCTGGATCTGTCGCTGTTGGCGGCGACGCGGCTGCTCCAGCGATCCCATCCCCGGACCCGCGAGGTGCTCGCCGGTGTCCACGACCGGTGGTACGAGGTGCTGCGCTCGGCGGTCGGCGACCCGGCGGTGGCCCGACTGATCATGCTGATCGGGGACGGGATGTACTACGGCGCGACGCTGTCCGGTGCCGAGTCCGGCCCGTCCGCTGCCGCGCCGGACGTCGGCGAGGTGCTGGAACTCGTTGACGAGTTGGTCCGCTCGCGAGAAGCGTCAGGCCCCGGCTAAATGACGCTGCCGGCCCGTCCGATGGGTCAGAACCGCGCCGAACCGCCGGTATAGTGCTCGTCGGTAGCGTGTCCGAGCGGCCTAAGGAGCACGCCTCGAAAGCGTGTGAGGGGGCAACTCCTCCGTGGGTTCAAATCCCACCGCTACCGCCATCACCTGCGGAAACGCTGGGCTCATCTCATGGCCAGGCCAGCCTCCGGCGGCTTTAGGAAGCCCTGAACTATCGCGGTTGTGGGGTGCGCCTGGACCGTGATGGTCCGGGTGGCCACCGGGGGAAGGTGTTTGGGGGAAGTCGTCAGGGTCCTGGTTGGGGTCTTGCTGGCCGTTGTGGGATGGCGGAGCCGCGGGGCGGGGGTTCCGGCACCCCGGGTCGGGGTTTTGGGTGGCGATTTGCCATCCGCCGGGGGTGCGGGTCAGGACCCGCCACCCCGCGTCGGTGGCAACACCGACGAACGCCGGGCCGGGTTGGAACCGGCGCATCGCCGGGTCCCGGATCCGCCGGGCGCCCGGGTGGCTGCCGAGGTCGCCTGGGAGCCGGTCGGCGAGTGTGGGGTCAGCCCATGGGGTATCGGCGCCGAGCTAGGCGTTGGGGGAGTCACCGGCGTACCGGGCGTCGACGAACCGGGGCGGCCACGTCCAGCGCGGTGGTCACCGTCCGCTTTCGCGAGTCAGCCGCCGAGGATGTAGCCGGCGACGTCGGTGAGGAGGTCGACGGTGCCGCCCGATCCGTTGTACAGCTGGATCTTTCCGTCCGCGCCGACCGGGACGATGACCAGGTTCGGGATGTTCTGCCCGGCCTGGAAGTTC
>JBBQGJ010000002.1:0-67632 GCA_038322925.1 Mycobacteriales bacterium
GGTTCGACGGGTTCGACGAGTTGACCGATTCGTTGCAGACTTTTCTCACCGAGGTGCGGTCAGGCGACCCCCAGGTCAGGGATTGGACGTACACCACCCGTGACGGCAGCGAGCTCAGCATCAAGGTCGCGGTGACGGCCAGGCGGGACGCCGCCGGGGATGTCGACGGGTTCCTGTTCGTCGGGACGGACGTGACCGCCGATCGCGAACAGGCGCGGATGAAAGATCAGTTCGTCAACCTCATCTCGCACGAACTGCGCACCCCGTTGAGTTCGATCCTGGGTTACCTCGAGCTGCTCGAGGACGACGAGGAGACCCCGCTGACGGCCGAACAGGCCCAGTACGTCGGCACCATCGAGCGCAACGCCAACCGGTTGCTGCGGCTCGTGTCCGACCTGCTGTTCACCGCACAGGTGGAATCGGGCCGGTTCCAGGTGCAGGAGCAGTCGGTGGAACTGCACTCGGTGGTGGCTGCATCCATCGACAGCGCTCGGCCGGTCGCCGCTGCCCGCGGGGTGACCCTGCGGATGGCGGCCTGCGAGGAACCGGTGTTCGTCAGCGGCGACCCGATGCGGCTCGCTCAGGCCGTTGACAACCTTGTCTCCAACGCGGTCAAGTTCACCCCGTCCGGCGGTCGGGTGGCGGTCACCCTCGGCACCGACGGCACCGACGGAGCCGACGGAGCCGACGGAGCCCGGGCGCTGATCTCAATCAGCGACACCGGGGTGGGCATTCCCGCCGATGAGGTTGACCGGTTGTTCTCCCGGTTCTTCCGCGCGTCCACGGCCAGCGCGAACGCGATACCCGGCGTGGGACTGGGACTGTCGATCACCCGGGCGATCGCGGTCGCGCACCGCGGGCAGATTCGGGTGGCCAGCACCGTCGGTGCCGGCACCACGTTCACCCTGGATCTCCCGCAGGTCCGGGTACCGCGCGCGGGGGGCTCGGCAGGAGTGCCGGCCGGGCTGCCGGCCGCGCTGTCGGCAACTGCGCGCACCGGCTGATCCAGCCGTTGTCCGCTGCTCGTGTTGGCACCGGCGCGGCCCGCCGTCCCCCGAGCGAGTCGGTGAGGTTGGTCCTGACGAACTCTGGATCCGTTCTATGTGGGTCGTGGCCTTCGCCAGCAATGGGGCGTTGTCGCTGCCCGCGACGCCTTCAGCGGCATCGGGACCAGCACGGTGTCGACGATCTGCTGCCAGTTCGGGTGGCTGGCAGGGTCGCGGTCGCTGCCGCGTCAAGGCGTCGACTAGCGGATTGAAGTTTTCGAAGGGGTTCTCGCACTTGCCAGACCGCCGAGATACGTTTGGCAAGGCTGAGTTTCGAGGTGATGGCCGGGTCGTTGTCGCCGTGTGTGATCTGGCGAATTTCTTCGCCAGGTTTGGCCTGGCGGGGTCGTCGACGGGATGGACAAGTGCCCATGTCCGGGTGCGCCGAACTATGCGGAATCTCGGTCGTCAAGACGTCACCGGAGATCCGGTAGCAGCCCGGGATTCTCCCCACCAAGCCCGCGCCGGTCCAGGCCCGGGCTCGGCCCGACCATCGCGACGATTTCCCTGGACAGGTGTGGACGGTCCGCCGTCGGGGGGTCAGGACACCAGTCGCTGGCGCAGGCCCAACGCGACGGCGTGCGCGCGGTCACGTGCACCGAGTTTGCGGTACAGGTTTGCGGCGTGTGACTTCACCGCGTCTTCGGAGATGCCCAAGGCTTCGGCGATGTCGCGGTTGGACCGGCCCTGGCTCATGCCCTGCAGGACCGTCCGCTGAATGAGGGTCAGCTGGGGTGCTGAGCGCAGGCCGGGCCGCGCACCGATCGAAAAGCCCCGCACCGGGGTGCGGCCGCACCAGGGGGACCACAGCATCAGGCCCCGCGCGCCGCGGGCAACGGCCGCGGCCAGCACTGGGGTGTCGTCGACCGCGCCGAAGACGACGACCGGCGCGGAGGGATAGCGCTGCAGGAACAGCTCCGCCGCGTCGACGGTGCCGGCGGTCGCGTCGTGCAGTCCGATGAGCACCAGGTCCGCGGGGTTGCCCGCGAACGCCGTGGACAGATCCGACGGGTCCGCCACGCAGGCGATGTGGATGAGCGACGAGATCGCGGCGGTGACCGCGTGGGTCAGTGCCTCGCGGGCAGTGGCCCGCTGGTCGTAGATCAGTACGCTGCGCACCGCGACGGTGGACTTCTGCGCGCCGTTTAACACAGCGGTGGTCATCACCGGCGGATGCCGGGTTCCATCAGGGGGTTCGCGCCGGGGCGGGATCGGCGCCGCGTCAACGGACATGGCACGCGGCCGCCGGTGAACTCCCCGGGACGCCCGGGGTGGTGCGCCGGCCCGGCGGGACGCGCACCGGGGCGGGGTGCCCGCGTTCCTCCTCGGACAGGCCACCCCAGATCCCCGAGGTCTGTCCGGTGCGCAGGGCGAAGACCCGACATTGGCGCAGCGCGGCGCACGACGCGCAGATCGCCTTGGCGTGGGCGACCCGGCGAGCCCGGGACACCGCACGCTCGGTGTCCGGGCCGAAGGACGGCCAGTCGCCCATTCCCTGGCACGCGGTGGGTGGCGATCACAGGCCGGCCCCACCCGTGGCGACAGGTCGACCAGCATTTCCGGCAGCCGTGGTGACACCCGCTGGATCCGCCGGCGGCGCGATCCGGTTCGTCGTGTCGGGCGGGTTCGTCACCGCGCGGATGGCGGTGACCGTGACGGTCATGCTTGCTCATGGCCTTTTCGTGTCCGATCACAAGGCTCACTTCCTTTTCAGGTGCCGACGGCCCGATGTTCCCGCCGGCACGAGCTGCGCGGGGGATTCGTTCGCCCGCTCAGGCGGGTAGCCCGGTCAGGCTCGCGGCGTTCCGCGAGACATCGCCGCGGCCGGGTGACGGAAATGGTTGAAGATCTGACGCGGACTGAGATCCTGCCCCTCACTGGGGATCTCCAGCCACCGGTCAGCGCTACCCGATGACCCTGGACGCTAGAGAACTCTGACGATGTCGCGGCTTCGAGGCGGCGACATCGCTTCCAGGCGGCTGTCCCTTCAGCAGTGACAATTGCACCCCTGAGCTCGTGGAATTGTCAACATTCCAATGATCAGTTCACCTACCTCGGGGACAATGCTCACTCTTTGGTTGGAATTCTCCGATGGGAACCATTACCGTTCGTACGGAGTCGGCCACCCCACGGCACATTCGTGGTGGTTCGGCAAATCGATCAGAATCCCTTTCGCATTCGCGAGCCCCAAGGTTGCGCCCGATAAGTGGGCATATTGGACACTGGGCCGGTGACCTCTGCCCGACCACCACCACCGGACGCCGCGCCGACGATCTCCGCCGGCCGGGTTGCTGGTGGGCCGGGCGGGCCCGCTTGACTCCGGCTGGCAGTGCCGCCGGCGATCGTCGTCGACGGTTTGGTTGCGGTGGGGCGGTGAGGTTGCTCGCGATGCCGCCCAGTGGTCTCGTCCGCTGCTGCGATACCGACTGAATCCCCCACGGGCACAACGCCTCCGCGCTGTTCGACTCGCCCGGGGGAACGGTCCGTCAATGCCTGCCTGAAACGATTGCGCAATTCGCCGGGTGAAACCGGGGGACTCCGGTTCCATGGTGATCACCGGGCGGTGTGGGCCATCATGCGGGTGGTGCCGGCACGGGCCCACGGCACCAGCTCAACGTGGGCGGTCCGCCGAGCCCGGTCAACCGCGGCTGCCCGTTTGACCTGGGCGTCCACCGCTGCACACAGCAGGTCGTGTGCCCGGCGCTTGCCCTGTCGTACCGATCCGACGGGCCGGGTGTCCGCCCGACCGCCGTTGACGTAGAGCACGGCCACCAACCCGCCATCTGGTTGTCGTTCCAACTGCGCCACGAACTGGTCCATGTCTTCTTCCCCGGTTGTCGGACTCGCGCGGCCGGCCGGTCCAGCGATCCATGCGTGATCAATCGGTGTGGATCACCCCCGACGGTCGACACCATGGGGAAGCGATCACGCTTCGTGGGTGGTATTCGTCATCACGAAGCATCCGAACCCCCCTGCCACCCGATTGGCCAACACATTGAATATGCGCTCTTTGTGGTCGAGGTGATATCAGCAGTCACCCGGACCGATGTCGGCGTGGACTTCCGTGCCGGCACCAGAATCGGGCTGGTGATTGTCTCCTGCCGTTCGGAAGTCGGTCAACGCGGTCACCGCCTGGCAATCGTTGTTCGCCGGGTCCTCCTTGTGCTGCCGGCAGTGCAGCGGTCTTCTTCGCCAGCGACCCGGATGACGTCTTGTTCGAGCCGTCGTGCCCGTCGGGATCGCTCGCCGCTGCCGATGAACTGTCTTGCAGTCACGGATCCTCGCGGCCGGCCCGCTCTTCCGAGTGGCCCACGCTTCACAGCGACCTCTATCGCGACCCATCGGTCACCCGGGTGATAGGGGATGACGGCCGGTGAACTACTTCTGTGAACGGCCATCCCCGAACGCGGGACCCTGTAGCGTCGCTGCGACGACGGCGTTACCCTTAGTGAAGACGCGACTACTCAATGTCACTGACGGTGTGACGGTCGCCATGAGGGGTGAGCCGGCATGAACGAATGCGCGACTATTGCTGTCGGCGGAATTCCCGGCCGGCACCGATGGGGTGAACCCGACCGCTACGTGGCTGGTTGCGATTCACCCAACATCGCAGGTGAGTGGAGCCCGTCTGCGGCATCATGCCGGAATCAACGGTGGCGGGGTTCGCGCCGACCCACCGGGTGCGCGATATTCCTGAGCTACCGCCGGTGGGCTGGGGCAGCGCCGGAGAGGTCATCGGGTCGGGGTGGACAGTGCTGACGGTGTTCCTGACCGACGACCACGAGGTCGTCCGAGTGGGGGTAGCCGACCTGCTGAACGGCGCCGATGGCATGAAGGTCGTCGGCGATGCGTCGACCGTGGCCCAGACGTTGGCCCGTCTACCGGCGCTGCACCCCGATGTCGCGGTGCTCGACGTGCGGTTGCCCGACGGCAATGGCATCGAGTTGTGCCGGGAACTGCGTTCGAGGTTCCCGGAACTGCAGTGTCTGATGCTCACCTCGTTCACCGAGGAAAAGGCGATGCTGGACGCCTTCCTGGCCGGGGCGAGCGGCTATGTGGTCAAGGACATCACCGGTGTCGACCTGGTGATGGCCGTCCGCACGGTCGGGTCGGGCCGTTCGCTGCTGGACCCGCGCGCCGTCGCCGCGCTGATGAGCAGGCTGCAATCCGGCGGGCCGGCGCCCGGCCCGCTGTCGGCGTTAACCGAGAAGGAACGTGCGACGCTGGAGCTGATCGGGCAGGGGCTGACCAATCGGCAGATCGCCGCCCGGATGTTCGTGGCCGAAAAAACGGTGAAGAATTACGTCTCGCACCTGCTGGCGAAACTGGGTATGTCCAGTCGGACCCAGGCCGCGGTGCTGTCCACCGAGATCCGCGAGCACAAACATGCCCAGTACTGACGGCGCCGACACCTCGAGCGCGCTTGATGTGCGCACGCCCGGGGCAACGGAGGCGATTGCCCTGGGCGGCCTGCTGAGCAGCCCACACCGGTGCCCAGCGTGCGCCCGATCTGCACGCCAGGCGACCACGATCGGTTCGATCGCTATCGGCGGCGCCGTTGGATTGCTGAGTGCTTAACGGTGGACGGCGTGGATCGGGCGGTGCGTCCGGAGCAGATCGTGGGCGGGTACCGGGAACGGATGGACGCGCTGGTCCGGGCGGTGATCGCCGTGTCATCCGGGCTGGCCCTGGACGCGACCCTCAAGCAGATCGTCGAGGCGGCGGTCGACCTGGTCGACGCACGCTACGGCGCCTTGGCCGTCCTGGGCGACGCCGGCATGTTCGAGCAATTCGTGCACGTCGGCGTCGACGACGCCACCGCGCAGCGGATCGGACGGTTACCCACCGGGCACGGGGTGCTGGGCGTGCCCGTCGAGAAACTGGGGCCGTTACGTCTGTCCGACCTGGCGCAGCACGCAGCGTCGATCGGAATCCCGCCACACCATCCACCGACGCGGACTCTGTTGGGCGTCCCGATCCTGGCCCGCGGAGAGGTTTTCGGGCGGCTGTACCTGGCCGAGAAGGCCGACGGCCGGGACTTCACCAAGGACGACGAGATCATTGTGCGGGGGCTGGCCGCGGCCGCCGGTTCGGCGGTCGACAATGCGCACCTGTACGAGCAGGGCCAACGGCGGGAAAGGTGGCTGGAGGCGACCGGCGAGGTCACCACCGAACTCCTGGCCGGAAGCGACACCAAGAACGCGTTGCAGTTGATCGCCAGCCGGGCGCAGGAGCTGACCGCCTCGGACTACACACTGATCGCCCTGCCGCGGCAGCGGGAGGCCGCGCCCTGGGAGATCACCGAGCTTTCGGTGGTGGTGTGCATCGGCATGGGGGACGACTCCATCACCGGCCGGGTCATCCCGGTCGCCGGGTCCACCACGGGCGCGGTGTTCACCGATCACGTGCCGCGCAGCGTGGACAGATTCACCTTCCACCTCGCCCGCGGGCTCGGGGTGCAATTCGGTCCCGCGCTGGCGATGCCGCTCGGGACCGGGAAGTCGTTGGCCGGGGTGCTGGTCACGGCGCGGATGCCCGGGTCGCCGGCCTACGACGAACACGCGCTCAAACTTGTCGCCACGTTCGCCGACCACGCGGCGCTGGCGTTGCGGGACGCCGAGAACGAATGGGCCAAACGCGAATTGAGGGTGCTCGCCGACCGCGACCGGATCGCCCGGGACATGCACGATCAGGTCCTGCAACAGCTCTACGGCGTCGGCATGGCGATGCAAAGCACCCAGCAGCGCATCCGGGCGCCCGAGCTGGCCGCGCGGATCACCGACCACATGAACCAGCTCCAGCAGATCATCATCGACATCCGCTCGGCGATCTACGACCTGTCGCCCGATCCCACCGGGGTGGCCCCGCTGCGCACCAGCCTGCACACAGTGATCACCGAATTGACCGCCGACGCCCCACTGAGGACCACCGTCCGGATGTCCGGCCAGCTCGACCGCGTCCCGGCCCAGGTCGCCCAACACGCCGAAGCCGTCCTCCGCGAAGCGGTCAGCAACGCGGTACGGCACTCCCAGGCAGACGAACTCGCCGTCACCATCACGGTCGGCGACGACCTCGTCATCGACGTCCGCGACAACGGCGTCGGCATCCCGGACACCGTCACCCGCAGCGGACTGGACAACATGCAGGTCCGGGCCGAACAGGTCGGAGGGGCGTGCAGCATCACACCCGCCGACGGCGGCGGCACCCGGGTGACCTGGACAGCGCCGCTGCCGTGATGAGTTCACACCACATGACAGAACCGTCATCCACGCACCCGAAGTGATCTGACCAACCCCACCGCAACTGCCCGCCATCGGGCGGATCGCCGACGCCGACATCCACCACCATGCGAATCAACTTGATCCACATCCCACGCACGAGCGGCCTTCTCGGCGCTGACATTCACCCTGCACCTATCCGCAAAGCACCGTTTCATGACGATGGTCGCTGCCGTCGCTGCCGGCTCTGACCGGGGCGACCCGATCGTGGTCGCGGGGGGCGGAGTCCTCGACCATGATCGACACCTACTCGGCCTCCGCCCAGCGGTAGGAGCGGTCCACCAGCGCGCGAAACGCCTCAGGGTCGGCGTCCGCGACCCGCTTCAGATAGAGGCAGCCCTTGCCGATCGAGTGGTTGCCCATCCGCGGCAGCAGGTCCTGGTAGGCATCGAATCCTCCCCGGACGTACACCACGCTCTGCGCCTTCCGGGGCGCGAAGCCCACCCGCGGTGAATCGCCTTCGCGACCGGACGCGTAGCGATTATGCACGGACCCGAACCCGACGATGGCGCTGCCCCACATGGCGGGCCGCTCGCCGGTGACCTCGGCCATCAGGCCGGCCAGCAGCTGGGCTTCGGCGCGCCGGGTCGGATCGGCGATCGCGGCGACGAAAGCTGCCACGTCGCCGTCGGTGGGCACGGTCTTGTTCTGGACGGTCTTGTTCTGGACGGTCTTGGGCTGCGCGGTCTTTCTGGAGTTCCCGATCAAGGTGATCACCCCGTGCTCGGCGAGCGGGTGGGCCGCTCGCGAAGGTCCTTGACGTATTCGGCGGGCGCGTCGGCGGCCTCCGCGGCGTCCGCGATGACACCGAGGTAGCGCGCCGACGGCAGTCCGCCCTCGAACGCCTGCAAGGCGTACAGCCAGGCCAGCACCTCACCCTCCAGGGTGTGCACCCGCAGCCGGATCTTGCTGTACAGCCCGAGGTCGGCGCCCTCCCACGAGTCGAGGGTCCGCTCGTCCGAGTCGGCCATGTCGTAGAGCACCACGAAGACAGCGGAGTCCGGGTCCTCGACCACCATCGACATGGCACCGTCCCAGCTGAGGTCCTCGCCGCCGAAGGTCAGCCGCCAGCCGGGCAGCCAGCCGGTGCCGGCCACCGGTGAGGAGGGACAGCGCTGGAGCATATGGCTCGGGTCCATGTTGGACCCGTAGGCCGCGTACAACGCCATGGTTGCTGAGCCTAGTGGGCGGCCCCGGCTACCGTGGTGCCCGGCGGTAGGACTGGGCGTTTGCCCCGGCGTCCGACAGGGAGCGTGAATCGATGACCCGGATCGTGATCATGGGTGGCGGACCGGCCGGCTATGAGGCCGCGCTGGTCGCCGTGCAGTACGGCGCGACCGTGACGCTGGTCGAACGTGACGGGATCGGCGGCGCCTGCGTGCTGACCGATTGCGTGCCGTCCAAGACGTTCATCGCCTCCGCCGGAGGCCGGACCGCCGTACGGGAGGCCCCGAGCCTGGGCGTGATGCTCGATCCCGACAAGGTCGAGGTCGACGTCGCCGTGGTGCACGGCAGGGTGAACGGCCTTGCGCTGGCCCAATCGGTGGACATCCGCGCCAGGTTGGTGGCCGACGGAGTCGAGATCGTCGATGGCACAGCGGTTCTGGCGGATTCGGCGCCGGGGCTGGCTGCGCACGTTGTCGCCGTGCACGCCGCGGACGGCACCGTCACTGAGCGCATGGCGGACGGCGTACTGATCGCCACCGGCGCCTGCCCCCGGATCCTGCCCGACGCCGAGCCGGACGGCGAACGGATCCTGACCTGGCGTCAGGTGTACGCGCTGCCGAAGCTGCCCGAACACCTCGTGGTGGTGGGCTCGGGTGTCACCGGCGCCGAGTTCGCGTCGGCGTACACCGAAATGGGCGTCAAAGTGACCCTGGTGTCCAGCCGGGACCGGGTGCTGCCCAGCCAGGACGCCGATGCCGCCGCCGTCATCGAGGAGGTGTTCTCCTCCCGCGGCAGCGTGCTGGCCAGGCGGGCCAGGGCGACCTCCGTGGTCCGGGAGGGTGACGGGGTGCTCGTCACCCTGCAGGACGGCCGGGAGGTGCGCGGCAGCCACGCGCTGATGACCGTCGGCGCCGTCCCCAACACCGGCGACATCGGCCTGGAGTCGGTCGGCGTGCAGACGGACAAGGGCGGTTTCATCACCGTCGACAAGGTGTCACGCACCTCGGTGTCCGGGATCTACGCCGCGGGCGATTGCACCGGGGTGCTCATGCTGGCCTCGGTCGCGGCCATGCAGGGCCGGATCGCGATGTGGCATGCGCTGGGCGAGGGCGTCCCGCCGTTGCGGCTCAAGACGGTGTCCTCGACGGTCTTCACCCACCCGGAGATCGCCACCGTCGGCTACTCGCAGGTGGAGGCCGAAGCCGAACCCACGCCGGCCATCGTGGTGATGTTGCCGCTGTCCACCAACGCGCGGGCCAAGATGTTGAATCTGCGCGAGGGCTTCGTCAAACTGATGGTGCGGCCGATGACGGGCATCGTGATCGGTGGAGTGGTGGTCGCCCCGTCGGCCGCCGAACTCATCCTGCCGATCGCCGTCGCCGTCCAGAACCGACTCACCGCAAAGGATCTCGCTTACACGTTCAGTGTCTACCCGTCGCTGTCCGGGTCCATCACCGAGGTCGGGCGACGGCTGATGCACTTCGCTGCCGATCGCAGCTGAACTGATCTTCGGCCCGATGTGTCAGGTGACCTTCGGTCCGGTTGCGGCCTGGCTCCGCGCAGGTAGCGTGAGGTTGCCGGTGTCTGATTGCCCGGCTCCCACTCCGGTGATGCCGGAGCAGAAAGGACGTGCCAGATGACCGGAGACGGAGTCGTCGGGGCGGCCCAGCTGGGTCCGGCCGATCGGAAGGCCAGCTTCGACAGGCTGGGCAATGAGCTCTTCGACGTGGTGGTCATCGGTGGCGGCGTCGTCGGCGCCGGAGCAGCGTTGGACGCGGTGACCAGAGGCCTGTCGGTGGCCTTGGTCGAGGCCAGGGACATCGCGTCCGGGACCTCTTCCAGGTCCTCGAAGCTCTTCCACGGCGGCCTGCGCTACCTGGAGATGTTCGAGTTCGGCCTGGTCCGCGAGGCCCTGCACGAGCGCGAACTGATGCTCACCAAGATCTGCCCGCACCTGGCCAAGCCGGTCTCGTTCCTCTACCCGCTGTCCAAGCACGCGGTCGAACGGCCCTACGTCGGCGCCGGGCTGATCATGTACGACACGATGGGCGGGGCGCGGTCGGTGCCCGGCCACAAGCACCTGACCAGAGCCGGCGCGCTGCGGCTGGTTCCCGGGCTCCGCCGGGACGCGCTGGTCGGCGGGATCCGGTACTACGACGGCCAGGTCGACGACGCCCGGCACACCCTGACCGTCGCCCGCACGGCCGCCGCGTACGGAGCGGTGGTGCGGACGTCCACCCAGGTGGTGGGGTTCATCAAGGAGTCCGATCGGGTGGCCGGGGTTCGGGTTCGTGACGTGGAAACCGGAGCGGAGACCGCGGTCCGGGCCAGAGTGGTGATCAACTCGACCGGGGTGTGGACCGACGAATTGCAGCGACTGTCGGGTGGTCGCGGCCGGTTCCGGGTACGCGCGTCAAAGGGAGTGCACCTGGTGGTTCCCCGTGACCGGATCACCTCCGAAAGCGGCATCATGATGAAGACCGAGAAATCGGTGCTCTTCGTCATCCCGTGGAAATCGCACTGGATCATCGGAACGACTGACACAGACTGGCATCTCGACCTCGCGCACCCAGCGGCGACGAAGGCCGACATCGACTACATCCTCGAGCACGTCAACAAGGTGCTGGCGGTGCCGTTGACCCATGACGACATCGAGGGCGTGTACGCGGGCCTGCGGCCGCTGTTGGCCGGGGAAAGTGAGCAGTCGTCCAAGCTGTCCCGCGAGCACGCGGTCGCGCGGGTCGCGCCGGGCCTGATCGCCATCGCCGGTGGCAAGTACACGACGTACCGGGTGATGGGTGCCGATGCGGTGGAGGCTGCTGCCGAGGATCTGCCGGGCCGGATCAATCCGTCGTGCACGCAGGACGTGCCGCTGCTCGGCGCCATCGGCTATCAGGCGCTGGTCAACCAGGCGGACCGGTTGGCCGCCCAGCACGGGGTGCATCCGTACCGGATCCGCCACCTGCTGGACCGCTACGGCTCGGAGATCCACGAGTTGCTGAAGCTGACCACGGGGCCGGACGGCGACCCGTCGCTGCTGCAGCCGATTCCGGGTGCCGACGACTACCTCCAGGTCGAGGTGCTCCATGCGGTCACCCACGAGGCCGCCCTGCACCTGGAGGACGTGCTGGCCAGACGGACCAGGATCTCCATCGAATACGCGCACCGCGGCACCGAGTCGATGCACCGCGTCGCGGAGATCATGGCGCCGCTACTGGGCTGGACGCCGGAGCAGACCCAGCGCGAGATCGATTCGTACCAGGCAAGAGTCGACGCCGAGCGGCTGTCGCAGACCGAGCCCGACGACGAGTCGGCCGAGAAGGCCAGGCTGGAGGCGCCGGAGGTGCGCGAACTGGTCGAGTCGCCGGTGGCCTGACGGTCCTTCGGCCGTCGGCCTCAGCGCCGTCGGATGACCGGGGGTGGCGGGATGGTTTGCACCGCTGCCGGCGGCGGCTAGGACCGCTGATCGATGCTCGACATGTCCGGATAGCGCTCGCCGACCACCGAGTCGGCGGGGATGGCCTTCTCCAGTTCGGCCACGTCGGTGTCGGTCAGCGCGAGGCTTGCCGCGGCAACGTTCTCCTCGAGGTAGCTGACCCGTTTGGTGCCGGGGATCGGCACCACGTCCTCGCCCTGGGCGAGCACCCAGGCCAACGCGAGTTGACCGGGAGTGACGCCCTTGCGATCGGCAAGCGTCCTGACCCGGTCGACCAGCGCCAGGTTGGCGGCCAGCGCGTCACCGACGAACCTCGGGTTCTGCCGGCGGAAGTCGTCCGGTGCCAGGGCGTCGGCGGAGGTGATGGTGCCGGTCAGGAAACCCCGGCCCAGCGGTGAATACGGCACGAGGCCGATCCCCAGATCCCTGATGGTGGGCAGGATCTCGTTCTCGATGTGCCGTGTCCACAGCGAGTACTCGGTCTGCAGCGCGGTGATCGGGTGTACCGCGTTCGCCCGCCGGATGGTGGTGGCCGAGGCCTCGGACAGGCCAAGCCGCCGTACCTTGCCCGCGGTAACGAGATCCGCCATTGCGCCGACGGTCTCGTCGATGGGCACGGACTGGTCGACCCGGTGTTGGTAGTACAGGTCGATGTGGTCAACCCCAAGACGCTGCAGGCTTGCGTCGCACGCCCGCTTGACGTATTCCGGGCTACCGTCGATCCAGCGATGGGTGGGGTCCTCCGGATCACGGACATTGCCGAACTTGGTTGCCAGCACCACCTCCTCGCGCCGGCCAGAAATCGCGCCGCCGACGAGCTTCTCGTTGGTGAATGGGCCGTACATGTCGGCGGTGTCCAGCAGCGTCACCCCGAGGTCCAGCGCGCGGTGGATGGTGCGCACCGCCTCGGACTCGTCGGCCCTGCCGTAAAACTCGGACATGCCCATGCAACCGAGCCCGATGGTGGAAACCTGAAGATCACTGCCGTGAGCCTCGGAGCCGAGGGTGCAGGTGCCAAGTGCGCGAGAGTGGTTGACGGTCATGGACTCCACCCTGCACCCGCGGTCTGGATTTGTCAGCAGTGCTGATCTTGCAGTGCTGATCTTCTGGTGCTGATCTTCAGTGCCGAGTGCTGGTCGTCAGGGCTGGTCTTTGGCGCGGAATCGCTAGCGTCGGCCTCGACCGCCGTCGTTCCAGCCCTTCCCCCAGACCGCGCTGGTCGCAACTGCGATGAGTGCGGGGATCAGGAAGACCACCCAGATCTTCAGCGCGAAGAACAGCAGCAGGCTGACGATGCCGGAGATGGCGATCGCGACTGCGGCAGCCCGCTGCGCCGGGGTCCGGCCGTCGCTGGACACCGGCGCCGCCGACTGGTAGCGGGCCGCCGTGGCCGACGGTGGTGGCAGCGCGGGCAGGGGTACCGGCAGTTTCGGGTGCGGCGGCGGCAAGTCGTCGAACAGTTCCTTCAGGTCGGCGACCGTCTTGGCCTGGATGACCTGCGCGCTGCGCTCGCCGTACTCGTCCAGATCCAAGCGCCCGGAGGCCAGATGCTCGCCCAGCGCTTCGAGCGCGGAGTTGCGTTCCGTGTCGCCGACCCGGATCCGTGATGGGTCCGATCCCGAGGTGGGGCTGCCTGCACTGGTCACACCTCGACTGTAGGCCGGGTCGTCACGACAGACGCAGGAAAAGGCCGGCAGCGGACGCCCGGTTCGCCAGTCCGTGCCGGTGGAAAATCCGGTGCAGGTGACGGCTCGCCGTCGCGGGACCGATCTCCAGCCGCCGGGCGATCTGCGCGTCGGTCAGACCTTCGGTGACAAGGGCCAGCACCTGCCGCTCCCGGTCCGACAGCTGCGGGTTCGGTTCAGCGGCGGTGTCTCGGTCCGCCTGGTGGGCGCTGTGCGCGGGCCGCGGCGCGAGACCAGGGGCTGTGGTGAGCGGCACCCATCCGGGTTCCGGCGCCGATTGGAACGCGTATTCGGAGACCGGCGACGAGCGGCGCAACACCGCACGCAAATGCGGTCCGCACGCGCGCAGGACGGCCGCTTGGGCGTCGGTGAAGGTGCCGGCGTCTCTGGTCAGGGTGACGGCGTGAACCACCGCGCCGTGCAGTGCCATCGGGAGGCAGATCTGGTCGGTGGCGTCGGGCATGGCTTCGCGGTGGAAGGGGGTCTGCCGCCAGGCACGGGGAGCGAGGACGTCGGAGATCTGGATCGCTTCGAGCGATGCTGGGGGTTTCCGAGCGAGCGTGCGCAGCGGCGCGCGGAGGGGATGGGTGTGGCCGACCGTGGGGTAGGCACCGATCATCCGGCTGTCCGAGACGACCGACGGCCAACGGATGGCGACCTGCTGCTGGCTGACCAGGTCGAGATGGGTCAGGCAGGCCGAGTCGCCGCCCACCACGTCGGCGAGCCCGGCCAGCATCGTCGGTGCGACCTGCCCATACTGCTCGACCCGGAGCAACTCCGTCGTACAGGCGAGCACACCCTTGAGATCCTTTGCTGTCCGCACCCTCTGCGTCACCCTTCAATCCCCCTTCGCCGGCATCACGCCGCCGTTGGCGCAGCGCCAGCACCGATGACACTCCTTGGCGGGCAGAGCGGACTCCGTACCACTACGGAAGTTCCCGGCGGTCGGTACTGGGGGTCGCTACTGGGTCGTTGTCGGTGGTCGCATCCGGGTTGTTATCGCGCGGGTGACCGGCCGCGGAACCGTTTGTGGGGTCGTGGTTCGATGGGCTGATGAGCAGCCCGACGCACAGCAGCCCTGAGAACGGTTCGGTGCCAACGCTCCTCGAGTGGGCGGGCGGTCCGACCGCGCTGCGCGGGATGATCACCGCGTTCTACGACAGGGTGGAGCAGGACGACCTGTTGAGCCCGTTCTTCCCGGGCGGCGTCAGCGCCGAGCACCGGGAACACGTGAGTATCTGGTGGATCGAGGTTTTCGGCGGTCCGCCGGAGTACACACAGACCCTCGGCGGTTACGAGAACATGCTGGCCCACCATCGGGGGCTCGCGATCACCGCGGAGCAGCGGTTCCGTTTCGCGTCGCTGATGAGTCTGGCCGCCGACGATGCCGATCTGCCCGCCGACCCCGAGTTCCGGGCCGCACTGGTGGGTTACCTCGAGTGGGGAACCCGGATCGCGGTGCACAACTCCCAGCCGGACGCGGAAGTTGTCGCGCACGCTCCGGTGCCACGGTGGGGGTGGGGAGTGGCACCGCCGTACCAGCCCTGAGCCGTGCTGCCGGTGCGGGGCGGTGGCTGCCGGGCGTCGGCGGCGGGCTATCCCGCCGTCCCGACAAGATCCCCGGGGCGCAGCCGGTAGACCTGCAGGGTCAGCCCGAAGTACTTGTCAGTCTCGCCGACCCAATCCATGCCGTTGCGCCGGGCGACGGCGGCGGCCCGCTGATTCCCCGGCCGGACCACGGCGAACACCTCGTCCAGCTCCTGGGAGAACGCCCAGCGGGCCACCCCGTGGGTCGACTCGGTCGCGTACCCCTGTCCCCAGAATTCCGGGTTCAGCTGCCAGCCGATTTCCAGGTCGTCGCCGCCCGGCGGCAACGGCAGCAGTACGACGCCCCCGATGACCCGACTGTCCGAACGACGCTGAATCGCCCACCGGCCCGCCGGCGGAACTGCCTCGCCGTCCTCTTTGATCCACCGCGCCAGGACATCTCGCATCGCGTCCACGTCGGCGACCTTGTCCATCGCGGGGCTGAGCCAGCGGGCGACATCCGGTTCGCCGTAGATCTCCAACGCCGCCGGGGCGTCGTCGACCTGCCATCCGCGCAGCACCAGCCGCTCGGTGGTCAACTCAGGTGCCACGGGGTCTCCGTTCGACGGGCTAATCGAGGAACCGCTGCCACGATACTGCCGTTCGACGGCCCGGCCGGCTACGGTGGCGGGACCGGCGCCGCGTGAGTCGCACTCGGCTCCGCTTGTCTGATCTGGGCGCCAGCATATTTCGGCGCCGGGTCATGAATAGTGGCGCCGAGTGTGGGACGGGCCTACTCCAGGATGTCCGAGTCAGGCGTGGCTTCGTCGGTGCCTATCTCGGCGACTACTGCACCCGCTGTGACCGTCGCGCCGGCCTCGACCTTGACCGAAGTCACCACTCCGGCGCGGTGCGCTGTCAGCGGATTCTCCATCTTCATCGCCTCGATGACGGCGACCAGGTCGCCCTCGGCCAGTTCGTCGCCCACCGCCACAGCCACCTTGACCACCGTGCCCTGCATCGGCGCGATCACTGCTGCGCCGCCGGTGGCCGGCGCATGGTGCAACCGTGTCCGGTGGCGCCGCGAGGAGTTCGCGCGCGGCCCGGGCGAGCCGCCCAGTATGGCGACCGCCAGATCCGCAGGCAGTGCGACTTTCACTCGGCGTCCGTTCACTTCTGCGACGAATTCCTGCCGCTCGGCCGGCGGAGCCTCCGGGGGAGCGCCCGGGGCGCCGGCGAACGGTTCGATGGTGTTGACGAATTCGGTCTCGATCCACCGAGTGTGCACCCGGAACCGCCCGGCCCACCCGTTGAACGCCTTGTCGTCGAGCACGGCGCGGTGGAATGGCAGCACCGTCGCCATTCCCTCGACCTGCAACTCGGCGAGTGCGCGTCGGGACCGGGCCAGCGCCTGTTCGCGGGTCTGGCCGGTCACGATGATCTTGGCCAGCAGCGAGTCGAAGGCCCCGGAGATCACCGAGCCGGTTTCCACCCCCGAGTCCACCCGGACTCCCGGACCGGCCGGCGCGACGAACTTGGTCACCGTTCCCGGCGCCGGCAGGAAATTGCGGCCGGGATCCTCGCCGTTGATCCGGAACTCGATCGAATGCCCGTGGGGCTCGGGATCGGTCAGGACTCGGAGCTTCTCGCCGTCGGCGATACGGAACTGCTCTCGCACCAGGTCGATCCCGCTCGTTTCCTCCGAGACCGGATGCTCCACCTGCAGTCTGGTGTTCACCTCGAGGAACGACACCGTCCCGTCGGCGCCGACCAGGAACTCCACCGTGCCGGCTCCGTGATAGTCGGCCGCCAAGCAGATGGCCTTCGATGCGGTGTAAATCGACTCGCGCTGGTCGTCTGTCAGGAACGGAGCCGGCGCCTCCTCGACCAGCTTCTGGTAGCGCCGCTGCAGCGAGCAGTCCCGAGTACCGACAACGATGACATTGCCATGAGTGTCCGCGAGTACCTGGGCTTCGACGTGCCGTGGCTGGTTGAGGTACCGCTCGACGAAGCACTCGCCGCGCCCGAAGGCGGTCACCGCCTCTCGGACAGCGGACTCGTACAGATGCGGAATCTCGGCCAGCGTCCGAGCGACCTTGAGTCCCCGGCCACCACCGCCGAACGCCGCCTTGATCGCCACGGGAAGGCCGTGCTCGCGGGCGAATTCGAGAACCTCGTTGGGTCCGGAGACCGGCTCGGTGGTGCCCGGAACCAGCGGTGCCCCTGCCTGCTGGGCAATATGCCGGGCAGTCACCTTGTCACCGAGATCGCGGATCGACTGGGGTGTCGGGCCGATCCAGGTCAACCCGCTGTCGATCACCGCCTGGGCGAAATCGGCGTTCTCGGCGAGGAATCCGTAGCCGGGATGCACGGCGTCGGCGCCCGCGCGGGCGGCGACATCGAGCAACTTGGTCTTGCTGAGGTACGAATCAGCCGAACTCGCCCCGTTGAGCGCATAGGCCTCGTCGGCCATCCGGACGTGCATGGCGTCGCGGTCGGAATCGGCATAGACGGCGATCGAGCGGAGCCCGGCGTCCCGGCAGGCACGAACGATGCGGACGGCGATCTCACCGCGGTTGGCGATCAGGACGGTATGCACTGGGTGTCCTTCCGTGCTTTCTCGAAGTGGTGCGGGGTCATGCGCTGCGCCACAGGTCGGTCACCGCGATGCCGACATCGGCTAGCAGTCGACGGGTCAGGGGCAGGGAAATTCCGATGACGTTCGACGGGTCGCCATCGACGCTGTCCACGAACCATCCGCCGTAGCCGTCGATCGTCAGCGCCCCGGCGACCGCCAGCGGTTCGCCGGTAGAGATGTACGCCGAGAGTTCGGCGGGGGTCGGCACACCCATTCGGACCGTGGTGGATCGGGTTCCGACGGCACCCGCCGTCGGCAACCCGGACGTCACTCGGCGGACGGCGTGGCCGGTCAGCAGTACGCCTTCGCGACCGGCCATCTTCGCCCATCGCTGCCGAGCCTGTTCCGCGCCATCGGGTTTGCCCTGCAGTTCGCCGTCGATCAGCAACATGGAATCGCAGCCGATCACCACGCAATCGGCGGCGATGTCGGCGTGCAGGGCGCCGGCCACGGTGTCGGCCTTGGCGGCAGCGAGCACCCCGACCTGCACGTCGGGCGGGTCAAGGGCAACGCTGGCCAGCACTGCGCTCTCGTCGATGTCCGACACGGCAACCAGCGGGTCGATCCCGGCCGCGCGCAACACACCCAACCGCGCCGGAGACGCCGAGGCGAGCACCACCGCCGTCATCGCGGCAACCCGGATGCCCACCACGAACCGTTGCCGGGGCTGAGCCGGGTGCGCAGCATGTGTCCCGGATCGGCCCAGACCGACGCGGGCCCCGATTGTCCACCGGGTGGCGCCGCGCCGGCGGTGAGCGCGGTCAGGATCGCGATGACAACGGCCGCATCCTCTTCCGAGGTCCGGCTCTTGCCCTGGGATTCGGTCGCGGGTTCCGGTTCGGCTGACGAGGCCGCATCCAGGCTCACAGCGCCATCGGTGCTCGCTGCGCTCACAGTGTCGTCGGTGCTCGCTGCGCTCACAGTGTCGTCGGTGCTCGCTGCGCTCACGGTGTCGTCGGTGCTCGCTGCGCTCACGGTGTCGTCGGTGCTCGCTGCGCTCACGGTGTCGTCGGTGCTCGCTGCGCTCACAGTGGGATGTTCCCGTGTTTGCGCGGCGGCAGCGTCTGGCGCTTGTCGGCCAGCACCCGCAGCCCGTTGGTGATCGCGATGCGGGTGGTGGACGGCCGGATGATCTCGTCCACGTAGCCGCGCTCGGCCGCGATGAACGGGTTGGCCAGCGTGTCCTCGTAGTCGGTCTGCAGTTGGGCGCGCAGATCGGCAACCTGCGGTGCCTCGGCCCCGTATTCGGAGCCGATCGCCGCAATCTCCTTGCGGTACAGCACATTCACCGCGCCCGCGGCGCCCATCACGGCGATCTGCGCGGTCGGCCATGCGAGGTTCAGATCGGCTCCGAGATGCTTGGAACCCATCACGTCGTACGCGCCGCCGTATGCCTTGCGGGTGATCACCGTGATCAGCGGAACGGTCGCCTCTGCGTAGGCGTAGATCAGCTTCGCGCCGCGCCGGATGATCCCGTTCCATTCCTGATCGGTGCCGGGCAGGAAACCGGGTACATCCACGAAGGTCAGCACCGGAATGTTGAACGCGTCGCAGGTCCGCACGAAGCGGGCGGCCTTCTCGGCGGCGTTGATGTCCAGTGTCCCGGCCAGGTGGATCGGCTGGTTGGCCACCACGCCGACCGAGCGGCCGGCGACCCGGCCGAACCCGACGATGACGTTGGGCGCGTACAGCTCCTGCACCGGCAGGAAATCGCCGTCGTCCATCACCGCCTGGATCACGGCAGTCATGTCGTACGGCTGGTTGGGCGCATCCGGAATGAGTGTGTCAAGGGCGAGGTCGGAGTCGGTGACCTCGAGGTCGTCGTCCCACTCCGTCGCCGGAGGGCTCGACAGGTTGTTGGACGGCAGATAGGAGAGCAGATCACGCACATAGTCGATGGCGTCCTGCTCGTCGCGGCCGAGGTAGTGCGCGTTGCCGGAGCGGGTGTTGTGGGTGCGCGCGCCGCCGAGTTCCTCCAGCGTCACCTGCTCACCGGTGACCGAGCGGACCACGTCAGGCCCGGTGATGAACATCTGTGACGTCTTGTCGACCATCACGATGAAGTCGGTCAGCGCCGGGGAGTAGACATGGCCGCCCGCGTTGGCGCCCATGATCAGCGAGATCTGCGGGATCACACCGGACAGGTGCACGTTGCGCTTGAAGATCTCGGCGTACAACCCGAGAGAGACCACGCCCTCCTGGATGCGAGCACCGCCGCCCTCGTTGATGCCGACCACCGGTCGGCCCGACTTGAGTGCGAAATCCAGTACCTTGACGATCTTTTCGCCGTAGACCTCGCCGAGCGACCCGCCGAAAACGGTGACGTCCTGGGAGAACACGCAGATGTCCCGGCCGTCGACAGTGCCGTAGCCGGTGACGACGCCGTCGCCGTACGGCCGGTTGTCGGCCAGCCCGAAGTTGGTCGACCGGTGCCGGGCGAACGCGTCGAACTCGACGAAAGAGCCCGGATCCAGCAGCATGTCGATCCGCTCGCGGGCGGTCTTCTTGCCCTTCGCGTGCTGACGCTCGACCGCGGTCGCCGACCCGGCGTGGACGTGCTCTTCCGTACGACGGTTGAGCTCGGCCAGCTTGCCTGCCGTGGTGTGCGGTGCGCCAGACGGCGCGGGGGCCGGTGCCGCCGGCGGGGCCGGGGAAGCCTGCGGTGCAGCGGAACTGGCCGGTGCTTCCGGTGCTATCGACGCTGCTGCGGTCGGTACCGCCGGAGATTCCGGGGATCGCGGGACGGCCGGTTGCGGGGTCGGGGGGGCGACGTGATGGGCATTCTCCGACCGGGTCACAGGCGAAGGGTATCCAGAAACGCCGCTAGGGTTCTTCGAGTGTGGGCAAGATCGCCGTGAGCCGACGTTCACCCGGGACATCCCCCGAATTGCTGACGTCCCGAGCGCCCATCGACCCGAAACGGGTCAGTACGCAGCTCGCCGAGCCCGCCCGCTGGCAGATCGAACATGTCCCGGTCACCGGCTCCACCAATGCCGACCTGGCCGCCGCCGCGGAGGGGGCGAACGCCGACTCCGGCGCTGCTGGCCCCGGGAGAACAACGGTGTTGGTCACCGAGGAGCAGGTGCAGGGCAGGGGCCGCGGCGGGCGGGGCTGGGTCTGCCCGGCCGGCGCCGGCCTGATGTTCTCGCTGCTGCTCCGTGAGCCGGCCATCCCCGCCGACCGACGCGGATGGGTCGGGATCGCCCTCGGGCTGAGCATCGTCGACGCGATCGCCGCGGTGACCGGTCTGACGGCCACCCTCAAGTGGCCGAACGACGTGCTGATCGACGGGGCCAAATGCGCCGGGATCCTGGGCGAGGTCACCGGCGACGCGGTGATCATCGGCTCTGGGATCAATGTCACGGTCGACCGGGCGGACCTGCCGCGCGCCGACGCGACATCGTTGTGGCTGTCCGGTGCCCGGACGCTGGACCGTGAGAGGTTGCTGGTCGCGATTGTCGACGACCTTGGCCGCATCATCGACCGGTGGGTGGCCGCGCGAGGTGACGTGGACGCCTCCGGCTTGCGCGGGGAGTACCGGAGAAGCTGCTCAACCCTGCAATCCAAGGTAAGGGTGGAACTTCCATCGGGAGCGTCGCTGATCGGCTGGGCGGAGGACATCGACCCGTCGGGGTCCTTGATCGTCCGTGACGAGCACGGCCGAAGCGCCGGTTACTCGGCCGCCGACGTGGTGCACCTCCGTCCCCAATAACCCGCGGACCACGGGCGGGTCGTGGTCCGTCCTGATCAGCCTGAGTCAAACAGTGTTTCCGCAGTTCGACCGCGTATCCGTCGGCGTGCGCGAGCGCGGCCTGATGCGGTGGTTGGCCCGCCGAGTCGCGGCCGACCGCCGGGATGATCGTGGAGGCGGCCGGCAGCGCTGCGAGATCCGTTGTGTGACCACTGAATCCCGGCACCTCGTACCTCAGGAAGAATTCGGTGGTGGCCTGCGCCATCTTCTCGACGACCTCCGGTGGAGGGGCTCCCACCCGGGTCGGCGCCCGCGCCGTGGTCGCCGCCGTCGGATGCACCGTGCGAGCAGGTAGACGTCGTAGATGCCGCCGCAGATCATCAGCATCGTCGGTCCGGTGCCGCGGACCTGGTAATGCAGAGTCGCACCGGGTACGTCGAGAGTGGCGTGATCACGGAGGTGATGGTGGCTGTCGGATCGTTGGCGTGCATACCTGTTCGCACCCGTGGGGCCCAAACCGAGAACCAAAGGTCGAACAGGGCATCCCGTTGGTCCACCACGTCCGCACGATCGACCGGTCAGATGTCTCAGCGGTCCTCGGCGCTGAACGGGAACGTGAGTCCTTCGCTACGTAACCTGACGGCACCCGTTTTGACCGTCTTCGACCCGGATGGCGGATTCGGGCGAGCTTTCACTGTCCAACCGGGCCAACTGGGTGACGGCATCTGCCACACAACAGTGATTACGCACAGCACACGGAAAATCACTGTAGGTGAGTGTACGATCATCCGTGTCGTGCGGACCGAGTTTATTGAGGGGTCTCGGCCAGCGCGTCGGAATCACCTATGTCGGAGTCACCTATGTCGGAGTCACCTATGTCGGAATCGTCTGGTCAAATTCATCGGTGTCACCAAAGTTCATCGGAGTCACCGAAGCACGCACATCCATGTCCGAGCGCTTCTTGGTGTTCCTTTCGGCAAGTCGGCAACCGATTCTAATAAACGCGATCGACCAGACCCTTGCCGTTGAGGGAATCTCCCGGAGATCCATGATGACCAGAACCTGCCGCGACAACCCAACCGCAAGCCCTTGCGAAACAATGAATGAGGGGGCTACCGGACATCCGCCAGCTGGTTCGAGCGGCATCTTTCTCACGCATGTGCACTGCCGGCAGCGGTTGACGACGACGGCGATCATTCGAACCAAGAATCGGTTGACAATTCAAGCCCCGGCCCGGTCGTCGACGAATATTGCTGCCGACCGGGTCGGTTTCCACCACCGAGGCCAGCGTCCGGAGCTCATGATCACGCCGATCAGCGTTGCTCCGGCCCTCGGTCCCCGGCCGAGGCACCTCCGGGCGCAGCCGGGCCCGACGTCATGACGCGATCTCGCCGGAGACGAGCGGTCGATGAACGACCAGCGCGTTGCGGACCGCAGGCCAACCCGCGTGGGACCGGGACCGTCTTGCATGCCGCCGACAGCATGATGCCCGGCCTTTCACCGGGCCATGGACATGCACCTCCAGAGCGCTGCTTATTGGACCAATATGTGTTCACGCAGATGCTCCTGGTCTCCGGGGATTCCCTACCACCGGTGCAGGCAGAACTGCACTATCGGTTGTGCGATCCTTTCGCCGTGCAATTGCGGATGCTACTTGCTGGATTCGATGCCGTCAGCTGGACCTTCAGCCGTGAGTTGTTGATTGCCGGAATCAGTCGACCCAGCGGACGCGGCGATATCCGCATTTGCCCTGGCGGAGATGGAGTGCTCATCGAACTCCGATCAGCCCCCCATCCGCCCGCCGTCCTACTTGCCGATCGCTCGGACATCGAGTACTTCCTGCGTCGCAGCTTGTCCGTCGTTCCGATCGGATCGGAGGTCGAGCGTTACGATATCGACGCCGGCCTTCTCAGGCTGAGAAATAGAAAAGGTCCAGCTCGCGGAACATAGGA
This sequence comes from Mycobacteriales bacterium, assembly GCA_038322925.1. Classification (GTDB taxonomy): domain Bacteria; phylum Actinomycetota; class Actinomycetes; order Mycobacteriales; family Nakamurellaceae; genus Nakamurella. Next base: position 23,421 of record JBBQGJ010000002.1, read on the forward strand.
AAATAGGAAGCCGACGGGAATTCGGGCACGGACAGCTCCGGCAGCGGGTCCTCCGAGGACGCCGACATCGGGCTGGACGATGAGGTCGTGGCCGCCGCCGACGTCGGGATCGGCGCGACGATCATGGGACGCAACATGTTCGGGCCCATCCGTGGGCCGTGGCGGGATCCCGGGGCACCGCCGTCGGAACAGTGGACGGGATGGTGGGGGGACGAACCGCCGTTCCACCACCCGGTCTTCGTGGTGACCCACCATCCGAGGGAATCGTTGACCATGGCTGGTGGCACAACCTTTCATTTCGTTGATCCGAAATAAAATCCGCGGGGGGCTCGACGGGCCTCTCGACCTGGCGTTCGGAGGCGGCGCGGCCAGAATGTCCGGCTCGGCGGGGAGTCGCCACCATCCAGCAATTACTGCTGGCCGGCCTGACGATGAGTTGCGGCTGGCCTTCGTCCCGGTGCTGCTGGGAGGGCGAGGGTTGCTCGACAATCTCGGTGACGAACCGATCGGCTACGAGTGCGGCGACATGCTCTGTTCAGCAGCTGCAACGAACGTCCGGTTCGTCAGGAAGTCAACATCCGCGACCGATGCACCGTCCGTCGGGGGGGACCACTGCCTGAAAGTGCAAGCATCGGCATCCGGATAGCGGGCACCCCCGCTGCGGGGGCGATTGGAGCGTGCCGCGTGAGTACGGCGTTTCGGCCCGCTGATCTTCGCAGCCGCTACCGCGACCGCGCTCGCCGCCTCGTCACCGGCGGACACGGACCGGCCGGCGGGCACTCGGTCTGGTACTCATGGCGGGCACCGAAGTCAGGCACCGCCACCTTCGACACCCTGCCCGGTCAGCCGGTGAGCAGCAAGATCACCTGCAAGGCGGCCGCCCGGACCACCTACACGATCGCGATCGACGGCAGGGCTGGTTCTCAAGGCAACGGTGCTCAAGGCAACAGCGTGCTGCGGTATTCCGTGAGCTGACCTGAGCGTCAGGCCGATCAATCAGGCCGATCCCAGTCCGACGTGCTCTCAGTTCGTTGGCTCAGCGCAAGGCGTGATGTCGACTGTCGTCGGGGATCTTCGACGCGCCTTGACGCCATCTTGACCTCATCGTGAACCTGGGCTGATGACCGAGGCGAAGGATCGTCTCAGGCCGGATCGAACCGGTCTTCCAGAAGGGATGACGTCGTGGCTCAAGCCCATCGAACCGGACGGCGGCGAGGTCGCCACCACAACCAGCGACAGCGAGCTCGGCTCGAAACGCTGCAGGCGAACCAGTTTCTGCAATTGACCGCGACATTCGAGTCGATGGAGTTACCGATCGAGATTCCGGACGGCCGCTTTCGAGAGGAAAGCCACGCAGCGTGATGAGATCGACAGCTCTTTCGTGGGGCGGGGTCTGCCGGACGAGATATGCGGCGATATCGCTGAGGGACGAAGGTCCCGCCGATTTTGGACTTCATTCCCTGACGGGTCTGGGCCGTTTCCGTTAGTCTGAGCACAGAATTCCGTCGGGCGCGCAGAGAATTGCCGGCGAGCGGAGTGCATGGGGGAATCAGGGGTGCGCTGGGGGTATCCCATGGCCGGCATCGATGCTCGACCGACCTCGCGATTGAAGGGGAGGATACTGGTGGGGACCGCATCCGAGATGGGTACGACAAGGGACGGCCCCGACAGGCCCGTGCCCGATGACAACGTATCTCCCGCGTCACTTGTCGAAGGTCACCCGTCTGATCCGGAGCGAACTCCTCACCTCCGTGGCGGTTGGCCCGTCACGATGGGTTCTCTTCGTCGGCGAAAGGCGAGCCCGACCGTCGGGTCGACGCCGTTTCATCTCCGGCCGCAACTGCGGATCGGCGTCATCACCGCCTACCCGCCCGGCCGGAACAGCCTGAACGAATTCGGGTTCCATCTGGTCAAGCATCTGGCGCGGCAGGACGACGTTGAGGCCGTCGTGCTGTACGCGGATGAGACCGATGCCGGCCGGCCGCCGGAGATGCCGAATGTCGAATCCCTTCCATGCTGGAAGTTCAACAGCGTCGCCAACCTGCTGCGGATCGGGCACGCGATCCGGAGAACCAAGCCGGACGCGGTCCTGCTGAATCTGCAATTCGCGACCTTCGGCGACCAGCGCGTCCCGGGGGGACTGGGTCTGCTCACGCCGATGATGCTGCGGATCATGCGAGTGCCCAGCCTGGTCATCCTGCACAACCTCGCGGACAACGTCGACATGCAGGACGCGGGTTTTGCCGGGTCCGCCGTCGCGGCGCGGCTGATGAAACTGGCCGGCCGCGTGCTGACCCGCGCCATTCTGACGGCAGATGTCGTCGCACTGACCATCCCGCGTTACGTGGAATACCTGCACACCAGTTACGGCGCCAAGAACGCATTACTCGCCCCGCACGGCAGCTTCGAAGACGTCGCTGTCCCGGCCTTCGGTGTGCCGGCCGGGCGCCGAAAGATCATGGCTTTCGGCAAGTGGGGCACCTACAAGACCGTCGACATGCTGGTGGAGGCGTACCAGGAATTGCTGCAGCGGGGATACCAGGATATTGAACTGGTGTTGGCCGGTACCGACAGCCCGAACTCGACGGGGTACATGGCCGGTGTCGCGACCAGGTACGCCGACGTTCCGAATCTGACGTTGACGGGATATGTGGCCGAGGAGGACGTCGCCGGCCTGTTCAGCTCGTCCGCGGTGGTCGCCTTTCCCTACACGTCGACGACCGGAAGCTCCGGGGTACTGCACCAGGCGGGGGAGTACGGTCGTGCGGCGGTACTGCCGCGAATCGGTGACCTGATCGACATCATCGAGGAAGAAGGCTTCCGCGGTGTGTACTTCGAGCCCGGCGATCCGATCAGCCTGGCCGATGCGCTGGCCAAGGTGCTCGACGATGATTCACTGCGGGACGATCTCGGCCGTCGCAACTTCGCCGCCGCATCCGGGATTCCGATGTCAGAGGTCGTGCATTGGCATGTGGTGCACGTCCGGCGGATCCTGGACCGGCGGATGCTCGGACGCGCGGTCAAACGATGAGCGTGATCGGCACCGGCGCAGCGGGCGGTAACGCCCCGACTGAATCCGGGCGGTCGGACGGGACCGGCGCGCGGCAACTCGTCACCGGAGGTTCCGTCCTGGCAGTAGCGCTGGTCGTGACGAACGCGGGCAACTACATCCTGAACCTGCTGCTGGGACGGTGGCTGTCCCCGGCCGAGTTCGCCGACGCCAGCCTCATGGTGACGATGATGTTGACGTTCGCGTCAATCTCAGTGTGCCTGGCATTGGTGACCGCTCGTTTCATCGGGATCCGAGACGCCGCAGGTGATGTCGGAGGATCTGAACGGCTGGTCCGCACGTTGCGGCGGGTTGCACTGTCCGTCGGAATCGTGATCGCGGCGGTGGTCGCCGCGGGCTCGCCATGGTGGCGTGACATCTTCCACACGGGCTCCGCGTGGCCCTTCGTGATCCTGGCCTGCGGCATCCCGTTCTACCTTCAGTGTGCGGTCGGCCGCGGGACGCTCCAGGGACGGCTTCGGTTCGCTCCACTGGCAGTCACCTTCCTGGTGGAAATGATTGTTCGGCTGTCGGTTGGCTCCGGGCTGGTGCTGCTGGGCATGGGCGTTGACGGCGCCACCGCAGGGCTGGCGCTGTCGCTGGTGGCAGCGTGGGTGACCGTGATGTTGTTCCGGCCGGGTCTTTCGCGGGCGCGCCGCATTATTGAGGTGGGCCCGGTTGATGCGAGCCCGGGCACCAGCACCGACCTCGCCGGCGTCCGCGCCTATGCGGCCTTCGTCTCCGTGCTACTGGTCGGCCAGATGGTCATCAACAACAGTGATGTACTGATCGCCAAAGCCAGCCTGGCGCCCTTCGACGCCGGTCTGTACTCGGCCGTGGCGTTGATCGGCAGAGCGGTGTTCTTCCTGTCCTGGTCCGTGGCCACGGTGGTCTTCCCGGTCGTCGCCCTGCGTCATGCCAAAGGTGAATCAGGCCATCGGGTCCTGGCGGGTGGAATAGTCGCGGTGCTCGGGATCGGCTCGGCGTGCGTTGTCGGCGCGTTGCTGTTCGGCGGACCCGTGTTGGGTGTGGTACTGGGGCCGGACTACAGCGGGTTGAGCGGGTCGTTGGCCGTCTATGCCCTGGCGACCACCCTTTTTGCGGTTGCCAGCCTGATCGCGAGCCAGCATCTCGCGACCGGCCGAATCCGGGAATCGTGGGTGGTGCTCGCTGGCGCGGGCCTGCAGATCGTTCTGTTGCTGTTGTGGCACAACAGCATCGCCCAACTCATCGGCGCTCAGCTGGTCGCAATGAGTTTCGTGTTGACTGCTGTGGTGATCAGTCATTTCGCGCCGTACCACGGCAGTGCCTTCGGTCAAGCGGCTCTCGACGGGCCGACCGCGGATATCACCAAGGTGGATTGATGACGAACACTTCGACCTATCAGGCCTACCGCGCGTGGGTCACCGAGCCCATCCCAGGAAAGCCCAGGATTTCGGTCGTTGTTCCCGCGTTCAACGAAGAATGGCGGATACTGCCGACCGTCGGCGCGATCGCGACCCACATGTGTGCACGGGGAGAGCCTTGGGAGTTGATCGTCGCCGACGACGGGTCGACGGACACCACGGTCGAATTGCTCACCGATCTGCGATTTCCCAACATGCGCGTGCTCATCGCCGACCGCAACAGGGGCAAGGGCAGCGCCGTTCGCCGCGGCGTTCTCGCCGCGCAGGGCGACTATGTCCTGTTCGCGGATGCCGACCAGTCGACGCCTGTCGAGCAGTTCGACAGGCTGTTGGACGAGCTGACCAGAGGGTATGACGTAGCGGTCGGCTCCCGCGCGGCATCGGGCGCGGCGGTCAGCGGTCGTAGCCTGCTGCGCAGGACCCTGAGCCGCGGCCTGCGGGTGGTGGTCGCGGTCGGATTCGGAGTGAAGGTGACTGATACCCAATGCGGATTCAAGCTCTTCACCGCCGACGCCGCTCGAACGCTTTTCGAGCTGCAGATCGTCGACAACTTCTCGTTCGACCTCGAGGTGCTCTACCTCAGCGGCAAGGTCGGTCTCAAGGTCGCGGAGGTTCCGGTCGAGTGGATCGACGCGCCGGGCTCCACGGTGGATGCAGCCAAGGTGTCCCTGCAGTTCCTCACCGATCTGTTCAAGATCCGGATCAGCGATCTGCGTGGCCACTACACGGTGGGTGGGCACCATTCGGTCGCGCGTGCGGTCGGACGCCGCCAGGCGATCGTCGCGGCGCCAACCTCAGTCAATCAATAACGCTCAATCAATAACGCTCAATCGATAACGGTCAACCAGTGAGGGAGAGTGTGATGAGAATTCGGACGGAAACAGGCGCCGGGCACCACAGCATCAGTCTGGCGGGCCGGTTCGACGCTCATGAGATCGATGGCTACCGCATGGCCTTCGAGCCCCTGCTGAGCGAACCGGGGACCGTCGTCCGAGTGGACCTGGCCAGCGTGGTCTTCGTGGACTCCAGCGCGCTGGCCGAATTGCTGCGATCGCAGCGCGCGGCGCGGGAATCCGACGGAGATCTTGTCCTGGTCAACCTGTCCGACCCGGTGCGGATCATCCTCGAGCTGACCGCGCTCGAACAGGTCTTCACCACGGAAACCGGCGCGAGCGCCCCAGTCGGAGTTGTGGCCGATAGCTCGGGTCGGCCGGTGGAGACACGCTGACGTGCCGACAGACGTCTCGAGCGTGGACCTCGATCTGGCGTTGGTCACCGAAGCACTGATAGCGAGCCAGGACCAGCTCGCCGCGCTCCGTGCCCTGATCGGCGTACCGATCGACTCCTTGGACGACAACACCGCCCTGGAATCGATGCTGCACGAGGCTCTCGAGCTCACCGATTCCCATTGCGCGGTGCTCGTCCGCGGTGACGTTGTGATGGAGGTGGGCGGTGGGCAGCAACTCTTCGAATTGCGTCGACTCTTGACCTGCGGCATCGGCCTGTCCAGGACCGAGCCGCATCCCGTCGAGTTGCCAGTCGGATCCGCTGTGGTCGCATCGCTCGGCGACGGTGGGAGCCAGGGGTGCCTGGGGTTCGCCCGCCGCACGGACACCCGATACCGCACCGGCGACCTCCACCTGATTGACACTGTGGTGGCCGCCATCAACAAGCTGACGTCTCTGACCGATCTGCACCGTCGCGGCGTGCGGCGGGCGGCCATCGACCACGAGCATCAACTTGCCTCGACCCTGGCGCAGGCGATTCTGCCGACCGCCCCGCCCGCTCTGGACGGGGTGGACGTGTTCGCCAGGAGCATCCCGGCGAGCCTGGCGGGCGGTGATTTCATTGTTTTCGAAGTTCTCGACGGCATTCTGTGGTTTGCGGTAGGAGATGTGGCGGGCAAGGGACTGCCGGCCGCCATTGTGATGACCAGGGCGGTCAGCGCCGCACGAGTCGCATTTCACACCCATGCCGAGGACCAGCCGGCGGCCGCTCTCGGCGCGGTCGGCGACGAACTCTTCGACTATCTCAGCGGCGTCGGGTTATTCGTGACCATGGCAGTGGGTTCGTATCGTCCGGGAAGCGGCGTCGTTCACCTGGCCAATGCGGGACATTCGCCGGTGCTGTCGGTGGCCGACGGTCGGGCGTGTGTCGTCCCGGCATCCATGCCACCGATCGGTGTGGTACGTGCTATGAGGGGTCGAACACAGCAGATCCGGCTGGGGCCCAACGACCTCTTGGTGATCGGTTCCGACGGGCTCGCCGAGCAGGAGGACATTCACGCCGTGATGTACGGATATGACAGGCTGCTGCGTCGGGTCGAGCAGCGGGCGCATCTCACCGTGAATGAATTCGGGGACGGACTGATGAACGACGTCCAGGACCATGCCGGCGACCAACCGGCCTCCGACGACCGAACCCTGGTCGTGTTGGGCGAATCGCGGGTGGCGCCATGAACGGCGGCCCTGCCCGGCTCACCATGAGCGCCGATGCGCTGTCCGTGCGCAAGCTCGGCCCGTGGCTGTCCGAGTCGCTCGCGCCGACCGGGGGTGAGGCGAAAGAGTTGCAGGGCAAGATGGAACTCGCCGTGCATGAAGTCTGCATGAACATCGTCGATCATGCCTACAGCGGCCAGCCGGCCGAGGACCGGAGCGACCTGCATGTCGAGTGTTGGGTCCATCCGGAGGCGGTACTGGTCCGGGTGAGCGACGGCGGGAGCCCCTTCCAGGCCCCCGCGCACCGACCGACTCCCGGTGTGCCGCAAATCCGGGGCTATGGCCTTCCGATCGTGGAGAAGCTCGCCGACGACGTGCGGTACGAGCGCGGGAACGGCATCAACATCTGGTCGCTCCGATTCCGCCGAACCCGCACAGACAGGAGCAACGATCGTGAATAGCGGACAAGACACCAGCGCAGAGGAACGGCCCGGAGCAGGCAGAGTGGGAAGTCTGTGTAGCAGCATCGCCATTCACGACGGGATTTCGGCGACGATCGTTCTTCTCGGTCGACTCGATGCCGTCGAGGCGCCGGCGCTGCGTGAGCAGTTCGCCGAGATCTTCAGAGCCGGTGCCATCACGGTGGTGGTCGATCTGGTCGGGGTGTCGTTCATCGACAGCGCCGGACTCGCCGCGTTGGTTCGTGCTCGCCGGGATGCACAATCCGCCGGCGGTGACTTGGTGCTGATCAGACCTGCCGACGAGGCAGCTCTGCGGGTCTTTCGACTCACGCAGTTCGACGAGGTGTTCCAGATGGTCGCCCACCGCGGTGCCGCGTGACAGCAGATTCCGGGTCTCTCCGCGATCCGGTGCTCGTGGTTGACGACGACATGGTGTCGCGACTCGTGCTGGCGCAGATGCTGCGCCGCATGGGGTTCGACGTGCTTGAAGCGGACGATGTCGATCCGGCAATCGACATGATGGCCGGATCGGCATTATCCGCTGTGTTTTGTGACTTCTCGATGCCGGGTGGCACCGGTCTCGATGTGCTGGCCCGGCTCGGTCGCGTGTCGGGCCGGCCGGCGTTTGTCTTGGTAACGGGGATCGTGGACGCCGCCAAGGTCGACGGGGCTCACGTCGATGCTCGCTTCGATTCAGTCGATTCCTACCTGACCAAGCCGGTGAGCACCCGCGCGCTGCGTGCCTGCGTCGACGTGGTGTTGTCGAATCGGTCCTCGAGCTCATGACATCGTGGCGGTCGGTGGGACGGCGGACGGCAGTGGCGGCCGGGTGGGCTTTGGCCGCCGGTATGTCGGTCGTCGGGCTCAACCGACTGCTTCGCTCGGAGAGCGAGCCTGTGCTGATCGGCGTGCAGGGAATCGGAATGTGGTTGCTGCTGCCCGCATATCCGCTGGCAGTGGCCGCCCTCTTGGCGCGAAGGAAGGCGCTGGCCGGGATCGCCGTGGTGTTGGTACTGGGGAACGTCGTGTGGGCGAGCGAGATGGTCGAGCGTGGTCGCGGCCAACCAGCACCGACGGGGGCAGCGACGTTGCGGCTCGTGTCGGCCAACCTGCTCGTCACCAACCCCGACATCGTCACTCTCGCCAGGGATCTGGCTGCCACCGGGGCCGATGTGATCGTCCTTCAGGAGGTCAGCGCGGAGCATTTGGCCGGGCTGGGGGCGGCCGGCCTGCTCGCAAAGTACCCGTACCAGGTGCTGGACCCGCTTCCGACGTTTCATGGATCCGCGATCCTGTCCACGCTTCCCATTGCTGATGGCCGGGCATTCGATGTGGCCGGGTCGCCGATGACCCGCGCGGACCTCATCACGGGAACCGGGATCGTCCGGTTGATCAACGTGCACACCGTTGCGTCCTTGAACGAGTCGCAGGCCCGTCGTTGGCGTGCCCAGCTGGACCTGTTGGCCCAGATGCGGCCACCGGAGTCAGGTGCCCTGATCATGGCGGGGGACTTCAACGCCACCCTCGACCACGCCCCGATGGACGTAGTGGTCTCCAGCGGGATGCGGGATGCCTTCAACGAGGCAGGGCAGGGCATCGGTGCCACCTGGCCACAATCGAGCGGGCCGATGCTCCCGCTGATGCGCTTGGATCACGTCCTGGTGAGCGACTCGGTGGTGGTGATGAGCGCTGAGGTCCAGGCCAATCCGGGCAGCGATCACCGCCGACTTGCCGTGGAGTTGGCGCTGCCATCGGCCACGGCTTCGGTATCGATGTTGCGACCGAGTACCTCCGCTGCCGCTTCACCATGAGGGCTGCCCTGGAAATTTCCGCCGTGGAAGGCGATGGCGGTTCCACGTGATCATGATGCTGCGACGCAAGCGACGGGATGCGACGCCCCGGGGCGCCGCGCCGTCCGCAGCGACCGCCGCACCTGCCGATGTCGCGCCAGTTCGTCCCGAGGGCGGCGCCGGGCTGTCGGCCAGGACGATCGCGCTCGTGGTCGGGGCCGCGTTCTACGTGGCCTCCTTCATCGTGTTCCGCCACGTTCTCGCGGCCATCCCGTCCGTCCTCAACGGCGACGCGGTGATCGCGGGCGACGAACTGGTGCCTTTCTTCAATCCGCACAGCCAGTTGCTCGACCAGGCGGAGGGTCAGTTCAACGAGTTGGTCAATGGATATGAGTTCCGTGTGCGCTACGCGTTCCTCACCACGTGGCTGCGGTACTACAAAGTGCTGCCGTTCGCGATCCTGCTGGTGATCCCGTCGCTGTTCTGGGTCGTGTACCTCACCGTCGCCCGCTTCATGGACAAGGTGTTCACATCCCTGTCCTCCCAGGCCATCTACCTGGCCACCGCGTTCCCGGTCACTCTCATCTACCTGATCATGACCTACTCGAAGGTCACCCACTTCTACACACTGATCCTCGGCCTGGTGCTGATGACCATCTCGGCGCTGTGGATGCTCTATGCGCTGCTGTTTGCCGGCCGCAAGTGGAAGCGTTACATGGTGCTGTCCAGCGTGGCCACGCTGCTCAACCCGGCCATTCACTACCTGATCCTGTTCAGCCTGTTCTTCGCCATCACCATCGTTACCCTGCTGGTCGGTGAGATCGGCAGGTGGATCCGCCGCGGCGGGCCCGCTCGATTCCTTCTCCTTCCCAGGCGCGTTCGGCGTCTGGTGGTCGAGTCGGGACGCTGGCGCAGAGTGCGCGCCGCATTCCGAAACGCGGCGGGGACGACCGTGGGACGCTCGTTCCTGGCCTTTGTCCTGTACGTGGCGATCACGCTGATCCCTTACGCCCTCTTCGTCAAGTACGTGGCACTGGCGGGCGTGACCAACCTGAGCGACACCGTCCCCGGCGACTTCTATTTCATCCAGGACGCGTCGGTGTCCTGGCTCCATCTGATGTCCTGGGATCTCGCCGGCATCACCGACAAGATCCTGTTCGGCGACTACCTGGCCAAGGTGCCGCGGTATCTGGATGCCGTGTACACCCTGCTGCTGGCCGTTCCCCTGGTCGTGCCGCCGATCCGTCGGCGACTGTTCCCGACTCGACCTCACCGGCAGTTGCTCGGTGTGATCTACGTAGCCATCGCATTCGCCCTCTGGGCAACGATCGGCTACGCCGAGCCGCTGTGGTTCCCCACCTTCCACCGCACTCTCGCCAACATCGCGATCGCCGCCAACGCCAGCCACTCGACGATCGGCAACCTCGTCGTCACGGTGGCGGGCACCATCGTGCAGGTGCTGCGATTCCCGCACCGATTCCAGCTCATCCTGTTCATGCTGGCACCGCTGGTGATGTCGCTCACGCTTGCCTACCTTATCGACGCCGTCGGCGGCTCCTGGGCGCGCACGGCGGCCGGCCCCGGTGTCTCGCGAGACACAGGCTCCCTGCGGGGTGTCGCGCGCGGCATGACCTCGCAGCCGTCCACCCGCTGCGCCCGGCTCCGCCGGTCAGTCAGGCGTCGCGCCTCAGGACGACCGCCGGGCGCCCCCGGACGGGTCGCGGCGCGAAGCGCGCTCTTCCTGCGACTGCTCGCCACCGCTTGCATTGCGGCAGTGTTCTTTGTGCCTTTCTGGTCGAGCGACCCGTACCGCACGGTCTTTGCCTCCGGGGATATGGCTGGGTTCCTCGCGCCCTTTCCGTTGGGCGATCTCAGGGAGCTCAAGGATGCGCTCAACGCGCTGCCCGAGGGCAAGACTGTCGTGCTGCCCCCGACCGAGACCGCCAAGCTCGTCGGCGACGAGAACGGCATCGACCACAAGTTCATCGACAAGTTTTTCATCTATTATCTCGACAAGCCGAGCTTCTACTACGGTCTCACCGGTGACGTGAAGAACAAGTTCGAGTTCTTCCTCATCCTGCGTGGGCTCTACTACCAGCAGGACTGGTGGATCAACGAGGCACGCGATATCGGCGTCCGCTACATCGTCGTCAACCGCAAGATCCACAACAATGGCGGTGTCGGCGCCGAGTATCTGCCCAATGTCGAGAGCTACGTCGAGCCCGGGCTCAGGCGCCTGCACGATGACATCGCGCTCCGCTTCGAAAACAGCAGCTACGCCCTCTATGAGATCACCGACCAGCCCAAGGCGAACCGCCCGACGCTGCTGGTCGACTCGAGTTGGCAGAACTACCTCAACCTCGTATTCCACCGACGGAACCTGAGTCGCTGCTACAAGTTCGAGTACACGCCGTACTACGACGCCGCCAAGGCCGAACCGGGGGCGCCGATCCAGTTGCTCACGGACGACCCGCACACCTCCGCCGTCGACCTGTACCTGCTGGACCATCCCGAGGCCATCTCACCTCCCGATACACGAATGTTCGCCTTCAATCCCAATATCGTGGCATCGAGCTATTACCTCTCGCCGATGTTCCGTTCATTCCTGCTGTTCTCGAATACCAAGTGGAACCGCACCAACATGATCACGCCCGGCATCTTCGGGACCCTGCGCGGCTCCTTCATCGGAGTGCCTCGCGCCACCCAGTTCAATCTGCCGGTCAAGGTGAAGAATGCCGGCCGTTACCGCCTGCTGATGCGCACCGCGGACACCGCGAACTCGGTTCGAATAACCTCACCAACGCTTTCCTACGACAAGACGTTCGAGCTGCGTTCTCCGGCTTCGAACGTACAGATGTTCAATACCGCCGAGGTTTACAACTCGGACCGGCAGGCGGTCGACACCTCCGCAATGTCGGTGGCCCAGCTCGAGGATGCGATCCCCGACACGCTGGTCCCGGTCAATTTCGGATATACCTACCAGGACCTCGGTGTCGTCGATGCACCGGCCGGCACGCACACCTTTTCCGTCGACAAGACCGACGGCAATCCGATGCTCGTCGAGGGAATGATGCTGATTCCTGAGGAGACCTACGAGACCCTGGCGCTGCCGTCCAACGTCACCCCGATCACCGACCCGAACACGCTCGGCTGCTCGGAGCACACCGAAACCACGGGAACAACGGACGGATACGTAGATCCAGCCGCCAACCCGGAACACGCGAACCTGACCCAGGACGAACTGCTGAACCTCGCCGCCGCCGATGTGCAGGATCTCACGCCGGGCCCTGGCGGTGTGGTCGGTCCGACCTGGCTCGGGCTCGCCGCTACGGCCCTATTGCTGATGCTGAGCGTCCTGCTGGTGCGCTGGCGGTCGCGACGTCGAATTGAGGACGACGGCCCTAACGAAGACGACGGGAACCGAGACGACTCGCTCGAAACCGATGACGACACCACTGAAGACCCCGACGGACGGTCACCACCGGCACCCGCTGGTGAACCGCCCGCACCGCCAATGAAGGAAGCAGGACAATGACCACTACCCCGCGGACCACCACCTCGCGCCGGATCGTGTTTCTGGGAACGCACGGCCAATACAACATCGGGGACGAGTTGCTGCTGGAAACCTTCCTCACGCAGCTCGGACCCGAGCATCATTACGTGATCAACAGCTACGACCCCGACTTCACGCGCGAACAACTTGCCGGGCGCTTCGACGTCGAGGTGATCGACACCACTCGGGACCGAGTGCGACTCGCGCGAGAGCTGCTGCGGTGCGATCTGCTCTGCTTCGGCGGAGGCAGCATCATCAAGGAGCTGTACGCATCTACGGGACGAAACCGCTACTCCACCATGGCGATGATCCTTGCGATCGTGACCTTCACCCATTGGATCGCCCGCAGGCCGATTGCGATGTTCAACATCGGCGTCGGTCCGGTGCGCAGCAAGCAGGGACACCGGCTCGCGAAACTGATCCTGTCGCAGGTCGACGAGCTCACGGTGCGAGACGAGAAATCCCATGCAACGTGCCGCGCTCTCGGCCTGGATCCGCTGCGGGCGACGGACGCGGTGTTCTCCGCCGACCGGCGTTGGCTGCTGGGTGACTGCGATACGACTGCGCCGCCGACGGCGAAGGTCACCCGCTCAGGTCCGCTGCGGGTTGCACTCAACCTGAATTACGACATCGAGAATCCCGACAACTGGGAGCTGTTCCTCGAGCGCCTTGCAGCGGGACTCGACCAGGTGCACGCGAACCACCCCATCGAATTGCACGCGCTGCCAATGCAGGTCGGATTCAAGCAGCACGATGACCGGGAGATCCTCGACGAGTTTGCCGCTCGGGTGCCGGCGATACCGATGCATCGCCACGAGCTTCGCACGCACGTCGATGCCGCCCGGCTGATCGAGAGTTGCGACCTGCTGGTCAGCGAACGACTTCATGCCATCGTGATGGCGTCAATCCTCGGAGTGCCGTCCTGCGTTCTGGCCTATGACGTCAAGGTGCGTGAGCTCGCCGGAATGCTCGGTCTCGCATCGTGGAGCACCGACATCAACGAGCCCTTCCTGGCGACGGAGTTCGCGGACCAGCTTTCTGCGCTGATCGAGCAGCGCGCGGATGTCGGCTCACAGGTGCGTGACCGCAGCGCCGCGCTCGGTGTTGAGGCACGGCGCAATTTTGACGTGGCCAGGGACTGGGTCGCCGGAACCACGGCGAAGGCAGAGGCGAAGGCAAAGGCAAAGGCGTAAATGAGCCTCGACGCGGCGCGTGAAGTGGACTGATCGGTGTAGCAATGAGGGGTGAATGGCCGCTGATCAAATCTGGCGAAATTAGCGGCTCGAGCACTGGTCGGACGTAACAGCTGCGGCTGGCCTGGGAATTGTTTCAGCTCGGAGGGAATCGGTATGTCCAGCGGTGCACGGTGGAATGTCGGAGCCTGGATTGTCGGAGCCTGGGGACTCGCCGTCGGCATGGCGGCGGTCGGGCTCGTCAGACTGTCCCGGACGCAGCGCCACCCGGTGCTGATCGGCGTCGCAGGGATCGGGATGCGCCTGCTGGTCCCGGCGTATCCGTTGACCGTCGCCGCGGTGGTGAAGCGGAAGTGGTGGCTGGCGGCCGTGGCCGCTGTGCTGTCTGCGGGCAACGTGGCCTGGCTCAGCCGGCAGTACGAGAGCGGACACCAGCGGTGCGCTCCGCCGCGCGCTGCGACTTTGCGGTTGATTTCCGCCAACATGCTTTTCAACAATCGCGATGTCGGCACTCTCGGCCGCGACCTGACGGCGACGGATGCGGACGTCATCCTCCTGCAGGAGGTGAGCATGGAGAATTTCGCCAAACTCCGGATGAGCGGACTCTTCGAGGCCTACCCCTATCAGGTCTGGAACGACCTGCGCACGATCTACAGTTCGGCGATCCTGTCCCGGCTGCCGATCACGAACGAAAAGGCCATCGACGTGGCGGGCCAGCGGATGGGTCAGGCCGCCGTCGCGACCGCGGCAGGAACGGTCCGGCTGATCAACGTGCACACCATGGCGCCGGAGAGCACGCCGAAAGCTGCGCAATGGCGGGCACAGTTGGCTGGTCTTGCCCAACTGCGCGATGACAGGTTCCGCGCGGTGATCATGGCCGGGGACTTCAACGCAACCAGCGACCATGCGCCATTTCAGGAGTTGACCAGCTCCGGTCTGCGTGATGCCTTCGTTGAAGCCGGCCGCGGAACCGGTGCGACCTGGCCGCAATGGAAGGGCCCGGTCATGCCGCTGATGCGGCTCGATCATGTGCTTGTCGACGATGGCGTGATCGTCACGAGAGCCGAAGTACAGGCGAACCGAGGCAGCGATCACCGCCGACTGGCCGTCGATCTGGCATGGCCGGTGCCGTAAGAATGCAGTTGATTGCAGTTCGGTCCGCTTCAGATCGATTCGGTTCAGTGTGGCGCCGAGAACCGGATTCCGTTGTCCGGCAATACGATTCCCGGCCACAGGCGGGCACCGTGCAGCAATTCGCAGCCAGCGCCGACGACCGCTCGGTCGCCGATCACCGCATTGACCACTACCGCGCCGGCGCCGACACGCGCGCCCCTTCCGACGACAGAGCCGTCAACTCTGGCGCCCGCCCCGATGACGGCGTCGTCGAAGATCACTGATTTGTTCAGGTGCGCACCGGGTCCTACGACAGCCCGGGTACCAACGGTCACTCCACCGGTCAGCACGGCGTCGTAGGCGATGTCCGACCCAGGCAGGCTCGGATGCTCGCAGTCGTGAGTCGCAGCCTTCGGCAGGGCAGCGGTCGGAGCGACGCCGGCGACCAGGTCGGTCGAGCCCTGGACGAACGCAGCGGGTGTGCCCAGGTCGAGCCAGTACGAACGGTCCACGTGGCCGAAGACGCGGGCACCGGCCCGCAACAGACCGGGAAAGGTCTCGCGCTCGACGGAGACCGGCCGATCCGCGGGGATGCCTGCTATCACCGACCGGCGGAAGATGTAGCAACCGGCGTTGATCTGGTCCGTGGCGGGCGTCTTGGTGGTCTTTTCCAGGAATGCCTGTACCCGGCCGTCCGTGGCGGTCGGCACCGAGCCGAATGGTCTCGGATCCGCAACTCGTACGAGATGAAGCGTGACATCGGCCTTGATTTCCCTGTGCGTCCGCTGCAGGCCGGCAAGGTCGACACCGGAGAGGATGTCGCCGTTGAAGATCAGCACTTCGTCGGCGCGCAGGCGTTCGTAGACGATTCGGATTGCCCCGCCGGTTCCCAACGGTTCGTCCTCGACCACGTACTCGATCTCCAAGCCGAAGCCCGAGCCGTCGCCGAAGTGCTCGGTGAAGGTCTCCGCTCGGTACGAGGTTCCCAGGACCACATGGGTGATCCCGGCCTGGCTGATCCGGGAGAGCAGATGGTCGAGAAACAGCACCCCTGCCGTCGGCAGCATCGGCTTGGGTGTCGTCAGGGTCAGCGGCCGCAGCCGAGTTCCCTGACCGCCGACCAGTACCACTGCGTCAGCGGTCGGTGCTGTACTCATCTCGTCCCTCTCATGCGGCCACGGATCCCGCGGTCGGCAGTCCATCGGTGGCTCGGGACACCGTGCCATGGCCCGAGATCGACGTGCCTTCCTCCGCTGCGGGAATCCACAACGACCGACCTCGGGGCACATCGAGCGCGCGGCCGGCGGCATCGGTGGCGGTGATCACGCCGTCGACGACCAGCAGGATCTGCGGCCCGCGGTAATCGAGGGGATGACTGACGCCGGTCAGTTCCATCCGGGACAGCCGGAATTCCGGGGAACCCACACAGTGCATGAAACCGGGTCAGGGCGCAGATCAGCTCGGGTTTGTGCGATGGATCCTTGCAGTTGCGCACTGGGGATTCCAGTGGCACTCCGGCCGCGTTCTCTCTCGCGAATCCCGCCACAGCCTGTCGACTCGACGGGTGAGCCTGCAGGGACAACGGGGCGTCCGCCGCCAGAACCTTGAGCAGAAACGGAAGCCGTGGCCCGAACCGGCGCGCGACGTGTGCGCCCACGGTGCCGACCGGATCGAGCGATATCGCCTCGTCCAGTGTGCTGCCTCCCGCGGATCGTCCAGCCCGGACGGATCTGCCGGGTGGGCGCCGATCCATACCTCGGCCTCCGGCTCCGTCCGCGCGGGTCGCCCCAGCAAGGCGGCGATTACCGTCTTCGAACCCCAGGCGTACGGCCGGACGGCATTGCGCATGAGCTGCATTACAGCTTCCCGCCCGGCGGGTTTCCAATGCAGGCGAAATGCATCGGCACTGCCGCGAGTTGCGCACCATCGTCGACCACGTTATTTCCCCCGGCGGAATGCATCACGGAATACGTCACAATCAATGGTCGCCGGTCACCACGCATTTCCGCGGGAATAGCCGATGAAATGACCGTCCGGGTGTGCGGTGGGTGTGCGGATCGACGCTGATTCACCCCATTGTGCCGGCTGTGACCACCGGTCGCCGGTCGCCGGCGCGTTCTCGATCGATCCGCGTCGGGTGGCCGTCACTGACTCCGGTCAGCAGCGTGCCGAGGGCGGCCAGCGTCACCGGTTTGCTCAGGTATCCATCCATGCCGGCGGACAGCAGGCGCTCGCGATCGCCCTCCAGCGCGGTGGCGGTCAGCGCGACGATTGTCGGCCGCCTGCCCTGTCCGGCGAGCCGGTGGATCTCGGCGGTCGCGGCGACCCCGTCCATCCTCGGCATGTGCACATCCATCAACACCAGGTCGTAGTCGCCCTCCAGCGCGGCTTCCACCGCCTGCTTGCCGTCCTCGGCAACGTCAGCGGTGACCCCGAGCCGGCTCAGCATCCGTAGCGCGACCATCCGGTTGGTCGCATCGTCCTCGGCCAGCAGCACCCGCAGAGTGGACAACTCTTCCGGCGCGGGGATCGTGGATGTCCGGGGTCGGGGGACGGTATCGCCGGTGAGTGCGACGGGGACGGTGAAGGTGAAGCATGATCCCTTGCCCACCTCGCTGTGCAATTCCAGGTCGCCGTTCAGATGATGGGCGATGAGCCGACAGATCGACAGGCCCAAACCGGTTCCGCCGTACTTGCGCGTCGTCGACGCGTCGACCTGGGTGAAGGGCTGGAAGATCCGTTCCTGCCGATCGGCGGAGATTCCGATACCCGTGTCCTGGACGGCGATCCGCAACGCGAACCCGCCGTTGGTGTCCGGCGCGTCGACGTCCCGGGTCATCCCGACATGCATCTGCACGCCCCCGCGGGTGGTGAACTTCAGCGCATTGCTCACCAGATTGAGCATCACCTGGCGGATGCGGTTCTCGTCGCCGAAGACGGTGGGCGGAACATCGTCCGCGACGTCGTAGGCCAATTCCAGCCCGCTGCCGGTGGCCGTGGTCAGGAACATGGCGTGCACGTCGTTCATCAGCCCGCGGACCGAGAACCCGCGGGTTTCCACCTCGATCTTCCCCGATTCCAGGGCGGAGAAATCGAGAATGTCGTTGATCAGCGCGAGCAGCAGGTTGCCGCTGCGCTGCGCCGTCGCGACGTAGCCGGCCTGTTCGGAGTCGAGGTCGGTGTCCTGCAGGAGCGCGGTGACGCCGAGGACGGCATTCAGCGGGGTGCGGATCTCGTGGCTCATGGTGGCCAGGAAGCTGGCCTTCTCCTCGGCCAGGCTCAGCGCGGTATCGGTTGCTTGGCGCAGGGTTTCCTCCGTGCGCCGCCGATCGGTCACGTCGGTCTCGATGGCGATGAATCGCGTCACCCTGCCGGCGTCGTCGCGGACCGGGTGGGCCTCGATGTGCACCCAGTATTCGCGGCCGTCCGCGGCCTGATTGAGGATTTCCACGGTGAATCCGGTGCCCTGCGCGACGGCCTCGCGCATGATCCGAACGGTCTCAGGGTCGGTGTTCGGTCCCTGCAGCACGTCCCCGGGTCGGCGTCCCTTGACCTCGTCGAGTGAGTAGCCGGTGGTGCGGACGAAGGCTTCGTTCACCCACTCGATCTCGCCGGCCACATTGGTGATGACGACAAGGTTATCGGTGGCGTGGACGACCATGGCATGGGTCTGCAGCTCCTCGTTCAGCGCGACCAATTTCGCCGAGGCGGCTTCCCGTTGCCGGAGCGAGCGGCGGGAGGCGATCGCCGCCACCGCCATGAACAGCAGGAACAGCGCCACGGTGATGCCGAGGGCGATCATCAGCATCCCGGTCTCCGACAACAGCTCCTGGGTCTCCTGATTCGCCTTGCCTGCTCTGACCTTTCGGCTGATCTCGCCGTCGCTCACCAGCTGGTTGTAGTCCTTCTCGAGCATCACCACCAGCCCGGCGGCAGCGGCCAGTTTGGCAGAATCGCCTGCAGCGAAAGCCGTGTCGAGCACCGGGCGAACGTCCGTCTTCCACCGTAAGGCCAGCGCACGCGAGCGATCCAGCAATTCCTCCGAGCCGAGGGTCTGGCCCTGGTAGGGCAACGCGCCCTCCTGTGTCCGCTGGTCGACGAACGCCTCCTCCAGGGCCAGCGCGGTCGGATCCACCGGCGTGGCGGCCAGCAGCACCTGCAGACGGAGCAACTCCCGCTGGACCTGGCCGAGGGTGCGAACGTTGGAGTCGACGGCCTCCTGGGTGTAGGCGACGTTGCTCTGCAGCGATCGGGCCTGGTCAAGAGCGAGCACGCCGATGGTGACCGTGGCGGCCAGCATCAACACCGACAGTCCCAGCAGCACGGTGCCCACGCCCCTGGTAGCGGCGAGCCGCCGGACGGTACGCCGTGCGCGCGCGATCATGCCACGTCCACCGTGGACAGCTGCCAGATCCTGCGCGGGTCGTAGACGGTCGGGTCGAGGTTGTACCCGGTGGTGGGGTAGATGACGCGGATCGGCCCGTAATGCGCCACCGACATCGGCTGCCCGTCGAGCCGGGTCGCCAGCAGCACCGGCAGATCGCGGATGTCGGAGACCGGTAGGTCAACCGCATAGTCGTTGAGCGCAGCGGTGTGCACCGTGGTCTCGGGTTGGGCACCGATCTCGGTCAGCAGGTCGGCGACCAGCACACCACGGAAGGTGGCATCCCGGCCTTCTGCCTCCCGGTCGTTGACCGTGCATTCCACCTGCGGCATGGCATCCAGTTGCGCCAGATCGAGGGTGACGGGCGCGGCGCGATCGGGAGCGAACCGGCCGCTGACGGTCAGCACCGCCGGTCCGGCGGTACCGGTGGTGACCGGGTCGGATGTCTGGGTGAAGGAGGTCGATGCCGGCGGGACGGGCCGGCAGCCGCCCTTGGCCAGCCGCTCCGTGCGGGCGGCGTCGGCGACAGGTCCGTTGCTGGAGTCAGCCGAGCCGCCGGAGCCGCCGACGGAACCTGACGAGTAGGCGGAGTACGGCGCGGCGGCGGTCGATGGCGCCTCGGCCGTCTGCCCGGTCGCCCCGGCGCACGCGTTGGCAGTGGTCAGGGCCAGCAGACACGCGATGGCTCCCGCGATGTGGAGTCTTCTCATGGGTACAGCACACCGTGCGGCTGCCAAGATCCCGTCCGGGCAACGTCAAGATCTGATCAAGGAAGGCCATTGCGCGCGATCGTGCGGGGCAAGATGGAGCGATGACCACCGTTCTGGATGCCGACCGCCTGGCCGCCCTCGGCGACGATCTCGGCGAGGCCGAGTTCGTCGAGCAGACCCTGCGGATCTACCTGGGTGAGCTCCCCAAGCGGCAGGCGGCCATGAACGCCGCCCTGCGCGCCGACGACCGCAGCGCCATGAGCGGGGTGGCGCACAGCCTGAAATCGGCCAGCGCGCTGTTCGGTGCGTATGAGGTTGAAGGGATCTGTCGGACCGTGGAGTTGCAGGCTCCAACCCTGAACGAGTTGGACCTGGCCAGCGCGGTCGACGAATTGAACGCGGCGTGTGATCGGGTTCGCACCGCCATGATCGGCTGGCTCGAGGCTCAGGGGTCGAACCGGTAGCCGACCCCTCGCACCGTCTTGATGTGCTTCGGACTGCTCGCCGGTTCGCCGATCTTCCGCCGCAGGTTCGCCAGGTGCACGTCGACCACGTGGTCGTCGCCGAACCAATCCTCGCCCCACACCTGAGCCAGCAATGCCCGCCGACTGAACGCGCGACGCGGGGCACGGGCCAGGGTGTCCAGCAGGTCGAACTCGATCCTGGTGAGATCGATCAACTCCTCGCCGACCCGGACCTCCCGCGCCATGGGGTCGAGCACCAGGTCACCGAAGTCGAACATCGGCGACTTCGTCGCAGTCTGCCGCGGCCTTCGTCGCATGGCCTTGATCCGCATGGCTACTTCCTGCACCGAGAACGGCTTGGTGACGTAGTCGTCGGCGCCGACCGCCAGCCCCAACACCCTGTCGAACTCCTCGATGCGGGCCGTCAGCATGATCACGTACGCGTCGGAGAATTCCCTGATCTTCCGGCAGACCTCGAGGCCGTCCATGCTCGGCAGGTTGATGTCGAGCAGCACCAGTTCCGGTGAGTGCGAGCGCGCCAGCCGCACCGCGTCCGCTCCGTCGCGCGCGACCGTCACCTGGTAGCCCTCGTTTTCCAGCAGCCGGCTGCCGATCGCGACAAACTCCTCGGTGTCCTCCACCAGCAGGGCGCGGTGGTGTCTCATCTGACGTACTCATCCGGCGACATGGACGACGAACCCCCCAGCTGATGATCCTCTCTGCGGAGAGTATCCGCACGGTCCACTGCGGGTGGGCACTGCCGACGATGCAGCGGCTGTCCGGGGACGACGCGACGCCGGTCGAACCCCCGGGGAACCCCGGCCCGACGCGAGAAGCACATCACCAGCATCCGTTGAGGGCGGGGGTCCACTCTCATCGACAGCAGGGCAAAGAGCCCCACCGAGCAAAGGAGCAGGAAATGAACACCACCACAGCGAGAATCAAGGGCCTTCATTCCCGGAAAGGCACCGGAGAAAGTCCTGGTGCAAAGCATCCGGTGCGCCGTTTGATCGCCGGATCCTTCCTGGTGGTGATTTCCGCCGTGCTGACAGCTATGTCGATCGACTGATGAAGGTGAAGGACTTTCAACACCGACAAGTTGACCGGCAAGGCCGGGCACGGCTACCAGGCACTGTTTCAGGTCGACTACTGGACCGGAAAGAGCAATGTCGCCAACATCCCGTAGACGTACACACAGTGGATCAAGAAGGCCGGATACTCCTTTCCGCAGGAGGTGACCTACCGCAGCCTCTGATTCAGCCTGATTCAGCCTCTGATTTCCGACAGTCCGTGACGGGCTCCCGCCGACCTCACCGGTCAGCGGGAGCCCTTTCCTGGCCCGGGACGTTCGTCCCGTTCGATCGGGACGTCCGGGTCTATCGGGCGCCGGGTCGAAAGGGTAACGGTGGGAATCAACTGCCGACGAGAGGTGCTCGGGCAACACCCGTTTCGCCGCGGCAGGGGGGCGCGAAAGGCGGAGCCATGAAAAGAATGATCGCGGCCGCAATTGCCCTGCTGATCGCACTGGTGCTCATGCCCACGGTCGGCCCCGCCAGTTCGGTGTCCGCCGGCACCGGTGATCTACCGAGCCACGCCGCCGTTCTGACGGCGACCAGGCAAGCCACCGACTACTACCGCACCACGCTGGCCCACACGACCGTCAAGCCGACCAACGGCTGGTCGTGGGCGACGTACGCCGACGGGTTGCAGACCTTGTACCGGCAGGTGGGTGACGCGCAGTACCTGGCCGACGGCCTGAGCTGGGGCCAGTCGAACGGCTGGCAGATCCTGACCTCGGGGTCGATCAACCCGGACACCATGAAGGCCGGGAAGACCTACTACGACCTCAACGCCATCGATTCCACGGCTTCCCTTGCCGCCATGGATTCCCGGATGGCGATCGACCTCACCTCCCTGCCCGTCTCCCAGTACTACTGGATCGACGCGCTGTTCATGGGTCTGCCGGATTGGACGCGGTGGGCCACCAGGACCGGCGATCCGGCGTACTTGGACAAGATGGACGCGCTGTACGGGTGGACCCACGATCTCGGTGCGACCAGTTCGGTCTGCAACGGCCAGAGCAAGTCGCAGGCGGGGCTTTTCGATGCGGCACATGGCTTGTGGTACCGCGATTGCACGTATGTCGGGACGACTGACCCCAACGGACAACCGGTGTTCTGGGCGCGCGGCAACGGCTGGGTGATCGCGGCGATGGCCGAGGTGCTGCAATCGCTGCCGGTCGGCGACCGGCATGCGACGAAGTACGCCGACATGCTGAGGACGATGGCGGCAAAGCTGGTGACCCTGCAGGGCAGTGACGGGTTCTGGCGCTCGAGCCTGCTGGATGCGGCTCTCTATCCACAACCCGAGACCAGCGGCACCGGGCTGATCACCTACGCGCTGGCGTACGGCATCAAGGCCGGTCTGCTGGATGCCGCCACCTACCAGCCGGCCGTTGCGAAGGCCTGGCAGGGGCTGAGCACGATCGCGTTGCAGCCCAGCGGTTTCGTCACCAACTGCCAGCCGACGGCTGCCGCGCCGGGGGCGCCGTACACCGCCCTCGCGCCGCGGACGCCCCCTTCCGGGACCTCGTCGGGGACGGTCAATGCCGATTCGCCGCCGTTCTGCGTCGGCGCGTATCTGTTGGCCGGCAGCCAGGTTGCGGCGCTGATCCCGAGTACGTCGACCGGGCGGCCCGTCACCGCGACCGCTCAGCAGGCAGGCAACGGGGTGACCCGGGTCAACGACGGTGACGTGACCACTCGCTGGTCGGCCCCGGCATTCCCGCAGTCGGCCACCATCGATCTCGGAGGCGCCGTGCCGATCGGCAACTCCATGCTTGTGCCCTACCTGGACCGGCCGTACCGCTACCGGATCGAGACCTCGACCGACTCCGTGAACTGGCGGTTGGTGGTCGATCAGACCGGGAACACCGCCCGCGGCAGCCGGCTGGACGAGTTCAGCACCGGAGCGGTGAACGCGCGCTACGTCCGGCTCACCGTCACCGCGGTCGACGGCGCGGGCACCACGTGGGTCAGCATCCAGGAATTCGCTGTCTATCCGCCGTCCGCGACGGCCGGTCCGACCGTGTATGCCACCGACTCCTTCGGCCGGACGGTCGCCGGCGGGCTGGGTGTCGCTGACCTCGGCGGTGGCTGGATGTCGTCGTCCTCCAGTTCGCTGTTCTCGGTCGGCGGTGGCACGGGCAAGATCAAGATGACGGCGGCCGGCGCGGGCCCGTCGGCTTTCCTGACGTCGGTGAGCGCCCGCGAGGTGGACGCACGGGTCGACGTGACGTTCGACAAGGTGGCGACCGGCGCCGGCAGCTACTTCTCGCTGGCGGTGCGGCACGCCACCGACAACGACTACCGGGTGAAGGTGAAGCGACCGCCGACCGGCGCGGTGACGCTCTACCTGACCAAGGTGGTCGATGGCATCGAGACGACTCTGGGGAGCCCGGTCGTCAGCGGTGTCGTGCCGACAGCCGCCGACACCCTGCGGGTCCGGTTGCAAGCAAGCGGAACCGGCACCACCACGCTGAACGCGAAGGTGTGGAAGGCTGGTGCGACCGAACCGGCGGCCTGGCAGCTGGCCCGGACGGACACCACGCCGGCGCTGCAGCGCGCCGGTGGCATCGGAGTCTGGTGCTACCTGTCCGGAAGCGCGACGAACGCACCGGTGACCGCCTTGGTCGACAACCTGTCGGCGCTCTGGTGATCGCTGTCGGGAATCGGCACGGGAGTCGGTTCGGGAGTCGGCACCGTGATGGTTCGACGGCCCGCGGATTAGGGTCGGGGGGTGTCCATGACCGCCGATCCCCTGCTGGACCGGTTGCGTGGGGTACGTGCTCAGGTCGACGCGGCGGCGGCCGCGGCCGGCCGGTCGCCCGACGAGGTGGCATTGTTGCTGGCCACCAAGACGGTGGCCGCCGAGCGGATCGCCCTCGCGCTGACCGGCGGGTTCACCCTGATCGGGGAGAACCGGGTGCAGGAGCTCACCGACAAGTACGACGCGCTCTGTGCGGTCCCGCACGTCACGCACTTCATCGGACACCTGCAGGCCAACAAGATCAATCAGGTGATCGGCCGGGTCGACTGCCTGGAATCGCTGGACTCGATCGAGTTGGCGCGCAAGCTCGATGCCCGGTTGTCGGCGCGCGCGCTCGACCTGGAGGTGCTGATCCAGGTGAACGTCTCGGCCGAGGAGTCGAAGTCCGGGGTGGCGCCCGATCAAGCCCTTGACCTGTTCGCGGCCGTCGCGGCGTTGCCCGGGCTGGTCGTGCGCGGGTTCATGACCATCGGGTTGAACTCCACCGACCGGGGCGCGGTCCGGGCCGGCTACCGGGCGCTCGCCGAGCTGCGGAAGTCGGCGGCCTCCTCCGGCGTGCCCGGCGCCGAGCTGGCCACGGAATTGTCGATGGGGATGAGCGGCGATTTCGCCGACGCGATCGCCGAGGGCGCCACGATCGTGCGGATCGGGTCGGCAGTTTTCGGCCGGCGGCCGACTCGGTAACCCGTCGTCCCTGCCCGGTGGCCTGCGCAAAGGTAGCGTGATCACCACCAACGATGAAGGGTGCGTCATGGCTTACCCCGACAACCTCCTGGTCCGCGGCGAGAAGGTGATCGTCAACAAGCGTCCGCACTGGAAGGTGCTGATCCTGCCGACGATCTTGTTCGTCGTCATCATCGCCGGCGGATTCTTCCTCGCCCGATCGCTGGGCGACTGGGACTACTCCACGCAGGCCTATTGGGTGATCGGCGCCGTCGCGCTGATCGCGTTGATCGTGCTGGTCCTGGTGCCGTTCGTGCGGTGGCGGACCGAGCACTTCGTGATCACCAACCACCACGTCTTCTTCCGCACCGGGTTGCTGTCCCGCCGCGAGCACCAGATTCCGCTCGGGCAGATCGCGAACATGGAGACCGAGGTGACCTTCTGGGGCCGGTTGATGGGCTACGGCTCACTGATCGTTGAGTCCTCGGCCGATCAGCCGTTGAAGTTCCGCAATGTCGCGTCACTGGCGAAGGTGCAGTCCCAGCTCAATCAGCTGATCAGGGACGAGCGGGAGCGCACGCACCGCGGCGGGGACCGTCCCGACCGTTCCGACTTCGACGACAGCGCCGACGGTGCCGACCGCAACGATCAGCCGCCGGCCGGTTATCCACAGCAGGGTTACCAGCAGCCGCCACCGGGCCAGCCGCAGCAGTACCCGCCGCAGCTGGGCTATCCGGCCACGCAGCAGTACCCGACCCAGCAGGGGTATCCGACGCCGCAGGGTTACCCGACGCCGCAGGGTTACCCGACGCCGCAGGGTTACCCGACGCCGCAGGGTTACCCGGCTCAGGGCGGTCCGGGCCAGCAGGGCTCCTCCGGCCAGCAGGGCTCCTCCGCCCAGCAGGGGTACCCGCAGCAGCAGTCGTACCCGCAGCAGGGTTACCCGGCACCGCCGCGCGACTCCTCGCCTCCACCGCCGTCGGCTCCGTCCGGCGCTGCGCCCGATGAGGGTCGCCCCGCGCAGCAGACTTGAGCACCGACGCGATGGACGAATCGGGGATTCGGGCGCGCATCATTGCCGGCGGAGCGCCGCGTTATCACCAGGCGAACTCGGCCAAAGGCAAGCTCTTCGCCCGCGACCGGATCGCCCGGCTGGTGGACGACGGGTCGTTCGTCGAGGACGGGATGTTCGCCAATGCACTGGCCGATGGCCTGCCTGCCGACGGTGTGATCACCGGATCTGCCGCCGTCGACGGCCGCCGGGTGTGCCTGATGGCCAACGACTCCACCGTCAAGGCGGGCTCGTGGGGCGCACGCACCGTGGAGAAGATCATCAGGGTCATCGAGCGCGCGTACGCGACCGGGGTGCCGATGATCTACCTGGTCGACTCGGCGGGGGCGCGGATCACCGATCAGGTCGAGCTGTTTCCCGGCCGGCGTGGTGCCGGCAAGATATTCCACTCCCAGGTGCGGGCGTCGGGATCGATCCCGCAGGTCTGCGCGCTGTTCGGGCCGTCCGCCGCGGGCGGTGCCTACATCCCGGCGTTCTGCGACATCGTGGTGATGGTGGCAGGGAACGCCTCGATGTACCTGGGCAGCGACCGGATGGTCGAGATGGTGACGGGGGAGAAGACCACCCTGGAGGAGATGGGCGGCGCGACGATGCACACCACGGTGTCCGGGGTGGGGCACCTGTTGGTGACGACCGAGGATGAGGCGCTGGCCGCGGTCCGTCGCTACCTGTCGTACATGCCGGACAATTGGACCGGCCAGCCACCGGTCGCGCCGCCGACCGGCCCCGGCAAGGGGGACCTGCGCGCGCTGGTGCCGGGCTCCGAGCGGCAGGCGTTCGACATGCGGCGGTACGCCCGCGCGCTGCTCGACGACGGGTCGCTGTTCGAGATCCACCCCGGCTGGGCCCGGGAGGTGCTGGTCGGGCTCGGCCGGCTGGACGGCCGCGTGGTCGGTATGGTCGGCAACAACTCGCTGTTCAAGGGCGGCGTGCTGTTCGTCGACTCTGCCGACAAGGCAACGCATTTCGTGCAGCTGTGCGACGCGTTCAACATCCCGCTGATCTTCCTGTCGGACGTCCCCGGCTTCATGGTCGGGGCGGCGGTGGAACGGCAGGGGATCATCCGACACGGCGCGAAGATGATCACCGCGGTGTCCGAGGCGACGGTGCCCAAATTCTGCGTGGTGGTGCGCAAGGCTTACGGCGCCGGGCTGTACGCGATGGCCGGGCCGGGGTTCGAGCCGGACGCCACGCTGGCGCTGCCGACCGCGAAGATCGCCGTGATGGGCGCAGAGGCAGCCGTGAACGCCGTGTACGCCAACAAGATCGCCGCGCTGGCCGATGATGCGGAGCGGGCCACCTTCGTGGCGGAGCGTCGCGAGGAGTACGAGCGGGACATCGACATCGTGCACCTGGCCACGGAATTGGTGGTCGATGCGCTGGTCGAGCCGGAGGACCTGCGCGGCGAACTGATCACCAGGCTGGCCGCGGCCCGCGGCAAGGACCGCAGTTTCTCCCGGCGGCGGCACGGGGTCAGCCCGGTCTGAGCCCGTCGTCAGGTCGGTTGTCAGATCGGTGCCGATGAAGGTCCTCGCGGGAAATCGCAGGGACCGGCCAGCCCTCGTCCAGCCGCGGGGGCGGATGCGCGCCCGCGCGGTGAGCAGCGGGAATCGGATCCTGGTGGCTCCCTCGTCGGTGGTCATGATTGTCCTTGCGCTGCCAGTAGTCCGAACATCGGCTCGAAGTCGTAGGAGCGGGTGCTGTTGGTCATGACGACGATGCCGACACCCTGGTCGGGGTAGAGGCGCACGACGTTCCAGAACCCGGCGCCGGTGCCGAAGTGCTCCACGTGATTTCCCCGGCCGGCGTATTTCCCCCTGCCGGGCCGACGGAACCACCCGATTCCGTGGTCGAACGGCGAGCCCGGGTGATCGATGACCCGCATCGCGCGGGCGGTTTGCGGGCGAAGGACGCGCGTTCCGTCGAGCTCACCGTCACGCAGATGAAGGCGCATCAGCCTGCCCGCATCCAGCACGCCACCGACCAGACCGCCGTAGGCAGGCCCATCCACGTAGAACGGGTTCAGCGACAGGAACGACCCGTGTCGTTCCCCTGCGACGCCGGGCGGCAGCATTCGGCGCAGCACCGGATCCGCGATCCTCGGTGCCCTGACGTAACCGGTCGCGGTGTCAGCGCCGGCCGGGGCAACGAACGCGGTGCGGTTCATCGCCAATGGACGCAGAACCGTTTGCTGCACATAGGTTTCGAAGGGCATACCCGCTGCAGCAGCGATCACCTCGCCGACGGCGAGGTAGCCGACGTTCGAATACCTGGCGGCCTCGCCCACCGGGTAGCGGTAGGCCCGGCGGTGCATCAGGTGGCGCAACAGATCCCGGGGTTCCGGGGGCTCGGCGTCCGCCCGGTGGGCCCAGCGGATCGGCAGCGGGTTGCCCAGACCCGCGGTGTGGGTCAGTAGCTGCTGCACCGTCGGTTGGTTGGAGCCAGGCGCGCGCAGGTCGTCAACGTACTCTGCCGCCGGCGCGGCCAGGTCCAGACGGCCGTCGTCGACGAGCCGGAGCGCGGCGGTAGCCGTGACGATCTTCGTCATGGAGAACCACAGGTACGCCGTCGACGCGGTGGCCGGCCTGTTCGATTCCCGGTCGGCCAGGCCGAACCCGCCGGCGAACTGGACACGATCACGATCGACCACGGCGATCGACAGGCCGGGGATGCTGTTCGCGCGCATCATCTCGACAACCGCAGCAGTGACTGCGGACGGCGGCGCGTCGCCCGAGATGTTCGACTGCGTCACGTTCCCCGAAGTACTGCGAACTCGTAGTATCATGGCAATATGGTGCGAGTTCGTAGTACTTCTGTCAAGCCGCTCTCTGCGTCCGAAGTACGGGCCGCGAACGTCGACCCGTTGTTCCTGGTCTGGATCGTGTCCCGATCGACCGAGGATCTGCTGGACACGGTGCTCGCTCCCGCCGGCGTGACCGGAGACGAGTTCGCGATCTATTCGGTGCTGCGCGCATCACCGGGAATCACCCCCGGCGAGCTGAGCCGATGGATGGCCGCACCCGCCACTTCAGTGTCCAGCTACGTCAAACGGCTGCAAGCGCGCGGCCATCTCGAACGTCAGCCACACCCCAGCGATCGCCGGTCGTACCGCATCCGGCTCACCGCAGCGGGGGAGCGGGCCTATCAGGCGGGATCCGCGCTCTTCGGACCCGTCCGGGACAGGGTGATCCGAACCCTGGGCGACCGGGACAACGCAGTCAGGGAGGCACTGCTCACCGTGCGCGGCGTGGTCGACACCGTGCGGGCCGACATGGACCACGGTGATGATCGGCCGAATGACCTGACGGTTCGTTGAATCCGTTGGCAGAAAATAGGTCTCGACGAAAAGCCCCGGTGCGGTGGGCGACTGGGCGACCGAGGTCTGCGGCAGTTCCAGGTGGCAGCGGGAGACGCGCGGCAGCGCGGCGGCGTCGCGGGACATGAACGCCCGCAACATGTCCCGGTGCTGGGCGTGCAGGTCGCTGCGGTGGGTATCGGTGATGCCGACGGATGCTGCGGCTACGTCCGTGCTAGTATCTGCGCATGGATGCAGATACGCAACAACGCAGCCAGCCATTGCCCGCCGATCAGGTCGCACTGACCGTCGAGGTGTTCCGGATGCTTGCCGAGGGCACCAGGATCCAGATCCTGTGGGCGCTGATCGACGGTGAGATGGCCGTCAGCGAGATTGCCGAGATGCTCGGCAAGCCCGGCCCGGCGGTGTCCCAGCACCTCGCGAAACTGCGGATGGCCAGGCTCGTCCGGACCAGGCGGGAGGGCACCTCGGTGCTCTATCAGCTGGAGAACGACCATGTCAGGCAGCTGATCGTCGACGCCGTCCAGAACGCCGAGCACGCGGGTCATACGGTCCCTGCGCATCACCAGCACGCCGAGGGTGTCACCTCGATCAGCGGGTCGAGATCCGCGAGATGACCGAGATCCACGCGCATTCCCATGATCATCACCAGCACGAGCGGGAGCATCATTCCGGTTGGCGCGCCGGGGTGGCCGCCGCTTTCACTTCCGCGCTCCCCCTGCACAGCCACGACAGCGCCGACTCGGTCGATTCCGCGCTGCGGGGCAGCAGCCAGGGCATCCGGGCGGTGAAGATCAGCCTGGCCGTGCTCGGCGTCACCGCACTGCTCCAGCTGCTCGTCGTGGCGGCCAGCGGGTCGGTGGCGCTGCTCGCGGACTCCGTGCACAACGTCGCCGACGCGCTGACCGCGGTGCCGCTGTGGATCGCCTTCGCGCTCTCCCGCCGGGCCGCGTCCCGGCGGTACACCTATGGCTTCGGCCGGGTCGAGGACCTGGCCGGACTCTTCGTCATCGCGATGATCGCCCTGTCCGCGGTCGTCGCCGGATGGCAGGCGATCAGCCGGCTGGTCAACCCCACTCCGGTCGAGCACCTGGGATGGGTCGCGGTGGCCGGGATCATCGGCTTCGCCGGCAACGAACTCGTTGCGCTGTACCGGATCCGGGTGGGCCGCCGGATCGGATCGGGCGCGCTAGTGGCCGACGGGCTGCATGCCCGCACCGACGGGCTCACCTCGCTGGCCGTGGTGCTCGGCGCGGCCGGGGTCGCCCTCGGCTGGCCGGCCGCCGACCCTGTCATCGGCCTGCTCATCACGGTCGCGATCCTCGGGGTGCTGCGCGGCGCCGCCCGCGATGTCTTCCGCCGGCTGCTCGACGGGGTCGACCCGACGCTCGTCGACACGGCTGAGCGGGCGCTGCTGGACACGGACGGTGTGCTCGGCGTCCGGCACGTCCAGCTGCGCTGGCTGGGGCATACCCTCCGCGCGGAGGCGGATGTCGAGGTCGATCCGAGGATCACCGCCGCCCGGGCGCACCAGATCGCGCACCGCGCCGAGGCGCACCTGTTCGCGCGAGTGGCGCGGCTGGAACACGCCACCATCCAGACCAGCCCCGCGGGCACGCACGCCGTTGCACCATGACAAACGTTGCGGGAAAGCCGTTCTCAGTGAGCAACTTCAAGAAGGGGATCTGATGGGTCACATTCACGCCCACTCGGCGCACGACCATCATGGCGCCGACGACCCCGGTGCGCTGATCCACTGGCCACGCCGCTACGACCTGATGGTCGCATTCATGTTCGCCGGTCGCGGCCGCCGGTTCCGCGGGTATCTCGCGGACGTTCTCGGCGTCGACCCGGGTGATCGGGTTCTCGACGTAGGTTGCGGCACAGGCACGCTGGCCCTCGTGTTGGCCGGGCGGGCCGGACCGCAGGGCGCGGTGATCGGGGTCGACGCCGCTGCGGAGATGATCGCCGCGGCGCAGGCGAAGGCAGGCGGTCAGAAGGGTACCCCGACGTTCCGGGTCGCCCCCGCCCAGGATCTGCCCTTCGCGGACGGGTCGTTCGATGCCGTGTCGACCAGCCTGATGATCCACCATTTGCCGGAGGCTGATCGGGTCGGCGCGATCCGCGAGACGCTCCGGGTCCTCCGGCCAGGCGGACGGCTGCTCATCGTGGAGTTCCAGGCGCCACGGGGCCGCGCCGGCAAGCGGATCACCAGACATCTGTTCGGGCACGCGATGGCCGACAACACCATCGATCAGGTCGCCGCGGTGACCGCCGAAGCGGGCGCCGCCGGGGTGGAGTGCCACCCCAGTGGCGTCGGCTGGTTGGGGCTGATCACCGCCTCGAGGCGGGCCGCGGAGAGCTGACGGCTCCAGGTCGAGCCGTGCCGGTGATCAGCGGGTCGGCGGCGTGAACTCCGGCTGATCGAGCAGTCGCAGCCAGCTGCCGTCGGGTTGCCGGCGCACCACCTGCGCGCGGGCCCCCGAACCGTCCTTCGGTGGGGTCGAGGTCAACGCGATGTCGCCGCTGACCAACGTCGGAAGCGGCGGTTCCGGTTCGAAGTGCGGCCGGTCCGCCAGCACCTTCTCCCACAGCTCGCGGATGGCCTCGCGGCCCACCGTGGTGCTGCCGGGTGGGAAGGCCATCACCGCGTGCTCCTCGTACAGGGCCGCGAGCCCGGCGGCGTCGCCGGCGTTGGCGCGTTCGACGAACAATCGGGTCAGGTCCTCCGGCTTGGTGGCCTTCTCGTCTTCTGTCATGAGCCCACCCTGGAGGCGGATTGATCAGAAGTCCAACAGATAATCGTGATGGTTGCTAGAATCGCAGGTTATGGAACTCAGGCAGCTGGAGTACCTCCTCGCGGTCGCCGAGGAAGCCAACTTCACCCGCGCCGCGGAGCGGGTGCACATCAGCCAGTCCGGAGTCAGTGCGCAGATCCGACAACTGGAGCATGATCTCGGCGCGACGCTGATCGACCGGTCGGGGCGGGTGGCAACGCTCACCGCCGCCGGTACGGCGGCCCTCGAGCATGCTCACGCAGCTCTCGCGGCGGTGCAGGCGCTGCGCCATGCGGTCGACGAGGTGACCGGGGTGGTCCGCGGACGGCTGGCGGTCGGCATGGTGAGCGGCTGCACCATCCTGCCGCTGTTCGACGCGCTCGCCGCTTTTCACCGGGCTCATCCCGGCATCGAGATGACGCTGTACGAGGACAACTCCGATCGACTGATCGACGATATCCGTTCCGGAGCAACGGATATCGCCCTGATCGGGGCGGCGGGGGCTCCGCCGGCCGGCCTCGGCACGTTGTCGATCGTCAGCGAGGGGCTGGTCGCCGTCGTCCCGGTCGGGCACCCGTTGACCCACAGCGGGACGGTCGTCCTCGCCGACGTCGTGGGGTATCCGGTGGTGTGCATGCCCACCGGCACCGGCATCCGGACGGTCTTCGACAGGTCCTGCGCGGCCAAGGGTCTCACCCCGAACAT
Organism: Mycobacteriales bacterium; assembly: GCA_038322925.1. Classification (GTDB taxonomy): domain Bacteria; phylum Actinomycetota; class Actinomycetes; order Mycobacteriales; family Nakamurellaceae; genus Nakamurella. The sequence continues at coordinate 56,343 of JBBQGJ010000002.1, forward strand.
CGCACTGCAGGCGACTGCGGGCGAGGCCGTCATCGACCTGGCCGTCCGGGGTCTTGGGGTCGGTGTGCTCAGTGCCTCCATGGTCGTCGCCGACGACCGTCGGACGGCTGTCGCCATTGCGGACGTTGACATTCCCGCGGTGCTGGCGCTGGTCTGGTCGCCGACGCTGAGCCCGGCCCTGGCGCAGCTGGTGCGGCACTGCCGCCGGGTGTTCGCGGCGCCGGAGCCACCGCGAGCGCTCGTGGGTCAGGCGGTCCGGTAACGCAGCAAGGTCACTCCCGAGCGGGACTGGCGGTTTTCCACCGGGTGCAGGGTGGTCAGGCTGGTGCCGTCCGGGAACAACCGCCGGCCGCGGCCGACGACGACCGGGTAGACGAACAACCGGAATTCGGTGATGATCAGATCTCTCATGCACGCACGACCCTGCGGGTGGCCGACATTCGTCGGCCGGCCAGCAACTCCAGGTAATGCGGGTTGGTCATGATGCCCAGGATGTTCCCGAACGGATCGATCACCGATGCGGTGACGAACCCGTGTCCGCGGTCGGTCACCGGCTGGTGCTCGCGGGCGCCCATCGAGAGCAGCCGCACCAGGCCGTCCTCGACGTCGTCGACGTGCCAGAAGAGGATCTCGCCGGCCGGTGCGGGGTCGGTCGATGTGCCTGCGGGTGCGAAGTTGCTGTTGATCAGGCCGAGTTCGTGCTGGTGGTCGCCGACCCGGAATTCCAGGTAGGCGCCCGGGACCTCGAAGTACGGCTCGACGCCCAGCAGTTCGGTGTACCAACGCCCAGCGGCCGGCAGGTCGGCGGCGAAGTAGCTGACGGTGGCCATTCCTCGCAACATGGTTGTGTCCTTTCGTGGGGGGTTCGTGCTCGGTTCTTGGTCGGTCAGGTCCAGCATCCACGGCAAAGTGCTCATCCTGTGCGCACTTTGCCGGACATCGATGCTCGGGCCGGCACGTCGAGGGTGATCACCGTTCGGGGACCGGAGCGGTGCTCCGCCGACCTGTCCCGGTCCCGACGTGATGATCGTCAAGTCCCGGGTGCTGTGCTCGGCTATTGCTGCCTGCCCGGTACTCCGGACCGGTGTCGGTGGGTCGGTCTACGTTGGCCCACAAACCACAGCTCAGCTGACCAAGGGGAGACCATGACCACGCTGGAGAACCGCCCGAACACCGCGCTGCTGGTCATCGACGTGCAGAACGGCAACCTCGAGGGAGCTCACGAGCGGGACGCGGTGGTCGCGAACATCAGCGACCTCGTCGAGAACGCACGGCGCGAGAGGGTTCCCGTCGTGTGGGTGCAGCATTCCGACGAGCAGTTGGAAAAGGGGAGCGCAGGCTGGCGGATCGTCCCCGAGCTGAAGCCGACCGACAAGGAGCCACTTGTCGAGAAGCACTACGCCGACTCGTTCGACGGCACCACCCTGGAGACCGTGCTCTCGGGCCTGGGCATCGGGCGGCTGGTCGTTGCCGGTGCCCAGACGGACGAGTGCATCCGCGCCACGCTGCACGGCGCGGTGGTCAGGGGTTACGACGCGACCCTGGTCAGCGACGCGCACACGACGGAGGACCACCAGGAATGGGGAGCGCCGCCGCCGGACGCGGTCATCGCGCACACGAACCTGTACTGGACCTACCACCGGGCGCCGGGGCGGACGGCTGGAACAGTCAGCACCAAGGAGGTCTCCTTCGGGGACTCGTCCTGAAACCTCGTCGTGGTGCGCGGGGATGCGGCCTCTCGCCCCGGGTGCGGGGCAGGAGGGACGACCGTGAAGAGGCTGTCGTGGCGAACGCCGTGGCCGCCACGCGATTGTGACCGGGGCTTCGCCTGGGCCGCCGTATCGTGGTCCGCGTGACAACGGTGTTGGTGGTGGAGGACGACCCGGCGATCTCCGGGCCGTTGTCCCGCGCGCTGCAGCGGGAGGGCTACGGCGTGCTGCCGGTCAGCACCGGCGCGGCGGCCGTCGCTCACTGCGTCGAACCGGGCGCCGAGGTCGCGCTGGTCATCCTGGATCTCGGCCTGCCGGACCTGGACGGACTGGAGGTCTGCCGGCGGATCAGGGCCTCGGGCCGGGAGATTCCGGTCCTGATGCTCACCGCCCGCACCGATGAGGCGGACTTCGTTGTCGGCCTGGACGCGGGTGCCGACGACTACGTGGCCAAGCCTTTCCGGATGGCCGAGTTGCTGGCAAGGGTGCGCGCGCTGCTCCGCCGCCGGGTGCCGGTCTTGATGGACATCGGTGGGGTGCGGGTGGATGCCGCCGCCCGTCGCGTCGAGGTCGACGGGGTCGAGGTCGCGCTGGCCAACAAGGAGTTCGAGCTGCTCCGGGTGATGATGAGCCGGGCCGGGCAGGTCGTCACCCGTGAGGAGATCCTCGCCGAGGTGTGGAACGACCCTCGATGAAGACCTCGAAAACGCTGGACATGCACATGTCCTGGCTGCGCCGCAAGCTGGCCGGCGCCCGCCCGGCGGCGGCCGCCCGGACTTCGGAGGGCGGCTCGGTGGGGGCACCCGGACCGGGCACGTCCACCGGTGCAGACCAGCGCATCTCAACCGTCCGGGGCGTCGGCTTCCGCTTCGAAACGGACTGAGCTTCCGTGCGACGGCGGGTCCTGTTGTCGATCCTGCTGGTGATCGCCGCCACGGTACTGACCCTGGGCGTGCCGTTGTCGATCATCTCGTGGCGGGTCGTGGACGACCTGATGCAACGTGACCTGGCGACCAGGCTGGAATCGGTCGCCGCCTCGATCGCCAACCAGGCCGCGTCGTCCGACATCGATCTCGGCCAGCTCGCCGCCGCGGTTCCGGCCGGCGGGAGGCTTGACATCAGGATGGCCGGCCGGATCGACCAGTCGATCGGGGCGCCGCCTGGCGAGCAGACCTATTCGGAGCAGCTGGTGATGGCCGGCGGCGGCCTGCTGCGGCTGTCCGTGCCGCAGGAGTACCTGCGCAACGAGCAGTGGACGGCATTGGCGCTCGTGGCCGCGGCGATCGGCCTGTCCGTCGTGGTCGGCACCGGGGTCGCGCTGCTGACGGCGCGCCGGCTGGTGACCCCGTTGACCGACGTCGCCCGGCGCGCCGCCCGGCTCGGCTCCGGCGACTTCCGCACCTTCCAGCGCCGTTACGGGGTCGCCGAGCTGGACCGGGTGGCGGACGTGCTGGATTCCTCCGCGCAGGACATCGCGGCGTTGATCGGCCGCGAGCGGGACCTCGCCGGTGACATCTCCCATCAGCTGCGGACCAGACTGACCGGGCTCCGGTTGCGGCTGGAGGAATTGGCCGACCACCCGGACCCACAGGTCGCGGAGGAGGTGCGCGAGGCGCTGGACCAGACCGATCGGCTGGTCACCGTCGTCGACGATCTGCTGGCCAACGCCCGGTCCGAGCGCGCGTCCGGTGCCAGCGAGATCACCCTGGTCGACGAGCTGGCCGAGATAGAGGCCGAGTGGGGCCCTGCGCTGCGAGAGCAGGGCCGCACCCTGTCGGTGCGCTGCCCACGCGACATCCAGGTCAGGGCCACGCCCGGGCGGCTGCGGGAGGCCATCGCGGTGCTGGTGGACAACTCGCTACGGCACGGCGCAGGGGCGGTGGGGATCACCGTGCGCACGCCGACCCGCGGGCCTGGTTCGATGGTGGTGCTGGAGGTCGCCGACGAGGGCAAGGGAATACCGGATGCCCTTGTCGCGCACGTGTTCGACCGGGGCATTTCCACGGCGTCGTCCACAGGCATCGGGCTGGGGCTGGCCCGGGCGTTCGTCGAGGCAGATGGCGGCCGGTTGGAGCTGCGTCGAGCGGCGCCACCGGTCTTCGCGATCTTCCTGGCAATCGGCCGGGACGCTCAGGCTCCGGACATTGTCGCTGGGCGGGTGGAAGGCGACGCGGGACAGAGCACGGTTCCCTCGGCGGAATCTGCGGTGGGATCCGGGTCCGGGTCAGCCGAGTCCGCGACCCAAGCACCGGTCGACGTGCCGGTGAGCCCGTCAGCGGGCAAACGGTAACTCAGCGTCGTCGCCGGGACTGTCCGTGACCTTCCGTTCGGCGCGGGCGACGTCCATCGGGTGCGGCTCGAGTTCCTCCGGAAAAACGAAACGCCGGTACGCCCAGAAGCGGAAGGCCATACCGAGAATGGTGCCGATCACGTTCGCCGAGATGAAGTCGGCAATCGTCACGGTCAGTCGTGGGTAATTCGAGGCGTTGAATCCGAATACGTATTGCGACATTGCCAGCGGGATCAGATTGATGAGCAACGCCAGGCCGTTGACCAGGAAGAACAGCATCGCCTCGTGGCGTGGTTCGCGTCCGCCCCGGCGCGAGAACGACCATTCCCGGTTGAGCACGTAGCTGACGATGGTCGCCAACAGAATGCTGATGGCCTTCGCGGTGACGACCTTGTTTTCCAGCACCGTGTGGGACATAAGGCTGAACAGCCCGACATCCACCACATAGGAGATGCCGCCGACGACCAGGAACTTCGCCATTTCCCGGTATTTGACGGGCAGGCGCTCACGCACCGCTTCTATCAGGGACACTTAGCGAGTCTACGGGTAATCCGCCCGTGATCAGCGGGTTACACGCCCCTCATCGCCGCCCTGTGGGGATCGTCTCGACGCCGCAACCTGCGGCCCGCCCAGACGTCGGCGCGGTGTCGGTGCAGGTCAGGGCACCGAGCTAGCGTATCCCCCTGGTCGCCCTGGTTCGCGCCGTGGCCGCGGAGGTGGCGGCCGCGGATCTGGCGGGTGATGAGGGCCCGGCGGCCGGTGTCGATGTGGTGCCGGGCGTGTTCCCGGCCGTCGGCGCGGTGCTCGGCTCGGCCCCGGACAGCGGCGCTACCGAGGCCAACTCGGGGGGAGTCGCTGCGATCGCCGCTGCCGGCCGGCTGGTGCTCGGCGGGCTGGCAGGTGGCGGCGTGGTGACCGGACCGTGGGTCTGGGTCTGGGTCTGGGCCGTCGCCGGTGACGGTTCGACGACCATCAGCGGTGCCCCGCTCGCGTCGGTCACCGGCAAGGACCGGCCGCCGGCGTCGACGACGACGAGTGGCAACGACCCGCTGGGCTGGTCGCCGGCGAGAGTCAGCTGCAGGCCGTCCACCGTGACCCCGGTGCAGGTGAGACCGGTGGGATGGGCGGCCTGGCCGGTCGGCAGTTGGCAGCTGGCGGGATAGCCGGAGAACCAGGCCTGGTCGGTGCGCAGCTCCAGCAGGTACCGGCCGAGGTCGGTGACCCCCTGGTACGCGGCCACGGCGACCTGCAGTCGGGCGACGGAGCCACTGACCAGCGAGTCCAGCGGATCCTGGCTCTCCGCGGTGACGGCCTGCACTCCGCCTTCCACGATCAACGGCACGTCCAGTCGCTGATCGCCGCTGGTGAGCTCGAGGCTGCCGTCGTGCGCATCGGGCGCGGCCGTGACCGCCGCCGTCACCGTGGTGGTCGCTCCTGGGGCGATCGGCGGCAGGGTGCAGGTCTGCCCGGGAGTGAAGCACAGCCCGCCGTCGCCGGCGGTGATCGCGCTGATCCCCATCCCCGCGGGCGGGGTCACCAGCACCGTCCGCGGCGGCGCCGGTTGGCCGCCGGTGTTGGTGACCGCCACCGTCGCCGACGCGGAGCCGCCTGCCCGCAGCGGTGCACTGACGTCGGTGACCTGCCAGCCGAGAGCGGCCGGCGGGTCGCCGGCGTTGTGCACGGTCTTCGTCACGTCGCCCGGCCCGCCGATGAACAGCGGGTCAGTCACCTGGGTGATGCCCGGCTCGAGCCGGGCAGGAGTGTGGGCGGCGATTGTCAGTCGCTGTCCCTCCTGATCGGTCAGCGGTACGTCCCGGTGACCGGCATCGGTGGCGGTCAGTGGCAGTGGTCCGGCGGGCTGGTGCTCGCCGACGATCAGCGGCAGCCCCGCGATCACCGGTCCGGCGCAGGTGATCTGGCGGGTCGCATGGTCGTCCCCCGAGCGATTCCCGACCGCTTGAGCCGCGCCCGACTGACCGACTTGATCGGTGTTCCCGGCGCAGCCTTCGGGCACGTTGCCGAAGGAGACGTCACCCCTACCCAGGGTCAGTGTGATCGCTCCTGGCGTTGCCACCGCTGGCTGTGTGGTGAGGGTGAGTGCGGTCGTCGAGTCCTGGGTGAACGGACCGCCGGGCGTGCCGACGATCGAGCTCATGCCGGAGTGCACGACCAGGGGTTTGAGGGACGCCGTGGCCCCGCCGGCGGCCACCGTCAGCGGACCGTCCTCGGCCTGCGTCTTCGCGGTCAGCGCGACCGTGAGCTGCACACTCTGACCTGCGGTGATCGCGGGCAGCCGGCACTGGATGCGATCGGACGGGGCGCACGACGCGGCGGCCGGGTCGATCGCCGGGTCGATCCCCGCCAGGTCGATCCGCGCCACCGCGACCCCCGGCGGGGTGGTCACGGTGATCGGTGTCGGCTGGGACGTCTCGCCCCCGTCGTTGGTCGCGGTGAATGCCACGGTGCCGGCGCCGCCGGCGATCGTCGGCTCGCCGGGCTGCAGCCCGGACAGCGCCAGATGGGCCGGCGGCACTGGCGCGCCCACCTGCACGAGGCGTCCTTCGCTGTCGGCAATGGCCAAGGTCTGGCCGCCGGCGAACCGCGCCTGCAGCGGCAGAGCACCGAGCTGGTGGTCGCGGGACACGAACAGCGCCAAGCCATCGATGTGCGGACCAGAACACTCGATGGCCGCCCCGGTGGACCGGCAGTTGGGCGGGTAGCCGTTCACGTAGACGCCGTCGTCCTGCAGCGGGAAGGTGATCGGGCCGGGATCGGTCACTCCGGGCCGCAGGCTCGCCTCCATTCTCAATGTGCTGGTGGCGCCGGCCGGCAGCACCGTGGCCGGGGTCGCGACCAGCAACGACACCCCCGGCCCGATGGCCAGGTCGGTGGACACCGATCCGTCATGGGTGTCCTCGACGGACAGGGTGAGCGGGCCGTTCTGCGCGGTGGGCAGAACGGCCAGGGTCACGGTGATGTCCGCGCTGCGCGTCGGGTCGATCGGCGGCAATACACACTGTTGTTGGGCCGTGGGAGTGCAGGACGGCTGGCCGGCGACCTGGATCGAGCTGACGGTCACTCCGGCCGGGGTGGTGACGGTGAACGGCAACGGCGTTGACGGCTGTCCGCCGCTGTTCGTGGCGGTCAGCGTGAGGGTGCCGGTGCCTCCCGCGGTCGGCTGCCCGGTGACCTGCGGAGCAGACAGGGTCAGGTGGCCGGGCGGTAGCGGCGGCCCGACCCGCAGCGGAACGCCGTTGCTGTCGGTGATCGCCATTGTGCGGTTGCCGGCGAGGTCCGAGGCCAGCGGCAGCGGGCCCACCGGGACCTTCGGACCGACATACACGCCGAGGCCGGTGATCACCGGCCCGGCGCAGTCGATGACGGTGCCTTGATCGGTTGTCCTGGGGAGGCAGTTGGTCGGGTAGCCGACGATGGACACGCCGCCGGACACCAGCGGGAAGGTGATCGGCCCTGGATCGGCGACGCCCTCCTGGGTATTCGCGCTAACCTGCAGCACCGAGGTGGCGCCGGTCGGCAGGGGATCGTCAGGCGCACCTCGCAGCGCTGAGACACCCGGCAGCACAACGAGTTGCACCACTTGTGCGGCACGGCCCGTGGTGACCTGCAGCGATCCGTCCTGCGCGTCCGGATCCAGGGACAGGTCCACCGTCACGTCGACCGAATGACCGGCGAGGATGACGGGCAGCATGCACGGACTCGTCGCTGACGGCTCGCACGGGTCGGCCCCGCGAACGGCAACCGTGCTGACGCTGACGCCGTGCGGGGTGTCGACGACGATGGGGGACGGCTCGGAAGCCCGCTGCCCGCCGTTCGCCACCTGCAGCGTCATCACCGAGGTCCCGCCGGCGTAGGCCGGATCGGTCAGCGCCGGCGCGGTGACCTCAAGCACCGCGGGACCCGGCTGCACGATCGCCAGATCACGGCCTTGGTCATCGGTCATCTCCAGTGGGCGCCCGCCGGCATCGGTCGCCAGGAGTGGTAGCGGGCCGGACTGCGCTGTCGCCGAGACGTCCAACGGCAGGTCGGTGATCACCGGGCCGGCGCAGCGCAGTCCGCCCGGGCCCTCCGGCTGACAGCCGGCAGGGGCCGGACCGAGCCGCAGACCGGGGTCGGTGGGCTGCAGGGTGAAGGCGCCGAGGGTGCCCACGCCGCTCGCCGGAGTCGCCTTGATCGTGACCACGGACGCCTGTCCGATCACGTATGGGCCGTCGGGGCCGGCCTGGAGTGCGGCGACGCCGGATTTCACCTTCACCGAAGCGGTGGTCGGCTCGCCGCCGGCGCTGACGGTGAAGTCACCGTCGTGCGCGGTGGGCGGCACATCCACGGCGACGAGCACGGTGGTGTGTTGGCCGGCGGCCAGCGATGGGAGTGAGCAATCGCCGAGCGCGCACGGGGCGCCGCCGACCGTGATCGAGGTAATGGTGATCCCGGTGGTGGTCGACCAGGTGATCGGCGTCGGGTCGGACGGCCGGCCGCCGTCATTCGTCACGATCGCGGTGACCGTCCTGGTGGTGCCTGCGGTGAAGGTCAGCGGGGGGATGGGCGACAGCGCGAGGTGGGCGGGTGCCGCCGGGACAACCTCGAGGGGCTGGCCGTCGCCGTCCCTGACGTCGTCTATCTGGTTGCCGGCGGCATCGGTCACGACCAGCGGCAGCGGGCCGCCGGGCTGGTTCTCGTCGATGGACATCTCTAGGCCGTCGACGGAGTCGCCGTCGCACCTGACCTGCTGGGTCGGTGGCACGATCTGATTGCCGACCGCGTCCAGCGAGCACGCGCCGGGCAACGCGGTGAACCTCACTCCGCCGGTCAGTGTCAGGGTCAGCGGGCCGGGGTCGGTCACACCGTGGTGGCCGACCTGCAGGGCCAGTGCAACGGTGGACGGCGCCAGGTATGGGCCGTTCGGGGAGACAGCCACACCCGTCACCCCGCTCGTCACCACCAGGTCGGCACTTGCGGACGCCTCGCCGATCCTGACGACCAGTTGGCCACCCCTGGACGAGGGCAAGGCAGTCAGATTGACCGTGACGGTGGCTTTGGATTCGGGGTCGACTGGCGGAAGCTGGCAGGGGCTCCCCGGAGCCGGTAGGCACGACGTACCCGCGGTCAGGACGCTGGTGATCTCGACGCCGGTTGGCGTGGTGATGTCGATGTCGGTCGGCGGTGAACTCAGGCCGCCGTCATTGCTCACGATGAACGACGCCGACCCGGTACCGCCGGTACGGAGCGACTCGGCCTGCAGCGCCGTGATGGCCAGCTTCGGTGGCCCGGCTTCCACCTTCAGCTCGCTGTCGGCGGAATCCCTGAGGAGGTCGGTGATATTCCGTCCGCCGGCGTCGGTGACGCGCAGTGGCAGTGGGCCGGCCTCCTGCACCCGCGGGATCTTCACCGTCAGGCCCGTGATCGAGCTGCCCGGGCAGGTGATCTCGTGAGTGGCATCGGTGGCGGACGCCGTGCACCCGGCCGGCGAACCTTCGAACGTGAACTGGTCAGCGGTCAGCGTGAAGGTGAGCTCACCTGGGTCCGGAACGCCCGGCGCGGTGGTCACCGCGATGTCCATGGCCGTCGTCGACGGCGCGAAGTACGGGCTGTCCGGCGATGCCGCGAGACCGGCGATGCCGGTGGCTACCGAGAGCGTGAAGGGGGCGTGCTGCCCAGCGATCGTGAACGCCCCTTGCCTGTCGGATTGCGCCGTGGGAAGCGCCGCGAGCTGGAAGGTGACGGTGCGCGACTGGAGCGGGCCGACCGGCGGGAGAACACAGGCGTCCTGCTCCAAGGTGGCACAGGCGCCACCGTCGACGTCGATGCGGGTCACCGTCACGCCGGCCGGGAACGAGTAGTGGATCGGCCCCTCGCCCGTCGGCCGACCGCCGCGGTTCTCAGCCGTGACGGAGATAGGGCCGGTGCCCCCGGCCGGGAGGGCGGTGCTCTGCTGGATCGCCAGGCTGACGTCGGCCGGTCCGGGGACGACCTGTATCGGCAAGCCCGGGCTGTCGTCCAGGCTGACAGTGCGGTTCCCGGCATCGGTGACGGTCAACGGCAGCGGGCCCTCGGGTTGCACAGCGGTGATGCTCAGGCCGAGCCCGGCGATGGTCCTGTCCTCGACGGAGATGCGGCAGGTGACCTGGGCCGATCCGTTGTCGTCGACCGGGTCGCAGTTGGGTGGGGCCGCGATGAAGCTGCTGCGGGAGTCGGGCAACGTCAGCGTGACCGGACCGGGGTGGGTGACGTCCGGTTTGAGCATCAGGGTGATCGTCATGGACGTCTTGGACGGGGCGTTGTACGGGCCGGGCGGGGAAACCGCCAGCCCCGCGATCCCGGACGCGATCGGGATGGTGGCGCTGCCCGTGGTCCCGCCGATGTCCCCGCCGATGTCGACCGTGAACGTCACCGCCGCCGGCGCGGATGACTGCGCGCTCAGCTCGAAGGTGATGGTTCGGCTCGCATCCGGGTCGAGCGGCGGGAGCTCGCAGGTCTTCTCGGCCGGATTGCAGTCGGCACCGTCGATCTGAATCCCGGTGACCGCGACGGTGTCGGTGGGGTCGCTGCCGACGGTGAACCTCGTGCGTATCGCGGTCGGTGTGGTCGCCAACCCGCCGTCGTTGGTCACGGTCATCGACGCGGTTCCGCTGCCGCCGCCTGCCGTCAGAGCCGCTGGGTTGATCGACACCAGCCTGAGGTTGCCCGCGGCCGTGAGTGCCAGCGGCTGGCCGAAGCCGTCGGAAATGCCAACCCGCCGCCCACCTGCATCGGTGACGCTGAGCGGCAATGCATCGATGACCGGAAGCGCGGGGATACGCAGGGTCAGTCCGCCCAGTTGCGACGATCCGTCGATCGGGCTGACATCACAGGAAAGCTGCTGGGTCAGCGCATTGCCGACAGGCCGGCAGGAATCGGGGCGGTCGCTGAATGTGCTGGTCCCGCCGAGCGAGAAGGTCAGCGGACCCGGGTTGGCGATCCCGCGAACACTGCTGATCTGCAGGTTGAGCGTGGTCACGGAGGGCCGCAGGTAGGGGCTGTCGGGCGAAGCGACAACCGCGATGTACGGGCTGAGGACGGTGAGTCCGGCGGGCTGCGTCCTCCCGGCGATGGTCACCGTCATCCCGGTCCCGCCCGCGCCCGGGTCGGCGGCCAACGTGAAGGTGACGGTCGTCGCCGTTCCGGGGTCGACCGGTGGCAGCAGGCAGGGGGCATCGGCCGTCGGCACGCACGCCCCCGCGCCCGCGTCGATGCTCGCGGCGCTGACTCCGGGCGGCAGGGAGTACCCGATCGC
>JBBQGJ010000003.1:0-56001 GCA_038322925.1 Mycobacteriales bacterium
ATCACCGGGCGGTCACTGACTGGCGCTCTACGGCGCGTCCCTCTGTTGCCGGTTCCACGGCCTCGGAAGAACCGGGAGCGGCGGTGTCATCGTGGCCGTCAAACGGCGACCGCGCCAGGCCGTCTCCCGGCTCCCGCTGAGTCCCTACAACGAACACCCAACCAGTGCCCGCAACAGGGAGTGTGGACCAGTGACCGTCCAGCCGACGGTCATCGGTGCGCCGTTTGCTGGCTCGCGCCGAGCGATAGCTGAACGGCATCCGGTCCGCCGGGTCGATCCCCCAGCTGGGGCCCCGACCCGGCGGCTCGCCGTTTCTGGGCTCACGCACAGCCTGGCCCGTCATGCTGGGTGCCGTTGCCGATTGGTGAAAACCGCGAAACCGCGAAACCACGAAACCGCGAAACCGACCGAGGCCACTTTCTGTCGCCAGCTGGAAGGAGCCACCGTGCTCACCATGGACCGCCGCGCCCCGGCGCGTTCCAGACTCGTTGTCGGTGGCGTCATCGGGGTGACCGTCGTGGTCGCCCTGCTGGTCCGTTTCGCCTTCATCAACCAGGTCAGCGCTGACTACCGCACCTTCGTCAGTCCCTGGTACGACGAGCTCAAGGCCGGCGGCCTCAGCGCGCTCGGCGGGGACTACTCCAACTACAACCCGCCGTATCTGTATCTACTCGCCCTGGCGACCCACCTGCCCGTGCCGAAGATCATTGCGATCAAGAGCATCTCGATGGTGTTCGACCTGCTGTTGGCCACGTTCGCCGCGCTGATCGTGCGGGAGAGATTTCCGCGACCGGCGCTGCCGTTGCTGACCTTCGCAGTGGTGCTGTTCGCGCCGACGGTGGTGGTCAACAGCGCGGCCTGGGGTCAGTGCGATTCCATCTATGCCGCGTGCTGTCTGGGCAGCCTGTACTACCTGATCACCCGCAAACCCTGGTGGGCGTGCGTGTTCTTCGCCCTCGGCCTGTCCTTCAAACTGCAGGCGATCTTCTTCCTGCCGGTGTTGCTCATCGTGATGGTAGTGAACAGGCAGCGATGGGCAGCGCTCCTCGCGCTGCTGGCGGTGCCGGCGGTGTTCGCGCTCATGCTGGTGCCCGCTGCGCTCGCCGGCCGGGACATCTTCAGCCTGCTGTCGATCTACCCCACCCAGGTCAGCGGCGGCGGGACCGGCCAGGCCGGCGCGGGTGGCTTCGGTGGCGGCGCCGGTGCGGCGGGCGGTGGCGGCGGGGGTCAGCGGGTTCAGGGCTTCGGCGCGTCAGCCGACAGCATGACGCTGAATGCGCCGACGTTCTACCAATGGCTCAGCGCGGGTGCGTCGTCGGTGTGGAAGTACCTCGGGCTCGCCGCGGCCGGGGTATTGGTCGCGGTCGTCGGTCTGGTGGCCTGGCTGCGCAGGCGCCCGCTGACCGCGGCGCACATCGTCGTCCTGGCGACCACGGTGGTGTTGGCCGTCCCGTTCCTGCTGCCGCAGATGCACGAGCGGTACTTCTACCTGGCCGATGTGCTGACGATCGTCATGGCGATGTACGTGCGCCGATTCTGGCCGGTCGCCATTGTCGTTTCGCTCAGTTCGCTGCTGAGTTATGCGCCATTTCTGTGGAACACCACGCCGGTGGCGCTGCCCCTCGTCGCATTCGGGGAGTTCCTCGCGGTCATCGCGACGATCTGGATTTTCTTCGCCGTCTTCCGTGATCAGGATCAGGAAAGCACGCTGCTCAGGCATCCGGCCGGAGCGCAGAATCCAGTTGATTTCGCAGTGCAATGACAGCGGCGCCCTTCGCCCATTCGGTGGAAGTGAACGGGCGTGATGTCGATGGGTACGTCCGGGAGCGTGCGGTGCTGCACGGACCGCGCCTATTTCCGGTGCGCCGATCCGATCATTTGCGGCGACTGCCCACTCGGAACCTCACAGATCCCGGCGGGCCCCGTCCGCGGGCGCAACATTTCGCGGGACCGGCGCGGTGAATCCCCGTTCGGCGAAATCGGTGGTGACCTGCGAAACGACCGTCTCGACGAGTTCGGTCGGGACCAGCGCGATGACGGAACCACCGAATCCACCGCCCGTCATTCTTGCCCCGACGGCTCCGGCGGCCAGCGCGGAATCCACCGCCTGATCGAGTTCAGCGCAGGACACTTCGTAGTCGTACTGCAGCGAACGGTGCGAGGCAACCAGCAGGTCGCCGATCTTGGCGAGTTGGCCCTCGCGCAGCATGTCGACCGTCTGCGTCACCCGATCGTTCTCGGTCACCACGTGCCGGACGCGCCGGACCAGCACGTCGTCGCCGAGAGTGGCCAGGGTGGCGGGCAGGTCGTCGATCGAAACCTCCCGCAGGGAGCCGACTCCCAGTATCGCCGCGGCCTGTTCGCAGGACGCCCGACGCCGTGCATACTCGCCGTCGGCCAGCGAATGGGTCACCCTGGTGTCGATCACCAGCACGGCAAGGCCATCGGCCGCGGGGTTGAACGGAATGTTCTCGACCGTCCCGGCCCTCGTGTCGAACAGCAACACCGATCCGGCCCTGGAGGCGGCCGAGGCCGTTTGGTCCATCGGACCGCAGGGCACACCGACGAAGTCGTTCTCGGCCTGCTGGGACAGCCTGGCGATTTCCGACGGCGGCAAGGTGAGCCCGGTCAGGCTCGACACCGCCAGTGTGGTCACGCATTCCACGGCCGCAGAGGAGGACAGCCCGGCTCCGGTCGGCACCTGGGAATCCAGCGCCAGGTCGAACCCGGACACCTCGTGTCCCGCCTCGCGCACGGCCCAGACGGCCCCGAACACATACCCGGCCCAGGATGCCGCGGCGGGGGAGTCGGGGTTGAGCTGGTCCAGGGCAACGGACACGACGGGACCGGGACGCTGTGCGGAGACCACCCTGACAACGCTGTCGTCGTTGCGAGCGGCCGCCATCCACGCTCGCGCGTCGATGGCGAACGGCACTACCAGGCCGCCGGCGTAGTCGGTGTGCTCGCCGATCAGGTTCACCCGGCCCGGTGCCGAGAAAACCCCCTCCGGCTCGCGAGAATAGCTCTGTGCAAACAGGTCTGTGGCGCTCATCCGGCCACGCCGGTGGTCCCGACGGCCGCCCCGGCAGATCGCTCGGAGGCGCCGGCCGTGGCTTCTGCGACTCTTGAGCCACCGCTGAATTCCCAGGCATCGGCCACCATGTGAGCCATGGTGTGCTGCGGGGTCCAGCCGAGCCGCTCAGCCGCCCGCTCTGCGGAGGCGACCAGCCGGGCCGGATCGCCGGCGCGGCGCGGGCCGACGGTGACCGGCACCGGCAGGCCGGTGACCTCCTCGATCGTGGCCAGTACCTCCCGGACGCTGAACCCGTTGCCGTTGCCCAGGTTGCAGATCAGGTGCTCGCCGGGCGCCGCCGCGGTCAGCGCCAGCACGTGTGCGCGGGCCAGGTCCGCGACGTGCACGTAGTCGCGGATCGGTGTGCCGTCGGGGGTGGGCCAATCGTCACCGTAGATGTTCAGCGCATCGCGACGTCCGGCCACCGCGTCCAGTGCAATCGGAATCAGGTGAGTCTCGGTGCGATGCCGCTCGCCGAGGCCGAAGGCGGCCCCGGCGACATTGAAATAGCGCAGCGACACAGCGGCCAGATCGGTCGCCGCGCACTCGCTGGTGATCATCATGTCGACCGCGAGTTTGGTGGCGCCGTAGGTGTTGGTCGGCCGGGTGGGCGCGTCCTCGGTGATCGGCACGACCTCGGGCTCGCCGTAGGTGGCAGCCGTGGAGGAGAAGACCAGCGTCGGTACCTCGTGCTCGGTGACCGCGTCGAGCAACGCCCGGGTGCCGCAGACGTTGGTGCGCCAGTACAGCCCCGGGTTGGTGACCGATTCGCCCACCAGGGACTTGGCGGCAAAGTGCAGCACGGCGTCGAATTCCTGACCGGCCAGCACGTCCGACGTGTTGGTGATATCCGTCTGGACCAGTTCGACGCCGGGCGACACCGCATCGGCATGGCCGGTCGAGCAATCGTCGAGCACGACGACGTCGTGACCTTCGGACAGCAGTTGCCGGGTGACAACCGATCCGATGTAGCCCGCGCCCCCTACGACCAGAGTCTTCACTTGGCAACCTTTTCGGTGTCGATGTCCACCGCGCGCAGCCGCTCCGCGGCTATCTCGGGGGTGATGTCGTTGACGAATGCGCCCATGGCGGATTCCGATCCGGCCAGGAACTTCAGCTTTCCGACGTCGCGACGGATGGTGAACACCTCGAGGTGGAGCCGGAAATCCTCGTCGGCCGCATGAACCGGCGTCTGGTGCACGCCGGTGATGGCAGGGAGCGTGTCGTCGAACATGCCCTCCATCCGCTTGATCACCTCCAGGTACAACTCCGCCAAGGCGGCGCGCTCGAAGCCGTCCAGCGCGGTCAGATCCCGCACCTGCCGTCGAGGGTAGAGGTGCACCTCGACGGGCCAACGGGCGGCGAACGGCACGAACGCGACCCAGTGCTCGTTCTCGGCCACAATCCGCGACCCGTCGGCCAACTCCCCGGCCAGCACGGCGGCGAACAGGTTGGATCCGGTCGCGGCCCGGTGAGCTTGCGCGGAACGGATCGCGGCCACGGTCTTGGGGGTGACGAACGGGTAGCCGTAGATCTGGCCGTGCGGGTGCGCCAGCGTGACACCGATCTCGACGCCACGGTTCTCGAAGCAGAACACCTGCTCGACGCCCGGCGACGCGGACATCGCGGCGGTGCGGTCGGCCCACGCGTCGATGACGGTCCTCATCCGGGAGGGTGGCAGCGAGGACAGGGTGGCATGGTGATTCGACGTGAAGCACACCACCTCGCACCGTCCGTTCCCCGGCCTGGTGTCGAAAAGCGTTCCATCGGAGGCGATCTCACCGGCACCGGCGAAGGACGGGAAGCGGTTCTCGAAGACCACCACGTCGTAGTCGGGCGACGGGATCTCGCTCTGGTTCGATGGGGTCGACGGGCACAACGGGCAGGCATCCGCCGGCGGGTGGTAGGTGCGGGTCTGCCGATGGCCGGCGATTCCGACCCATTCTCCCAGCAGCACGTCGTACCGCACATGGGAGCCGGGAATGACCGGCGGGATGTCCCGTGGATCGGTGAGAACGCGCACTGCGTCAGGAGTTTCGTCGAAATAGATGATCTCTCGACCGTCTGCCATGGTGGCGGCGATCCGGGTGACCCGGCCGTCGTCGGCGCGGGAGGCGGTGGACGTCACTGATCTCCTGGCGGTGTCGTCGGGACTGCTGCGGATGGGAGTTCCGGTACTCCGTGTCGGTGGCCGCTCGGCGCCGGGAACGGCCTTGAGTATGTCCGCCGAACGCGGAGAAGTCAACAGCTTCGAACGTCAATAGTGGTGATCCGTGTTTGAAACTGTTGGATTGTTTCGCCTGCACGTCGGTGGCCGTCAGTGCCGACCCGGTGAGCGTCATTCGCGTGTGACCGGTGCGCGATGGTGGTGATCGTGAATGACGACTGCTCCCGGACCTTGGTGGCATCCGGGGAGGCGTTCGCCGAGGCCACTACCGGATCGGTGACACTCCGCGATAATCTTACGTGGCAGCGCATTTCACCGATCCGGTAGTGAACAATGCGATCGTCGCGACACCGGAGGTGGTGATTGCGGCCGCCCGGGTCTGCGCGGCATTCACCCTTCGTGGACCAACGGTGCGGTCGACCCGTTGACGGACGGCCGTCGCACGGCCGGTATCGGGGGACGCCATTACCCGCCCGAGGCGGTGGCACTTCGGGACGGGCCGAGCGCGCTGACCTTGTCACCGGGTGTTTGCGGGACGTCGATCCGGCGCGCGTCGCCAGGATGGACGGAGTGATCGTGCCCGCGCGATACTCGCGACGGCCCTGCAGGAGGCGGGCGACGCGGGCTGTTGACCGCGAAGCCGAGGGCCGAGA
Source organism: Mycobacteriales bacterium (assembly GCA_038322925.1). Lineage (GTDB taxonomy): Bacteria > Actinomycetota > Actinomycetes > Mycobacteriales > Nakamurellaceae > Nakamurella. The sequence goes on from JBBQGJ010000003.1 coordinate 5,894, forward strand.
TCCTCAACGCGCGCATGGGTTTCGCACCGTGGGCGCTGCCAGGACTGGGTCCGTTGGCTGGCTAGATCTGTGGGGCTGATCCGCCGCCCAGCAGTATGTCCTCCCAGCCGGGCATCACCGGACGGTGTCCGCGGCGATGGGAGCGGCTCGGCTGGTGGTCCGTACCGGTGCGGGCCACGACCTCGTCCGGTTGCCGGGTAGCCGAGGCGACGGCTGCCGGTTCGTCGGCCGGGTCGGTGGCGGGTTTGCTGGCTGGACCGTGCTGCTGGCCGGTGCCTTCGCCCATGGCGGCGTTGCCGGCCGGGTGATGGGCTGTCGAGTGACGGGCTGCCGGGTCGACCGATTCATTGCCGTGCCGGGTGGTCGACCCGGAGGGCTCCGCCGGCAGGTCCGCCGCCCCAGGGATCGGGTCGTCGGGCGAGCCTGGTTCTGTCCGCTGGCTTGCCTGCTGGTCGGTGGCGAGAGTGGCGGTCTTGGTTTCGTGGATTTCGCGCAGTGTTCGCGGCGTCGGGTCCAGGATCTCCCGCGCTGCATCGTCCTTGGGGCGCAGCGTGTTGGTGCGCGGTCCCGGCTGGATCGCCCAGTGCGCCCGGTTTTCGCTGCGGCCCGCCTGCCAGCGCAGGATGAGCACCCAGCTGTCGTCGTCCCGGTAGGCGTCCCATTGCAGTCCAGTGCACTGACCTCGCTCGGCCAGCGCCGCCGTCACCAGCTCTTCCAGGGTCTTCTTGGTGGGGTTGCCGTCGATGACAGGGTGGGCCTGTCGAGCCCGCTCGGCCATCGTGGAGCGCTCGAGGAGCACCGGATAGGCGTAACGCTCGATCCGGTCGACCCTGGTGCTTGCCGCGGTGGCCACCGCTTCGATCGATGCGCCCGCCCGGATACGGGCCTGGATCTCCCGCGGGCGCAGCTGTGGCTCCATCTCGATCTCGAGTTGACCGAGCCGAGTCAGATCTCCGCGAGCCGCGGCGCGTAGTCGTTCATCCGTCGGTACGGCGAACAGCTCACCTGAGTGCTGGTCTCCGCACACCAGGCTCTCGCCGTCCTCGGCCAGGCCCAGGACCCGCAGCGTGCGCATGACGTTCTCCTCCCGATGAGTACCGGACCGACGCTATCGCGCGGGTGTGGCGTCCCGACCCAGGCGCGCCGTCAGGGTGCACGGGGGTCGACCGGCGCGGGAAGCTGCGGCGTGCACCGTGCCGATCCGTTCGCCCTTGGACGCACTCACGGCCTCGGGCGGCCGGGAGACCCGCGCTGCGAATCCCGGGACGAGTTACCGTCGCTGTCGGATCGCTCACAGCCGGCGTAGCAGAAAGTCTTCGAAAGAGATCCGGGAGGCGGTGTCGGATCGGGGCAGAGGTGTTCGTGGTAGGGGTGAGCGGCGCCCACGAGGGGCGCCCCGGGCCACAGGAGATGATCGAGATGCAGTACCTGGTTTCCGTGATAGCCGACACGGCCGGCCTGGCCACCCCGGACGAGATGGCGGCCATCGACGCTTTCAACGGCCGGCTCCAGGCGGAGGGTCACTGGGTCTTCGCCGGCGGCCTCGGCTCCACCGACAACGCGACCACCATCGACAACAGGAGTGGGGAGGCGTTGTTCACCGACGGGCCCTTCCTGGAGTCCAAGGAGTATCTCGCCGGCTTCTGGATCATCGAGGCCGCCAACCTCGACGTGGCGCGGGGGCTCGCCGCCGAGGGCTCGAAGGCCTGCAACCGGAAGATCGAGGTGCGGCCGTTCCTGTGAGCGTGGTCGATGTCCGCGAGGCGATCACTCGGGCACACCACGACGAGTGGGCCTGGGTGGTCGCCGCCCTGACCAGGCGTTTCGGTGATCTCGACATCGCCGAGGACGCGGCGGCCGAGGCGTTCGCGACCGCCGTCGAGCGGTGGCCGGTCGACGGCGTGCCCCCCAACCCGGGCGCCTGGCTGACCACAACGGCCAACCGCAAGGCCATCGACCGGATCCGGCGCGAGAACCAGCGCGACGGCAAGCACAAGGAGGCTCAGATGGTGGTCGACCCTCCCGACCCACCGGCACCTATCGGGGCCATCGACGACGAGCGGCTGCGGCTGGTCTTCACCTGCTGTCACCCGGCGCTCGCGATGGAAACCCGGGTGGCGCTGACGCTGCGCCTGGTCGGCGGTCTGCGCGTGCCCGAGATCGCCCGTGCCTTCCTGGCGCAGGAGAGCACCGTGGGGCGGCGGATCACCCGTGCGAAAGCCAAGATCAAGGCGGCTCGCATCCCTTATCGGGTGCCGTCCGTGGAGGATCTCCCGGCACGCGTCTCCGGCGTACTCGCCGTCGTGTACCTCGTCTTCAACGAGGGCTACCTGGCGACCGGCCCCGATACCGATCCCGTACGTCACGACCTGACCGCCGAGGCGATCCGGCTCACTCGCCTGATCCGTGCCCTCATGCCGGAGGACGGTGAGGTGGCCGGGCTGCTGGCGCTGATGCTGCTCACCGAGGCCCGCCGCACCGCCCGGGTTTCGGCGAGCGGCGAACTGGTCGCCCTCAACGAGCAGGACCGTGGGGCGTGGGACGCGGCGCTGGTCGCCGAGGGTCATCGGCTGGTGCGCGAGCGCCTCGCTGCTGCTGCCGCCGGGGTGGCTCCGGGTCGCTACCAGATCCTCGCAGCGATCAACGCCGTGCACACCTCCGCCCACGACGTACGCGACACCGACTGGTCGCAGGTCGTCGCCCTCTACGACCAGCTGGTCCGCCTCGACCCCTCGCCGATCATCGCCCTCAACCGGGCTGTCGCGGTGGCCGAGACTGACGGCCCGGAGGTGGCGCTGGCGGCCGTCGACCGTCTTGAGGACACGTTGGCCGGCTATCACGCCTACCATGCGACCCGCGCGGACCTGCTGCGCCGGCTGGGCTGCAGCCAGAAGTCGCGCGCGGCGTACGACAAAGCCATCGAGCTGGCGGGCAACACCGCCGAGACCGCCTACCTGACACGCCGCCGCGACCAGTTGGGGTAGTGCCCGTGCCAGATCGCCTTGCGACCCCATCAGCTCGACATGGCGTGAGCTAGCCCAACCGCTCCACCACGTGGTCGATGCAGGCCGTCAGGGCCGACACGTCTGCGGGTTCCACCGACGGGAACATGCCGATCCGCAACTGGTTGCGGCCGAGCTTGCGATACGGCTCGGTGTCGACGATCCCATTGGCCCGCAAGGTCTTTGCCACCGCGGCAGCGTCGATCTGGTCGTCGAAGTCGATGGTGCCGACGACCTGTGAGCGGAGCTCCGGCCTGCTGACGAACGGGGTGGCGAAGTCACTGGACTCGGCCCAGTCGTAAAGCCGCGACGACGAATCGGCGGTGCGCTTTGTCGCCCAGTCGAGGCCGCCGTTGCCCAGCAACCACTCGATCTGGTCGACCAGCAGGAAGAGCGTGGCCACGGACGGAGTGTTCAGCGTCTGGTCCTTGCCCGAGTTGTCCAACGCGGTCGCGATGGACAGGAACTCCGGGATCCACCGGTCCGACGCGGCGATCTCCGAGATCCGGGCCAGCGCGGCCGGCGAGGCCAAGGCGATCCACAGGCCGCCATCGGAGCTGAAGACCTTCTGCGGAGCGAAGTAGTACACGTCGGCCTGACTGATCTCCACCGGCAGGCCGCCGGCGGCGGAGGTGGCGTCGATGAGCACCAGTTGGTCGTCACCCGCGCCGACCGGCCGCAAAACGGGAACCGCTACGCCGGTGGAGGTTTCGTTGTGCGCCCAGGCGTAGACGTCGACATCGGCGGATCCGACGGGGTCGGGCGCGTCCCCGGGTTCGGCGGCGATGACCACGGGGTCGGCCAGGAACGGCGCCCTGCGGGTGACGGTGGCGAATTTCGTCGAGAACTCACCGAACGTCAGGTGCTGCGCGCGGTTCCGGACCAGACCGAGAGCGGCGGCGTCCCAGAAGGCGGTCGTCCCGCCGTTGCCGAGAATGACCTGGTACCCCTCTGGCAACTCGAACAGCGAGGCCAGACCTTCCCGCACCCGGTGGACCAGCGACTTGACCGGAGCCTGCCGGTGCGAGGTGCCCATCACCGACGCGCCGGAAGCGGCGAGGGCGGCGAGCGCCTCGGGCCGGACCTTGGACGGCCCGCAGCCGAACCGGCCGTCGACCGGCTTCACATCATCGGGCAGAACCAAACTGGTCACTTGGGCCATCGCAACACACGCTCTCTCCGCAGTGACTGATGCGAACGCGGCCTGAGCGCCCTCCGCGTCACCATCAGCGCCCGGGTTTCGGGCGCCTCCATCCTCCCACCGGCCGCCTGGCGCCTCGGACCGCCCAGGGGTGGTCTGGCGCACACCCGGCAGAGCGCCGGACGCGCGACGCGGCCCAGGCTGGTCGGCGATCGGCCCGGCTGAGGGCGGCAGGCCAAGGCGATCTGATTGCCCGCGCGGACGATGCTCTCGTTGCACGCGCGATGCTCGCGCTGCGGGGCGGGATCGGCTCGGGCGCCGTGAGCATCACTCGTGCGCCGTGAGCAACGCTCGGGCGCCGTGAACAACGCTCGGGCGCCGTGAGCGTCGCGCATGCAGTTGCCGCTTCCCAACCGCCTGGCCGCCGCACGCCCGGAGCCACCGGCATTTCCGCGGCCGGCAGCCACCGAGTCAGCTGGCGACGGCCAGCGTCCCGAACCCAGCGACCTCGTCCGCGCGGCGGGGTGCATGCCCGCGGTAGACCGCCGATGGGCGAACGAGCCGGCCCAGCCGCTTCTGCTCGAGGATGTGCGCACTCCAACCCGCTGTGCGCGCGCAGGTGAACATCGCCGGCATCATCGCGGCCGGGACTCCGGCGAAGTCCAGGATGACGGCGGCCCAGAACTCGACGTTGGTCTCGATCGCCCGGTCTTGCCGGCGCTCGCGAAGCACGGCCAACGCCGCCTGTTCCAGTGCAGCGGCGGCCTCGTACCTGGGCGCGTTCAGCTCCCGGCAGGTCCGCCGCAGTACCCGGGCGCGGGGATCCTCGGCCCGGTACACCCGGTGACCGAAGCCCATCAGCCGTTCCTTGCGGTCCAGGATGCCGGTGACCAGTCCGAACGGGTCCCCGGTTGCCTCGACCTCCTTCACCATGGGCAGCACCCGGGCGGGCGCGCCGCCGTGCAGCGGGCCGGACATCGACCCGACTGCGCCGGCGAAGCAGGCGGGTACGTCGGCGCCGGTCGAGGCTACGACCCGGGCGGTGAAGGTCGAGGCGTTCATGCCGTGTTCGGCGGCGGATACCCAGTACGCATCGATGGCCTTGACCTGGTCGGGCGTCGGCTCACCCAGCCATGCGGTCATGAAGCGGTCCACCACCGTGGAACGGGATTCGATCAGCGACGCAGGCACCTCGGGAGCGTCGCCGCGTGCCGAGCGTGCCGCGTAGGACAACACGGCAGCCGTGGTCTGCGCGATGTGGTCGCGAGCCTGCTCGTCGGTGATGTCCAGCAACGGGCCGAACCCACGCGCCGGTGCCAGCAGCGGAAGCGAGGACTGTACGTCCACCCGGACGTCGCCCGACCGGAACGCCGGTGTTGAGGTGTCCACCGGGAGGCCGGCGCCAAAGGCATCGTCGACGAGCAGGGACCAGACGTCGTCGAACCCCACCCGACCCACCAGGTCGTCGATGTCCACCCCGCGGTACCGGAGCGATCCGCCGTCCCGGTCCGGCTCGGCGATCGTGGTGTGGAAGGCCACCACTCCCTCGAGTCCGGGCACGAATGTCACACCGTTCGTGGCAGTTCCGTTGGTAGCAGTTCCGTTGGTGGCCGTCGTCATGAGAACCTCCGCGTTGAGGACTGAAAAGAAAGGTCGAACGCTCGGTGCATATCGCCGGTCATTGACAGCGGCCGGGGCGGATCGGCCCGCCGCGCCGGTCGAGTCAGGATCGGACGTGGGCGACCACTTCGCGGGTGCCGACTACGACGCCCATTCGGGCGCGCAGACAGCGGAATGAAATTCGGGCATCGACGACGTGACCGGAGACGCCCGGTCATATCAACGGTACTGATGACCAGAATAATTGCCACTGTGCCGGGAGTGGGGCCTGTCAGCCGGAGCCAAACTAGTGGTCTTGATCACCCCTGACCAGCACGGTTCCCCACGCTATGCGATCTTCTCCGACCGGCGTCACGCCGGTAGCGGTACCGGCGCGTCCAACCGGCAACCCACCGCGTCCTCCGCGTGTGAAACCGCTGGTCCGGGCCGATGCTCGAGCCCGCCGAGCAGTTGGCACAGGTCGGGGTTGGCCAGTTGAAGCGTCATGGTTCCCCCGGACAACGTGGCCACGTCGAGGAACCCTTCCTGCGTCAGGATGCGATACCCGAGATATGACCGGAAACCGGAGGCGCAGTACAGCCGTACGGGAAGGCCGCGGTCGAGTTCGCCCAATCGGCTCCGCAGCAGTTGCAGCGGAATGTTGACCGACCCCGGTAACGCACAGTGAGCATGTTCGGCCGGGGTGCGGACGTCCACGACCTGCGCGTCAGGGGGCAGCGCCGGCCAATCCTGCGGGTACCAGAACGCGACATCACCCCTGAGCAGGTTCGCGGCCTGGAAGCCGGCCATGTTGACGGGATCCTTCGCCGACCCGTACGGCGGCGCGTAGGCCAGTTCGAGTTCCTCGAGATCGAAGACGGTCATCCCAGCGCGCAGCGCGACGGCCAGCACGTCGATGCGCTTGTCCACGCCGTCGTGCCCGACGACCTGCGCGCCCAGGATCTTGCCGTCGGCGGGAGCGAAGATCAGTTTCAGGTGCATGGCGGCGGTTCCGGGGTAATAGCCGGCGTGACCGTTCGGGTGGACATAGACCACCCGGTACTCGATACCCGCTCTGCTGAGCGTCTTTTCGTTCGCGCCGGTGCCGCCCGCCGTCACGTCGAAGGCCTTGACGATCGCTGTCCCCTGGGTACTCCGGTAGGCACTCGACCGGCCCGCGATGTGATCGGCGGCGATGCGCCCCTGACGGTTCGCCGGACCGGCCAGCGGCACGACGGTACCCGCGCCGGTGACGGTGTCCACGACCTGCACGCAATCACCCGCTGAGTAAATGGCCGGGTCGGACGTCCGCTGGTGGCAATCCACCAGCACGGCGCCCCGGTCGGTGACCTCAAGGCCGGCGTCCCGGGCCAATCTGCTGTCCGGCGTCACACCGATCGCGAGCAGCACCAGGTCCGACCGCACGGACGAGCCGTCGGAAAGTCGAGCACGGATCGATGAAGCATCGTTGAATCCCGGACTGGATCCTGGGGTCAATCCCGCAGCCGCAGTGGGGGCGTCATCGAAAGCGGTGACTCCCACCCCGGTCCGCAGGTCCACGCCGCACCGCCGGAGTTCGTCCGAAACCTGTTGCGCCATTTCGGGATCCAACGGTCCGAGCACCTGGTCGGCCAGTTCGACGACCGTCACCTGCAGTCCACGGTTGATCAGCGCTTCGGCGACTTCGACCCCGATGTACCCGCCGCCGACCACAAGGGCCGACCGCACCTGTGCTGAGCCGACCAGGTCGAGCAGCACGTCGACGTCGCCGACGGTGCGCAGGGTCCGCACCCGGGGATGGTCGATGCCGGGCAGCGGGGGACGGATCGGCTTGGCCCCTGTCGCCAGGACCAGACGGTCGTAGGGCTCGTCGTACTCCCGCCCCGCGTCCTGGCCGTCGCCGGCGGCGTTGTCAGCGCCCCCGCGCACCCTGACCCGGACGGTCCGCGCGTCGCGGTTCACCGCCACCACCTCGGAACCGGTGCGCACGTCGAGAGCGAGGTTGGCGGCGAGCCCGGCGGGGGTCTGCAGCAGCAGGCTCTCCCGGTCCTCGATGTCACCGCCCAGGTAATACGGCAGCCCGCAGTTGGCGAACGAGACGTACTCGTCCCGCTCGAGAACCACGATGCTGGCGTGCTCATCCAGCCGGCGGGCTCGGGCCGCGGCCGACATTCCAGCGGCGACACCTCCGACGATGACGATCTTCACAATGCCCTCCGATCCGCGGTGGCCGGTCATCCCGAGCACACTGCGATTACCCCCCAGGGTATATCCACGGGAGCGGGCGTGGGCTCCGGCCGCGGAATGGGCGGGGTAGCGTTCGACACATGAAACCGGTGCCGCGCAAGGCGAGCCGAACCTCACGGCGTCTCGACGCCGAACCGTGCACGCGGGGGTGGATCGCGCGATGAGTCGCCCAGAAACGGTCAGCCCTGACGGTCCCGACATGGCGGCCATGCGGGAGTCCTATTCGCTGGCAGGGCTCTCCGAGGCCGACCTGGCGCCGGACTGGCTGACCCAGTTCCGCAACTGGCTCGCTCAGACGGTCGCCGCCGGGCTGCCCGAACCGAACGCGATGGTCGTCGCCACCGCGACCCCGTCCGGCGAGCCGGCCACCAGGGCGGTACTGGCCAAGGCCGCCGATGATGGCGGTCTGGTGTTCTACACCAATCTGACGTCGGACAAGAGCCGCGATCTGCTCGCCAACCCGCGGGCAGCGGCGACCTTCCCGTGGATCGGTCTGCAGCGCCAGGTGCATTTTCGCGGAACGGTGAGCCCGGTGTCGGACGAGGAGGCCAGGGCCTACTGGGCGCGCCGGCCGCGGGCGTCGCAGATCGGCGGCTGGGCGAGCCCGCAGTCAACGGTGCTGGCCGACCGGGCCGCGCTGGAGGTGCTGCAGCACCAGGCGGAAGAGCGCTACGGAGCCGAGGACAGCACCGGCGAGCAGCCGGTCCCGCTCCCGCCGTTCTGGGGCGGGTGGCGGATCCGTCCGGCAACGGTCGAGTTCTGGCAGGGCCGAATCGGGCGGCTGCACGACCGGCTGCGGTATCGCGACACCGGTGACGGGTGGGTTGTCGAACGACTCGCGCCGTGACGAGTTCGGTCGGGATTTCGCTGGAGATCGCCGTGGTGCCCGAAACCACCAGCCCAGCGGTCCGCCCGATCGGCCGGTGACGTCACCAAGCAGCCCCGATTCGACCGGTATACCGGCGCCACCCGATCGGGACGGAGACCCCCCAGGGCGAACCTCGGCCCCCCGCGGACAGCACCCCGTGGGCGGCAGCCGGCTGCGCGGGATCGGACCTGACACCCGGCCACTGCACGTCCCCGCCTACCGCCGGTTGTTCCTCGGCCAGGTCGCGACGGTCATCGGCGCCGCGCTGACCGCCGTCGCGGTCCAGCAGCAGATCTACGACATCACCGGGAGTTCCGCGTGGGTCGGCATCGCGTCGCTGGTCGCGCTGGTCCCGCTGGTGGTGTTCGGGCTGATCGGCGGCGCCATCGCGGATACCTACGACCGACGCATCCTGCTGATGATCACCTCCGTGGGGATCGCGCTGACCAGTATCGGACTGTGGGCAACCGCGCTGATCTCGACCTCGTCGGTGTGGCCGGTGATGCTGCTGCTGGCGGCGCAGCAGAGCTTCTTCGCGGTCAACCAGCCGACCCGGAGCTCCATCCTGCCCAGGATCGTGCCGGCCGATCTGGTTCCCGCCGCGAACGCGCTGAACATGACCGTGTTCAGCATCGGGGTGATCGCCGGGCCGCTGCTGGTCGGCCTGCTGATCCCGGTCGTCGGGCTGGCCTGGCTGTACTTCATCGACGCCACCACCATGGTCGCCATTCTGTACGCGGTGATCCGGCTGCCGTCCATCCCGCCACTCGGCGACCGGCGGACCAGAGCCAAGGTGATGGACGGCATCGCCTACCTGCGGGTGCGCCCGCTGCTGCTGATGACCTTCGTGGTGGACATCATCGCCATGGTCTGCGGCATGCCGAGGGCGCTGTTCCCGCAGATGGCGCAGGAGACGTTCGGCGGGCCGGCGGGCGGTGGGCTGGCGCTCGGCATGCTGAACGCGGGGATGGCGGTCGGGTCGCTGCTCGGCGGGCTGACCGGCGGCTGGATCCACCGGGTGTACCGGCAGGGCATCGCCATCGTGCTGGCCATCCTGCTCTGGGGGGTTTCGGTCAGCCTGCTGGGTCTGACGTCGGTGTTGTGGCTGGCCGTCCTGTACCTGGTGGTCGGCGGCTGGTCCGACCTGGTCAGCGCCGTGTACCGGTCGACGATCCTGCAGGTCACCGCCACCGATGAGATGCGCGGGCGGATCCAAGGGGTGTTCACCGTGGTGGTCGCCGGCGGTCCGCGGTTGGCCGACCTGGTGCACGGACTGGTGGCTCAGGCGACATCGACCACCGTGGCCGTGGTAGGCGGCGGGATCTCGACGATCGTGCTGACGCTCGTCGCGGCCGCGCTGGGACCGTCGCTGTGGAGGTACGACGCCCGGCGCCGAACGGGCGGCGGCGAGGATTCACCGCGGCCCCTTGCCGGTGCGTTCACCGAGGGTGCATCCACCGACGACGGAGCCAACGGAGAGGGGTCCGCTCGTGGGGATCCGCCCGGCTGAGTCCGGACCTGTCCACACCCCGCGGAGTCGGACGCCCGTCGCTCGGTGCGGTCGGGCAGAATCGCCGGGAGGCCGACCGTTGGGCCGGACGGCAGGGGAGGACGACGTCGCGATGACGCAAGCACCTGATCCGTTGTCGAGTGGTTCGCAGCGAGCCAACGGCACTCACGCCCCCGCGCCGGGCCCGGGCGACCCCGACGGCGCCGGCGAGCCGACGTCGACGAATGCCGTCTACCCGGCGTCCGCTCCCTGGCCGCCCGACTGGCGGCATCCCGCCGGAATTCATCCCGACGGCACGGACCTGCCGGGTGGAGAACGGCGCCACCAATTCGGGAACGATCCGCTGCCGGACAACCAGAATCCGACGATGGGCCATCCCGTCACCGGGTCCGCCAATCCCGGAAACCCGTGGCTCGGCGGTCCCCGCGCGGACCCCCAATTCGGCGCCGCTCCCGGGTACGTGTCCGGCCCCGGGTACGTGTCCGGCCCCGGGTACGTGTCCGCTCCCGGGTACGTGTCCGGCCCCGGGTACGTCCCGCTGCGCTGGCGGCAACGACCGGCACGCCCCGGCAGCGCCACCGCCGCCGGTGTGCTGGGCATTGTCTACGGATGCCTGCTTCTCGCTGCCGCTCTGGTGATGTGGGCCATCCCGTATCTGCTGGCTGAGGGTGGCGCGTTCAGCACCACTGAACTCCAGTCGCTGGCGCTGGAACTGTGGGTGGTGTCGACCTTCACCGCGACCAGCGGGGTGGTGCTGGTGGTGGGCGGGATCCTGATCTTCCGTCGCGACCGTTCCGCGCTCATTTTCGGGGCAGTCGCGACACTGCTGCTCTCGACCTATTGGCTGGTCCGCACGGAACTCGAGCCTCAATTCCCGGTCTGGCCGCTGATCTCCGCGATCGTCCCGGTGATCATCCTGGTTCAATGCGCCGGGAGGTCGGTGGTGTCGTGGATTCGCTGGCGACCGCTGTGACCTGCGATGGGTGCGTGGCCGTTCGAATGCTCCGTTCGCCGGCGTTCCGCGGATGCCGGACAGTTCATGACCAGCAGCGCAGGCGGCCAGTCAGAGGAGGCTAGCGAGATGTCCCACCCCCGCCAGCACGTGCCGCAGGACTGGGCTCCCTACCCACTGCTCGACGATGCTGTGCGCGCGTACATCCGGGACGCGGACGCGGCGCTGGAAGCGTTGGCCGGTGTGGTCGACGAGGTGTCGGTGGTCGCGTTCACCTGCGAGCGGGTGTTGTCCACGCAGGCGTGGGGCGAGTCGCTGTGGCAGGAGGTCGCCGTCACCGACGGTCGCCGGTTGATCCTCTGGCACGGCGACGACGAGGTGGACGACGACCGGCCGGAGACGTTGATGTTCTCCTCGTCGATCCGCACCATCCCGGTGACGGCCATCGTCGACCAGGGTCTGCGTCACCGGTTCCGGACCGAACCGGACGGTTCCCGCACGATGCAGGCGGTCATGCTCTACCTCTCGACGCAGACCCCGGAACGGTCGATGACCGAGCTGTCGGAGGCCAACGAGACCCGCACCGTGCAGTATGTGGAGACCTACCGTTTCTCGAAGTCCGTCACCGATGGAGGTCTGGCGCAGATGCAGCGGCTCCTGCAATTCGGGCGTGCCCTCTCGCACATCGCAGCGGGGAACGGTGGATGAACGCGACCAGGCCGGCCACCGGCCGGCAGCACGCGATCCGGCACGGCGCCGCGATCGCCAGGGTCGGCGAGGTGGCCGCGGTGCTGCGGGAGTTCTCCGTGGGGGGTGTGCCGTTCACCGAGACCTGGGGTGACGACCAAGTCCCCCCGATGGGGTGCGGGATCGTACTGGTGCCCTGGCCGAACCGGGTCGCCGACGGCCGCTGGACCTACCAGGGAGCCGTGCAGAAACTCGACATCACGGATCTGTCGAACGGCAACGCCATCCACGGGCTGCTGCGCAACACCGCCTACCAACCGGTGTCGGTGCAGGACAGCGCGGTGACCCTGGCCGCGAGCATCTACCCGCAGCACGGTTATCCGTTCATCCTGGACACCGAGGTCCGCTACGCGGTCAGCGACGACGGACTGTCCGTCACCCATCGGCTGACCAACGTCGGCACCGCGGCCGCGCCGTTCGGGGTCGGTGCACATCCGTACCTGCGGGTGGGCCAGCATCCGGTCGGCGAGCTGGTGATCACCGTGTCCGGCAGCGAGTACGCGCGGACCAACGAGCGGTCGATTCCGGTTGCGGTGGAATCCGTCGACGGCACCGAGGTGGATCTCCGTTCCGGGGTCCGGCTTGCCGGACTGGACGCCGATGTCGCGCTCACCGGGCTCGCCGTGATTGACGGCCGCGTCGAGCACCGGCTTGCAGCGCCGGACGGGACAGGACTGGTGATGTGGGCGGATGAGGCTTTCCGCTGGGCGCAGGTCTACGCACCGGCGAACTTCCCAGGGCCGGGAAAGCCGAACCAGCGCAAGGCGATCGCGGTCGAGCCGATGACCTGCGGGGTGAACGCGCTGAACACCGGGCAGAACCTGATCTGGCTCGAACCCGGCGACACCTGGTCCGCCTCTTGGGGTTTGCGCCCCACCGGCCTCTGAGTTCCCGACCCCCGCCGCCGCTGGTCCGTCCCCTTCTCGGCGCGGATCATCTTCCTCAGCGCGTACGAACGGGTTCACTTGCGTCACTCCAGTCCCACAACCGCGACGTTTGTCCGCGCAGACGATGGCAACCACCACTGCGCGGCTCAACTGGTTGACTCGCGTCACTCCAGTCCCATAACCCCGACCTTCATCCGCGCGGACGACGTTGATCCGCGCTGTCGAAGGGGTTGGGCCGTCAAAGGGGTCGGGCCGTCGAAGGGGTCAGCGGCGGGGGCGGTCCTCCCAGCGCTGCAACGACTCCGCCCGTTCCGCGGCGTGATCGACGATCCGCTCCGGATACCCGTTCGGCAGCCCGCCTGGCAGCTCCCAGGGGCGGTGAACCGCCTTTCCCGCAACGGATCTCAGTTCGGGCACGTACCGCCGGACGTAGTCGCCGTCGGGGTCGTGCTTCTCGCCCTGCCCGACCGGGTTGAAGATGCGGAAGAACGGCGCGGCCTGCGGTCCTGAGCCGGCCACCCACTGCCACCCGTGGTTGTTCGACGACACGTCGCCGTCCACCAGGTGCCGCAGGAAGTGCGCCGCGCCGCGCTGCCACGGCACGTGCAGGTCCTTGATCAGGAACGAGGCGACCCCCATCCGCACCCGGTTGTGCATCCACCCCTCGGTCAGCAGCTGCCGCATCCCGGCGTCGATGTACGGGTAGCCGGTCCGGCCCCGCTGCCACGCGACCAGCCGGGCGTCGGCCTCCGCGCCCTGGTCCCACGTCATCTCGTCGACCACCGGGTCAATCGACTGCCGGAGCGACTCCGGACGGTGGAAGACGAGATCGGCATAGAACTCCCGCCAGGCCAGCTCACGGCGGTAGGCGGCGGCGCCCTTCGAGCGCAGCCGGGCGAGGTCGGCGAGCATCGTCCGCGGGTGGATGCAGCCCCATTTCAAGTACGGCGACATCCTGCTGGTCCCCGGATGATCCGGGCGATCCCGCTCGTCGTCGTACTCCCCGACGGCGTCGGCCAGGAACTGCTTCCAGCCCGCCGCCGCGGCCTGCTCGCCGGGTTCGGGGAGCTCCAAGCCGTCCGGAACGGCGATTCCGAGGTCCTCGGGCATCATCCGACGGCCACCGATCGCGTCGAGATCGGCGGGATCGACCCAGCTGACGTCGTCCCCGGTGACGGCGGGCGCCCGCCAGCCGTGCTCGGTCCAGCCGCGGAAGTACGGGGTGAACACCGCATACCTGCTGCCGTCCGGCTTGCGCACCCGCCCGGGCGCGACCGCGTACGGCGAGCCGGTCGCGACCAGCTCGATATCCTTGGCGCGCAAGGCCTCCGCGACGAGCTCGTCACGCCGACGGCCGTACGGCATGAAATCGGCCGAGACGTGCACGGCCGCCGCGCCCGCCGCGGCGGCGATCCGGGGGACGACCGAATCCGGCGATCCCTTGACGATCAGCAGCTTCCCGCCCGTCGACTCGGACAGCCGCGTCAGGCACCCGGCCAGGAAGGCCCTGCGGGGAGCGCCGGACGGCCTGAGCAGGCGGTCGTCCGCGACGAAGACACCCAGCACGTCGCCGCCAGGGCTACCAGGACCACCATCAACGGCCGCCAGCAGTGCGGCGTGATCGGCCAGCCGCAGGTCCCGTCGGAACCACAACACCGTCGGAGTCGTCATGCCACATCATGCACAGCACGGCCCGTCACCGGCCGTCGAGCGATCAAACCTCTTCGCGGGCGCCCAGCTGGACGTAGTCGCGCTCGGTGTAGCCGGTGTAGACCTGACGCGGGCGGCCGATCTTGGTTGCCGGGTCGTTGATCATCTCGCGCCACTGTGCGATCCAGCCGGGCAACCGGCCCAGCGCGAACAGCACGGTGAACATCTTGGTGGGGAAGCCCATCGCCTTGTAGATCAGCCCGGTGTAGAAGTCGACGTTCGGGTACAGCTGCCGAGAAACGAAGTAATCGTCGGACAGCGCAACCGCCTCGAGTTCCTGGGCGAGGTCGAGCAACTCGTCGGCGGCGCCGAGGCTGTCGAGCACCTCGTGGGCGGTGCCCTTCACCAGGGCGGCACGCGGATCGTAATTCTTGTAGACCCGGTGCCCGAAGCCCATCAGCTTGACGCCGGGCTCCTTGTCCTTGACCCGCCTGACGAACGTGGCGATGTCGTCGCCGTCCCGCCGGATCCCTTCCAGCATCTCCAGTACGGCCTGGTTGGCGCCGCCGTGCAGCGGCCCGAACAGCGCGTTGATGCCCGCGGAGATCGACGCGAACAGGTTGGCGTTGGACGAGCCCACGAGCCGGACCGTGGACGTCGAACAGTTCTGCTCGTGGTCGGCGTGCAGGATCAGCAGCTGGTCGAGGGCGTGCACCAGCTTCGGGTTGACCTCGTAGGGCTCGGCGGGGAAACCGAACGACATGCGCAGGAAGTTCTCCACCAGGCCGAGCGAGTTGTCCGGGTACAGCAGGGGCTGCCCGACGGACTTCTTGTACGCGTAGGCCGCGATCGTCGGCAGTTTGGCCAGTAGCCGAATGGTGGACAGCTCGACCTGTTCGGGATTGAAGGGGTCGAGCGAGTCCTGGTAGAAGGTCGACAACGCGCTGACCGCGCTGGACAACACCGGCATCGGGTGCGCGTCCCGCGGGAAGCCGTCGAAGAATCGCTTCAGATCCTCGTGCAACATGGTGTGCCGGCTGATCCGCCGGGTGAACGTGTCCAGTTCGTCCGAGGTCGGCAGTTCCCCGTGGATCAGCAGGTAGCTGGTCTCGATGAAGTTCGATGACTTGGCGAGCTGCTCGATCGGGTACCCGCGATAGCGCAGGATGCCGGCGTCGCCGTCGATGTAGGTGACGGCGGAGGTGGTCGAGCCGGTGTTGGTGAAGCCGGGGTCCAGGGTGATCACCCCGAGGGTGGTCAGCAGTTTGGAGATATCCACCCCGGACGACCCGTCGGTCGCGGGAATGATCTTGAGGTCGAGTTTGGCCCCGTTGTATTCGATCAGCGCACCCGGATGGTCCGGCGAGTGAGCCTCGAGCGTCACCGGGCTCTCAGCTGCGGCGCTCCCAGCTGCTGAGCTCGGGCCCGCGGCCTGGGTGGGAGATGAGCCGACCGTGGATTCGACCGTCCCGGTTGCGACGGCTGGCGACTCGGCGGTATCAGTGACCTCGGACATTCGGTTCGCCTCTCGTTGTCATGACAACACGGGACCTCAGCGGCTGGAACGTCCCCTCCGGACGCCTGGACGAACTCGGCCCTGGTGACATCACGAGGTTACTGGCCGTCAAGGCTCGTCGATTCCACGGCCCTGCGACCGGGTCCGGCGCAGGCGAAACCCGGCGGAGGGGGTCAAGCGGCAGTAATATGCCGTTCACAAAGGTCCCGGCCTTCGTGCCGCGGCCATCAGGTCAGACACCGCAGTCGCATTCGCGCTCCGCACGTGGTGCGGATCACCAGCCCGAGAGCGGGCCGGGCCAGGACACCAGCCTGCAGGCCGGGACCCATTGCCGCGACGAAAGGGAGCGCATCGCCCATGAGCCTGTCCCTCGCCTCGATCCTGGCGGAGTCCGCGGAGCGGTACCCGGCGCGGGACGCGGTGGTGATCGGCCCGCAGCGGATCAGTTATGCGCAGCTGTGGGAGCAGACCAGGCGCTACGCAGCGGTGCTGGCGCAGGAGGGCGTCGGCCCCGGCGACCGGATCGCGCTGCTGATGCCGAACGTCCCCGACTTTCCGCGCGTCTACTACGCGGCGCTGTCCCTTGGTGCCGTGGTGGTGCCGGTGCACGCCCTGCTGGTGGCCAGGGAGATCGGGTTCGTGCTGACCGATTCGCTCTCGTCCATGCTGATCGCCGCCGCTCCGCTGCTCGACCACGGCGCACCTGCCGCGGAACAGGCCGGGGTCAAGCTGCTCGCAGTGATGGGCGGCGAGGGGGTTGACCGGCTGGATCTCCGGGCCGCTGAGATCGAACCGATCTCCACCTACGTCTCGCGCGAACCGTCCGACGAGGCCATCATCCTGTACACCTCCGGCACCACCGGCTCGCCGAAGGGTGCCATCCTCACCCAGCTCAACATGGTGATGAACGCGATGGTGACTGCCAACTCCGTCATCTACCTGTCCGCCGCCGACGTGATCCTCGGCTGCCTGCCGCTGTTCCATTCCTTCGGCCAGACGTGCGCGATGAACGCCGGATTCTTCGCCGGATCGGCGCTGGTGCTGCTGCCTCGCTTCGACGGCGCGGCCGCGTTGGAGACCATCGTCACCGAGAACGTCAACGTGTTCATGGGCGTGCCCACCATGTACGTCGGCCTGCTCACCGCCGCGCGTGCCGACGAGCGCCGCCCCACCTTGCGGATCGCGGTCTCCGGCGGCGCGAGCCTGCCGGTCGCGGTGATCGACAGGTTCGCCCGGACCTTCGGTGCGGACATCCACGAGGGCTACGGGCTGTCCGAGACCTCGCCCGTGGCCACGTTCAACCAGCGGGTGTTCGGCCGGAAACCGGGCACGGTGGGCCGGCCGATCTGGGGCACCGACGCGGAGATCGCGGTCCCCGAGATCGAGGACCGCATCGAGTTGCTGCCCACCGGCGAGATCGGCGAGGTGGTGATGCGCGGGCACCACATCTTCGCCGGCTATCTCGGCGATCCGGAGGCCACCGCGGCGGTCCTGGTGGACGGCTGGTTCCGGTCGGGTGACCTGGGCCGCAAGGACGCCGACGGCTTCCTGTCCATCGTCGACCGCAAGAAGGACCTGATCATCCGCGGCGGTTTCAACGTGTACCCGCGGGAGGTCGAGGAAGTGCTGGCCGGCCATCCGGGCATCGCCCAGGTGGCCGTTCTGGGTTTCCCCGACGAAACCTACGGCGAGGAGATCTGCGCCGTCGTGGTGCGCGCGCCCGAGGGCGAGAACCTGGATCAGGAGACGCTGATCGCCTGGTCCAAGGAGCGGCTCGGCGGCCACAAGGTCCCGCGGCGGATCGAGTTCGTCCCGGCGCTGCCCCTCGGCCCGAGCGGGAAGATCCTCAAACGTGAACTGGTCAAGGACCTGCAGGCGGGGACGATTCCCGACCGGGCGGGCAATGGTGTCGGAGCGAATGCCCTTCGGCCGACGACGACCCGCACGGGATCTTGACGCGTCCGGTGCCGTGGACGGATCGTTGACTCGCCGGACGGATGTCGTCCCCCAGTCACCGGAGCAACGCCATGCGCAGAACTGCCCACCTGACCTGCGCGTTCGCCCTGTTGGCCGCCCTCGCAGGCTGCTCGACCGGGGTCTCAGGGACTCCTGCCGTGGGTTCCACCGGGTTCGGTCCGACGTCCGCTGCCTCGACGCAGTCCACAGCGTCCGGCACATCCCGGTCGTCGACATCTTCGCCTGCGACATCAAGCGGCACCGACAGCGCTGACACCTCCAGCGCAGACATCACCCTGGCCAGTGGGGTGACCCTCGAGGAACTCAAGAAGGACATGCAGGGCGCCCAGGACATCGTCGACGGCTACTGGGCCAAGCACTGGTCGGACTTCTACACCGGAACCTACGAGCCACCCACGGTGCTGGGGCTCTACGACGGGACGGTCGCCAACGAGACCCCGACCTGCGGCGGGACGCCGCTGGAGGCGTACAACGCCTCTTACTGCGCCCCGGAGGATTTCGTGGCGTGGGACGTCAACCTGATGGTCCGCGGTGCCGATGTGATCGGTGACACCTGGGTGTACCTGGTGATCGCCCACGAGTGGGGTCATGCCATCCAGGAACGGCTCGACCCGAGCCTGGTCGCCCAGGGCGATGAACTGCAGGCCGACTGCCTCGGTGCCGCGGCCCTGTTCGGGGCCGCCGCGGACGGCACGCTGACCATCGAGGATGGTGACGAGAAGGAGATGGTCAACTCGCTGAGCGCGCTCGCCGACGAGATGGCCTGGACCAGCTCGGCCGATCACGGTGACCCGTTCCAGCGGGTGCAGTGGTTCACCCTCGGCCGCAACGGCGGGGTGAACGCCTGTCACGACGTGCTCGAAACGTCGGGAGCGACCGATGCCCCGACGTCGGAGGCGTTGCCCACCGGCTGACGTCGGAACGACGCGTACCCCGGCCGGGCGCCCCGGCCATGACGGCATCGAAGGCACACCGGCGGTCGTGGATTGCCCCATGACATGAGCCCGAATCTGCCCGAACTCGACGTGCCCCCGTGCCACCCTGTAGACGGGAGCCACCAGGGTCGTGCGGCAACCTCCTGATCGGTCGAGCGTCCATCGCAAGGGTCCAGGCGTGAGGTTGTGCGCCGAGTAATCCTGTGGTGCAGGGGGCCTGTGGTGCAGGGGATTGTCGGACGGGCCGGGAGGGGCGGGATCGCCCTCGAACAGGCCCAGGAACGACAGCGCGTGAGAACAGACGGCTGGACGAACGGCGATACGAAACGAGGAGTGCATGCGAGCCCGATATCTGGTCATCGGATTGGTCGTGGCGCTGGCCGCGGTGACCGGGGTGCTGATCTATCAGGGCAACCAAACCCTCACCGCAGGCAACGGGGGACCGCTGACCGTCCTGCAGACCACCACCGTCGCGGGTGCGACGACGTCCGATCCCTACGGCCGGGACGCGGACACCACCACCGGGCCGGTGACGACCGCTCAGGTCGGGGAACGGCCGCCGACGAACGTGCCGATGACGAAACTGAACCCCGGCGACAAGCCGCCGCAATTCATCATCTTCTCCTTCGACGGCGCGGGCTCCCACCAGCGCTGGCACGATTTCATGGACGCAGCGGCCCCGACGAATTCGCGGTTCACCGGCTTCCTGTCCGGTATCTACCTGCTGGGCGATACCGCCAAGAATGCCGACGTGTACACCGGCCCCGGCCACGCCCCCGGTAAGTCTTCCATCGGCTACGGCGGACCCGAGGACGAGATCGTCACCGAGGTCAACGATCTCAACGAGGCCTACTCCAAGGGCATGGAGATCGGCACGCACTACAACGGCCACTTCTGCGACGACAATCTGCCCGGCGGCAACCAATGGAACACCGCCGACTGGAACAATGAGTTGGACCAGTTCTTCCACTTCGTGAACGACTGGAAGACGCTCAATGGCTACACCGACGCGCCCGACCTGCAGGTACCGGCCGACTCCATCAAGGGCGGCCGGACTCCCTGCCTCACCGGCACTCTCGATCAACTGATTCCGGCCTGGAAAGCGCACAACATGACCTACGACTCGTCGATTCCGGCGCCGAAGAACGGGATCCTCTGGCCGGAGAAGGTCGACGGGATCTGGGAGTTCTACATGCCGCAGGTCTATTCGCCGGGCTTCGACAGCATGACCACGGCGATGGACTACAACTTCTGGGCGAAGTTCAACAACAACAAGGAAGAGCCGGACACCGCTCCGGAGCTCCGCGACATCGTCAAGAAGACCTATGACTACATGTACGACCAGGCCTACAACGGCAACCGTGCGCCGGTGCTGATCGCCAATCACTTCAACAAGTGGAACGGCGATTCCTTCAACCCGCCTGCCATGGATTTCATGAAGGAGAAATGCGGGCAACCCGACACCTACTGCGCGACCTACCAGGACGTCATCGCCTGGATGGAGCTGCAGGATCCCGCGGTGCTCGCTCAGTTCCAGGGCCTGCCCCCGGTCGCGGCCACCGCTCCATAGGCGCAGTTGCCGGCCGCTCTTGCCGAAAGGCCCCCGCTCGATGAGCGGGGGCCTTTCGTTTCAACCGTCGTTGTCATCAGGCCCGCGCGGCCTTCGCCCGGTCGGCGTTGGCGTTGATGGCGTCACGCAGCCACGCCGCCAGCCCGGGGGCGACATCCTCGTAGGTCCGGGTGAAACGCTCGTCGGCGACATACATCTCGCCGAGTCCGCGGTGCATCTCCGGCGCGCAGTCGTAGAACGTCTGGATGCCCAGCCGGTGCTCCTCGGCCAGATCCTTGGCCTCGGTGCTGTCCGGGGCGGCGCCGCCCTGCATGGCCGCAGCAAGCCGGCGGTTCAGGTCGTCACCGGCTTCCTTGATCTCGATCCACTGCTGCTTGGTCAGCTTGCTGGTCCGCTGCTGGGACTGTGCCCAGGCGTCGGTGTCGCCCCAGCGCTGCTCCGCCTCGGTCTCGTAGTCCTCGCTGTAGTTCGGCCCGAAGATCTCGAACTTCTCTTCGGGGGTCAGTTGGATCCCCATGGTGTACGCCTCCAGTTCCTTCTCGACGGCGGCGACCATCGCGGCGAGCCGGGCCATCCGGTTGTTCAGCAACTCGCGCTGGCGGCGCAGGTGTGCTCCGGTGTTCGCGCCCGGGTCGGCGAGAATGGTCGCGATCTCGTCCAGGGAAAATCCGAGTTCACGGTAGAACATGATGTGCTGCAGCCGTTGCAGGTCCTCATCGGAGTACCGGCGGTAGCCGGCTCCGCTGCGGTCCTGCGGCTCGAGCAGCCCGATCTGGCCGTAGTGGTGCAACGTCCGGACCGTCACACCGGCCAGGTTGGCAACCTGTCCGACCGTGTAGCCCATCAATTCCTCCGGCGATCTCCTGTGAATGTCCGGGCCGGTCGACCCGGACACCAACGAGCATGAAGCCTGACGTTACGTCAGGGTCAAGCCACAAATTCTCTGAAATCCTTCAGATCCCTTCTGGATCCGGATCGACAGATGGCGAACTACGCGCCGCCACCTCGGGGCGAGGCGGCGGCACTGGGTTCCGTCTGAGTTCAGTCGACGCGCCGTGGGACGGGCCTGGCGCGTCGAGCGTCAGGACGTCTGTGCGCTGGTCAGGTCGTACACCGTTGTCCCGCCGACGGTGGTCGAGGTGAAGTTGGCCTCGACCCACGCCGCGATCTCGGAACCGGACCCGCCACCGGGACCCCCTCCGCCACCCATCCCGCCACCGGCGATGAAGTAGGAGATGTCACCGTCCGCGACGTACTGCTGGAACTCGGCGAGGGTCGGTGCCGGGTCGCTGCCGGAGAAACCGCCGATGCCCATGATCGCCTTGTCCGTGCCGAGGATGTACCCGGCCGCGGACTGCGCGCCGGTGGTCGCGGCGGCCCAGCGGGTGGTGGTCGCCTCCAGCAGCGCGACCAGCTCGCTGTTGGTGGTCGTGGATCCGCCGCCGGGGCCGCCGCCGGTGCCGCCGGTCGCACCGGGAACCGTCCCGCCGCTCGCTCCTGGAATCGTCGGGCCGGTCGCGCCGGGCGCCTGACCCGCGGTGCCGTCGGGCGCTGTCGCGGTACCGGTGGAACCTGACGCTGTGCCGTCGGTCCTGCCGTTCCGGGTGAACCCGCCGGCGGCAGCGCCGCCCGGGCCTCCCATGGCGGAGCCGGTCGGTCCTGAGGTCGGGATGGAACCGGAGTGCGGGGTCGCGGCGGTGGCCAGCGTGTAGGCGGTGGTGCCGCTCAGCGCCGTCAACGATCCGACCAGCAGCCCGACGACGGCGAGCCTGCGCAGCTTCTGCGTCGAGATCGCCAGCAGCACCGCGCCCGCCACGGATCCGATCAGGACCAGCCAGCGGAGCCACGGCAACCAGCTGGTGTCCCGGCCCAGCAGGATGAACGACCAGACACCGGTGACGACGATCATCGCCGCCAGCAGGCCGCGGACGAGGGTGGTGGAGCGTCCCCGCCACAACTCGCGGCCGGAGATCGCCACCACGGCCGCGATCGGCGGCGCCAGGGCGACGGCGTAGTAGGGATGGATCGTCCCCTCCATGAACGAGAACACCAGCGCGGTGACGATCATCGATCCGCCCCAGAGCAGCAGGGCCGCCCGGATCTTGTCGGTGCGCGGGAAGCGTCGGGTGAACCAGAGGCCGGCGACCAACCCGATCAGGGCGGCCGGGATCAGCCAGGAGATCTCGGTGCCGAACGCGGTGTTGAACATGCGGCCGATGCCGGTGGACCCGCCGAAGCCGCCTCCGCCGCCGATGCCGCCCGGGCCTCCGCCGCCGATGCCGCCCGGGCCTCCGCCGCCTGCGGCGCCCGCGCCTCCGCCGCCTGCGCCGCCGCCGCCGGAGTTGCCGAAGATACGGCCGAGGCCGTTGTAGCCGATCGCCAGTTCCCAGAGGGAGTTGGTCTCACTGCCGCCGATGTAGGGGCGGGAGTCCGCCGGCCAGAGCGCGACCAGCGCGACGTACCACCCGGCGGAGACCACCACCGCTGCGCCCGCCGCCAGCAGGTGCCAGATCCTGGTCCACAGCCCGGACCGCCCGGCCCACAGGTAGGCCAACGCGAAGGCAGGCAGCACCAGCAGGCCCTGCATCATCTTCGTCAGGAACGCGAACCCGATGGCGACCCCGGCGAACAGCAACCAGCGCAACGCCTTTCGGCCAACCGCGCTCTCGATGGCGCGGATGACGAAGTAGCTGGCCGCGGTCACCAGCAAAGTCAGCAGGGCGTCCGGATTGTTGAACCGGAACATCAACGCGGCGACCGGGGTCGCGGCCAGCAACCCACCGGCGACCAGACCGGCGGCCGGTCCGGACCAGCGCCGGACCGAGGCGTACAGCAGCGCGACGGTGCCGACGCCCATCAGGGCCTGCGGCAGCAGCATGGCAAAGGAGCTGAAGCCGAGGATCCGGGTGAAGAGCACTATCACCCACAGCGATGCCGGCGGCTTGTCGACGGTGATCGAGTTCCCGGAGTCCAGCGACCCGAACAGCCACGCCTTCCACGACTCGGTACCGGACTTCACCGCCGCGGCGTAGTAGTCGTTGGCGTACCCGGACGCGGACAGGTTCCACAGGTACAGCGCGGCGGTGGCGAGCAGCAGCGCCCACAGCGCCGGTCTGGCCCATCGCGGGTCGTCCGTTGGGCCCAGGAAGATCCGGGCGGCCCTGCCGCGTGGTCGCGGTGGTTCCATGGATCCCGACGGTGGTGGTCCGTACCCACCCGGGCGCGGTGGTGGGGGAGTCTGCCCAGGCGAGAGGGGGACGTCGGTGGTGATCGTTCCGGTCATGGTGGTTTCGCTTCCGCTGTTGGTCTTCGCTATCGAGGATCGAGGGGGAGAAACGGTGTCGCTGTGTCCGTAGCGCTGACGCGTTGTGTCCGGGTTGATCAGATTCGTGAGATGCCTTGCGGAGTAATGGACTCCGGCAATGCGGTGGCCGCGCGGCGGCGAAACACCCAGCTGCGCAAGAGCAGGAACCGCACCACGGTGGCGAACAGGTTCGCGATCACCAGCACGATGATCTCCACCAGGTTGCTCGGCTCTGGGGACATCCCGTGCAGCACCACCAGCGATCCGCTGGTGATCGCCAGTCCCAGCAGGAACACGCCGAAGCCCTGGAATTGGTGTCGGACAACGTCTTTGCGCCCGCGCACACCGAAGGTCAGCCGCCGGTTGGCAGTGGTGTTGGCGACCGCGGTGATCGCCAGCGCCAGGAAGTTGGCGATCTGCGCGCCGGCGACCGGCCGCAGCACGATGAACAGCACCAGGTAGGCCAGTGTGCTGACCACGCCGACCGCTGCGAACCGGACGACCTGCCTGGTCATCCCGACCGGTACTCCCGACGGCGCCGGATCCAGCGGTGCCCGCCCCAGTTGCCGGCGGATCTCGGCGAGCGGCAGTTCGCCGGATGCCAGCGCCCGGCCCACGCGGGCGACGCCCTTGAGGTCGTCCTTCGCGGTCTGCACGATGTTGACCCGGGAATCGGGGTCGTCCACCCAGTCGACCGGGACCTCGTGGATCCGCAGTCCGCTGCGCTCGGCCAGGATCAGCAGCTCGGTGTCGAAGAACCAGCCGGTGTCCTGCACCAGCGGCAGCAGCTCCCGGGCGACATCGGCGCGGATGGCCTTGAACCCGCACTGGGCGTCGGAGAACCGGGCCGCCAGAGTGCCCCGCAGCAACAGGTTGTAGCACCGGGAAATCATTTCCCGCTTGGTCCCTCTGACGACCCGGCTGCCCCGGTGCAGCCTGGTCCCGATCGCCACATCCGAGTGTCCGGAGATCAGCGGGGCGACCAGCGGAAGGAGGGCGGCCAGATCGGTGGACAGGTCGACGTCCATGTAGGCCAGCACGCCCGCGTCGGAGTGGCTCCAGACGAGGTTCAGCGCCCGTCCGCGCCCCTTTTCGGAAAGGTGCACAGCCGTCACCGCCGGAAGTTCGGCGGCCAGTCGGTCGGCGATCTCCGCCGTCCGGTCCGTGGAGGCGTTGTCGGCGATGGTGATGCGGAAGGTCAGCGGCACGCTGCTCGACAGATAGTCGTGCAGCCGGCGCACGGCCGGTTCCAGGTCGGCCTGCTCGTTGTACACGGGAACGACAACGTCCAGCGCGACGGTCACCAGGGAATCGGAGGTCGTGGCCGGCCGCGGACCGATCTCGTCGCCGGCGGTGTTCGGGAGGGTGTCCGCGCTCATGAGACTCACCATCGGCACTCGCGCTGTGCGGCCTGCAGGGTCTCGCTGTGGTCTTGCTGTGCGGGTTTGGCCGCCCGCGCTTGGCGCGCTGCATCCCGTGATCGCCGGGCGTGTGGATCACTCGTTGACCGTCGGCCCCCGATGGGTCCACAGTCGAGCGATGACGGCGGTCGAGGTGATGACGAACTACATGGCGGCGATGAGCAGCGGGGATTTCGAGTCGGGTTTCGGCTATTTCGCCGTCGACGTTGTCGGTGATGTGCCCGGGCGCTCGTCGTTGGCCGGGCAACGACGGGGGCGCGCGGCGGTCGAGGGCTACATCCGCGACGTCATCGCGCACACCAGGGGCAATGTCTCCGTCGAACTGCTCGACATGTACGTCGGGGACGTGCATGTCGAGTTGATGGTGCCGGAGAAGCTGGGCGACGACGAGCACCGGGTGGAGGTCCGGCGGGTGAACGTCTACTGGGTCAAGAACGACACAATCGTGGAAATACGGATCTTCGAAGGCGATCAGTACGTCATGGATGAATTCACCGGCGGCGTGTCGTCGGGTCAGCGTTGAAGTTGGTCTGATTCGGCTGACCAGGCAGACCACTCACCGCCGGCGGTGATCCACCCTGGGAGCGCGGGGGCCGAATCGCGGTCTGCGGAACCCGCTGGATTCGATCAGCCGGACCACCCGGTGCCGATGTCCGATCCACGGTTGCAGCAATTCGAGCATGCCGTCGTCGTCGACCGACAGGCCGGTCAGCGCCCAGCCCACCACGGCGGGCAGGTGGTAGTCGCCGATGCTGACGGTGTCCGGGTCGCCGTGCGCGCGTTGCACGATCTCCGCTGCGGTCCACACCCCGATGCCGGGCACCGAGCGCAGCGAACTGACCACCTCCGATCCGCCTCGACCGCGAAAGACCGTGCGCTGCAGGCCTTCCGCGACACGTGCGGCGTTGAGCACGGTCCGGGCCCGGCCCGGATCCACCCCGGCCAGATGCCACTCCCAGGAGGGGATCGCCGCCCATTGCTCGGGCCGCGGGGGTACCCGCATGCCCGCCGGAGCCGGTCCCGGCGCAGGTAGTCCGAATTTCGTCACCAATTGCAGCCATGACCGCCTGGCGTCCGCGCCCACCACCCGTTGCTCCAGCACGGCGGGCACCAGGACGTCGAACACCATGGCGGTGCGCGGCACGCGCAGCCCGGGCGTCGCGCGATGGGTGCGGGCCAGTAGCGGGTGGCCGGTGGCATCCAGTCCCGTCCAGTCGTCGCCCGCACCCAGCAACTCCGGGACCTGGTCGACCGCCCACCCCGCGCCGGAACCCCACCCGCGGCAGTTCACCGCACCGCCGTCGGCCAGCGAGAGATGAATCGTGGCAGGGCCTTCCGGCGTGTTGCCGGTCCTCCAGAGTCCTGTGCCATCGGTACGCAGCGTCGGATCGAGTGCGCCACGGCGCAGCGGCCACAGCGTGCGGGCGATGTCGACCGGCCGGCCCGGCGCCCACACGCTGGTGACCGTTGGTCCCGTCTGAGGGCTGAACAGCGCCCCCGCCTGGTGTTCGGTCACGGATCCACTGTGCCGGATGTTCCGCTTCCGACACCGCGGAGCCTGGGGAACACCCGGCCGGTGCCGCGTTGCACAGGTGCGCGAGACCGGGTGCACAGCTTCCGGACAGCAGGCATGGGCAGCGTAGATGGCAACTGTGCTCCGCCGGAGTCGACCGGTCGATCAACAAAAGGAGATCTGGAAATGCCCCAGCAGGACGACGAGAACGGTCCGGGCACGTATCCGCCCGGGACACCGGCCGACGACCAGAGTCGTCCGCAGGTCCGCGCGGCGAACCCGACCCAGCCGACAGCGGGCTCGCCCGCCGCGGCCCCGGTCCCGGGCGAGGCTCTGCCCTCTGACACTCCGCAGCTACCCGGCGCCCACCAGCCCGATGGTGCTGCGGGGACGTACCCACCGCCGGGCTGGGGCGCGCCGCTGGGCTATGGCCCGCCGCAGGGGTACGGCCCGCCGCAGGGGTACGGCCCGCAGTACGGCGGCCAGCAGTCGCTGAACGCAACCGGCGAGCCCGCTGAATCCGGTACTTGGGGCGCGCCGGCCGGCGTCGCACAGACCACTGACGGAACCCGCAAGCCCACCGCCACGTGGAAGAAGGTTGCCGGCGGTGTGGCGCTGGCTGCCGTCGTGGCGGTCGGCGGTGTCGCGGCCGTCAACGCCGCGAATGCGTCGAACGCGTCATCCGTACAGGGCGGCCCAGGCGCCATGACGAGCGGTGCGGGTGGGTACGGGCAGGGCTTCGGTCCCGGCGACGGCGGCGATACCGGCCGGCGGGGCGGGATCGGCTCGCTCGGCGCTGCGTTGCACGGCGAGTTCGTGGTGTCCACCGACAGCGGCGGAACCGAAACCCGGCGCCTGCAACGTGGGAAGGTGACGGCCGTGGGCAACGGTTCGCTGTCGGTGACCAGCACGGACAACTTCGCGGCGACCTATACGGTCGGCTCCGATGTTGACGTGTCAAACGTTGCCGTCGGCGACACCGTGACCGTCATCGCGACGGTCGACGGCGCCGCGGTGACGGCCGTGACGGTTGCCGAGGGGTCCGAATTCGGCGGAATGCCCGCAGGCGGCTTCGGCGGCCCGGATGACGCGTCCGGTGACCAGGGCGAGCTGGGTGTCCCGGGGGGTACGCCTCCGAACGGAACCGCTCCGCAGGAAGGCACCGCGCCGACCACCCTGGCGCCCCAGACCTCCTGATCCCGGCACCTGACAACCGCACACCTGCTCAGCGAACGACAGCGACCGCCACCCAGCCGAGGGTGGCGGTCGCTGTCGTCTCTGTGCTGCCGGGCAGGGTCGTGCCGGGCAGGGTCGTGCCGGGCAGAGCCCCGCCGAATGCGCTGGCCACCAGTAGTTGTTGCGGTGCAACAACGTGTCCGGGCGGAATGATGCCGGCACCTCTCACCGCGGATCGACGGCGGTCCGCACGCGGAGGGCGCTACCCGCGCCCGACCTGGACGGCCTCCAACGGCGGAGCCTGCATCACCGGTGGCCGATGCGGCAAATGGACGGTGAACCTGGTCATGCCCGGCTGGCTGTCGACCGACACACTGCCGCCGTGGGCCGCGGTGACCGCGGCGACAATCGCCAGGCCCAGCCCGGTCGAACCGGCCGCTCGTGACCGCGACGAATCGCCCCTGACGAACCGGTTGAAGATCTCCGGCTGCAGGTGCGTGGGGATGCCGGGACCGTTGTCGGTCACCGTGATCACCGAATCGTCGTTGTCCGACCGCAACCCGCAGAGCACCGTGGTTCCGGGCGGAGTGTGGGTGCGGGCGTTCGCCAACAGGTTGACCAGCACCTGGTGCAGCCGCGACTGGTCGCCGATCGTCACGACCGGTTCCTCCGGCAGATCCAGTTGCCAGCGGTGCCCCGGCCCTGCGACCCGAGCGTCGGAGACGGCGTCCACCGCGAGCATCGTCAGGTCGACCTCGTCGGCGGACAGCGGCCGGCCGGAATCCAACCGGGCCAGCAACAGCAGGTCGTCGACCAGCGTGGTCATCCGGGCGGACTCGGATTCCACCCGCCGCAATGCGTGGGCGACCCCTTCGGTGTCGTCCTCCTCGCGGCGGGCGAGTTCGGCGTAGCCGCGGATGGCGGCCAACGGGGTTCGCAGCTCGTGCGAGGCGTCGGCCACGAACTGTCGGACCCGCATCTCCGATTCCTGCCGAGCGGCAAGCGCGTTCGAGACGTGGCCGAGCATCTGATTCAGCGCCGCACCCACCTGGCCTACCTCGGTGCGAGGGTCGGTGTCCTCGTCGGGGACCCGAACGCCGAGCTCCACCTCGCCGCGATCCAGCGGGAGGGTGCTCACCTGACGGGCGGTGGCCGCCACCCGGTCGAGCGGCCGCAGCGACCGCCGAACGATCCAGATCACGACCACGGCACCCGCGATCAACGCGAGACCGGTGACGATCGCCATGATCAGGCCGAGCTGAACCAGCGATGCCCGCACCGGTGCGAGCGGCATGCCGGTGATCACGGTGACTCCGCTGCGGTTGGACGCGGCTGCCCGGTAGTCGCCGTAGCCGGGAATCGACACGGTCTGGACGCTGCCGTCGGTCGGCAGAGCGAGCAACGCGTCGTCAGCAGTGGACGGCACAGTGCTGCACCCGCCGGTGGCCTTGGGGTTGATGATCCCGGCCGACACCACCTGGTTGGCGACGATCGCCGCGGTCAGATTGTCCAGCCCGAGCCCGGAGGGCTGGCCGTACTCCCCTGCGGGTCTGCTCGGGACCGCGCACGGCAGCAGCAGTCCAAGATCGTCACCGTCACGCCGGCCGTCGCCGTTGTTGCCGGCCTGATTGACCTGCATCACCTGACTGTCGAGCTTGCTGACCAGGTACTGGCTGAGGAAGATCTCCGTGGCCACGCCGACCACCACACACACGGCGGTGATCAGGCCCACGATGCTGATCACGAGTTTGGCGCGCAGGGTGAGCGGTCGTCGCCTTGGGCGGGGTGGGATGAATGCGGTCCGCTCGTCCTCAGGTGGCGGGCTTGAGGACATAACCGAAGCCCCTCATGGTGTGGATCATCGGTTCCCGTCCGGCGTCGATCTTCTTCCGCAGGTACGAAATGTAGAGTTCGACGATATTCGCCTGCCCGCCGAAATCGTAGTTCCACACCCGATCCAGGATCTGCGCCTTGGACATCACCCGCTTCGGGTTCCGCATCAGGAAGCGCAGCAGCTCGAACTCGGTGGCGGTGAGCATGATCAGGTCGTTGCCGCGCCGCACCTCGCGGGAGTCCTCGTCGAGCACCAGGTCACCGACGACGATGGTGGAGGAGTCGCTGGTCAGCGCCAGGTGGGAGCGGCGCAGCAGTGCCCGCAGCCGGAGCACCAGTTCCTCGATCGAGAACGGCTTCGTCACGTAGTCGTCACCGCCGGCGGTGAGACCGGCGATGCGATCGCTGACGTCGTCCTTCGCCGTCAGGAACAGCACCGGCATCCGCTCGATGTCCGCCCGCAGACGCCGCAGCACCTCCAGACCGTCGATGTCGGGCAGCATCACGTCCAGCACCACGAGATCGGGCCGGAACTCCCGGGCCGCCGCGATCGCGGACAGCCCGTCGGCCGCCGTGCGGACGTCCCAACCCTCGTACCGCAACGCCAGGCCGACGAGTTCGGACAAGGTCTGCTCGTCGTCGACCACCAGCACCCGGATGGGCCGACCCTCCGGTCCGCGCAGCGCGGAGTGGTGGACGGGGGACGATCCGGCGACGGCCAGTTGGGGGCTCATGCTCATGCTCATGACCTGATCCTGAGCGCTTGCTGTGTGCTGAGCATAGGCGCTACCTGTGCGCTTCCTGTGCGGGATCTGCCCGGCCTTCCTGCCGGACGCCCGGGCCTGACATCCGGCCCCGGATGCCGACGTCAGGTCGCGTACACCTGCCCGTTGGCAACGGTCACTGCCACCACGGCCAGCGGCGACACGGCCGGCCCGTTGAGGACCGCGCCAGTGGCGGCGTTGAACTTCGATCCGTGGCAGGGGCAGTTGGCGTCCGCGCCGCCGGCCGCCACGGTGCAGCCCTGGTGGGTGCAGATCGCGGTGTGCCCGACGACCGTGCCGTTGGCGGCGCACAGCAGGATCGGCTTGTCGGTACCGACGACGATGGAGCCGGCGGCTTCCACGTCCGCGACAGATGCCACCGGGGTACCGGCCGGGGCGAGTGCAGCCGTGCTCGCCGGGGGGGCTGCGGTGGGGGCGCTTGGGGCCGAACTGGAACCGGCGGCGGATGGGCTGCTCTTGGCCGCGGAGGCGCTGGTGGCCGCGGAGGTGGTGCTCGGGGCGGGCGCCGGATCGGACGAGCAGGCAGCGGCCACTGCCAGCACCGCCGTACCCGAGGCAGCGAGCACGGTACGGCGGGGAAGAGTGCGGGGGAGAGGGGTCATGTGGAGCCTCCAGGGGCTGTCGGTGGCGGAGATGCGGCCGGCAGGAGATGGATGTCTCTCCTGAGAATTACTCGCTGAGCACCGCGGAAAGGTTCGAGTGATCCGCGGATTTCCTGATTTCTCTGATTGATCCCATTGATGAAAAGTGTCCGCGAATGCCCGTGTTTCCGGCGTTCCCGGCGCTTCTCGCGGGCGGGCGACACGGAAGCAGGCTGTCAAACGTTGCTATGAAGGAGCCATGAAGCTACTCACGCTGGCGGGCTCCGTGCTCGCTGTTGCCGCGACGGCGGTGGCCGGTGGTCTGGCGACCGACCCGGATTCCGCCTACTACCGCAATCTGCGCAAGCCCTCCTGGCAGCCGCCCCCGCCCGTCTACGGCCTGGTCTGGACGCCGTTGTACGCGGACATCGCACTGGCGTCCGGGCACGTGATCAACCGGCTGAACGAGGAGGGCCGGGTCCAGCAGCGCCGCCGCCTGATCGGCGCACTCGGCGTCAACCTGGCTTTGAACGCGGGTTGGTCGTGGCTCTTCTTCCGATACCACCGCCCCTGGGTCGCGGCAGCGGAATGTGCCGTGCTGACCGCGAGTTCGGCTGATCTGGTGCGGCGGGTCGGTTCGGTCGATCGCCGAGCCGGCATCGCGATGGCGCCCTACCCGGCGTGGTGCGGGTTCGCGACCGCCCTCACCGTGGCCGTCGCGCGCCGCAACCCCGTTCCGCCTGGGCTGAGCCGATTGCCGGAGTGGCGGGTGTGGGCCCGCTTACAGTGACGTGATGGATCTCCTGCTCAGCCCCGACGCCTGGGTCGCCTTCCTGACGCTGCTGGTCCTGGAAGTGGTCCTCGGTGTCGACAATGTCATCTTCATCTCGATCCTGTCCGGCAAGCTGCCGGAGGAGCAGCGCGACCGGGCCCGGATCACCGGCCTGTCGCTGGCGTTGATCATGCGCGTCGCGTTGCTCTTCTCGCTGTCCTGGGTGATCGGGCTGACCGGGCCGTTGTTCAGCGCGTTCGGCATGGAGATTTCCGGCCGCGACCTCATCCTCTTGCTGGGCGGTGCCTTCCTGGTGGCCAAGGCGGTATCGGAGATCCACGAGCGGTTGGAGGGCGAGGAGGCGCATCCCGACTCGGCGTCCGCCGCAACGGCGTCTTTCGCCGGCGTGATCGCGCAGATCCTGGTGCTGGACATCGTGTTCTCGCTCGACTCGGTGATCACCGCGGTGGGCATGGTCAGCGAGTTGGCGATCATGGTCGCTGCGGTCGTGGTCGCCGTCGGGATCATGTTGGTCGCCTCGAAATGGATCAGCGACTTCGTCAACAAGCACCCCTCGGTCAAGATGCTGGCGCTGGCCTTCCTGGTGCTGATCGGGGCCAGCCTGATCGGTGAGGGCTTGGACTTCCACATCCCGAAGGGCTTCGTCTACGGGCCGATCGCCTTCGCGATCCTGGTCGAGGCGCTCAACCTGAGGTACCAGGCGGTGCAGGCCAGGCGGCGGCACGTACCGGAGGCCGAACCGGTGCACCTGCGACCGGCCTACCTCAAGGACGAAGAGACTCGACCCAAGACCGAGCCCGATACCGAACCCGCGACCGAATCGGGCACTTCCGCGGCGCGACCGCCGAAGGAGCCGACAACGCGCGCCCATGAGGCGGGAGACGAGCCGGCCCGATAGCGACTTCGTCCGCGAACCCGCCCGCACCCTCGATTGCGACACGGTGTGGCCTTCAGATGTCCGATCCGTTCAATCCAGGTCGATCGTGCCCGGCCTACCGTCGGGTCATGACAGTGACTCTTGATGTGGTCGGCCTGGTTGTCACGGACATGGCGGCCGCGCTGGCCTTCTACCGCCGGCTCGGCCTGGACATTCCCGCGGAGCCGGACGCGGCGCCGCACGCCGAGGTAGCGCTCGCCGGAGGGCTGCGCCTGACGTTCGACACCGTCGAGGTCATTGCCTCCTTCGACCCGGAGTTCACCCTGACTCCCGGCGGCGCGTCGCTGGCATTTCTGGCCGAAAGGCCGCAGGGCGTGGACGACACGTACCGGGAGGGCTGCCGGGTATCACGGTCATCTGCCGCCATGGGACGCGTTCTGGGGACAGCGGTACGCCGTGGTGCACGACCCGGACGGGCACACCGTGGATCTTTTGCCGCCTTACCGGGCTGAGCCGCGAGCGGGCCGAGCGCGCGCGGCCGGACCGATGATCCTCGAGAGCGGTGCCCCGCCGAAGGTTCTTGCTTCCCTGGCCAGGTGTGCCTGGTCGGCGTAGCCGGTCGCGGCGGCGACGTCCGCCAGCGGCGTGCCGGAGCGGGCCGCGCGAACGGCCCGATCGAAGCGCAGGATCCGGCGCAACGTCTGCGGTCCGTAGCCGAAGGCACCGCGACAGTGCCGGAGCAGCCGCCGTTCGTTCCACCCGATGCACTCCGCGATGTCGGCCACGGCCACGGCACCGGTGATGGCCGTGGCAATCGCCGACGTCGCCGCCGGCACCGGGTTCTGTGCCAGTCCGCTCGGCAACCAAACGTTCCAGCAGCAGGTACTGCTCGCCTGCCGAGGCAGCGAACAGCTGGTCGGCCCACCGACGCACCGTGTCCGGGGGCCACAGCTCCGCCAGCAGCGGACGGGCGTCACGGATTTCGTGGGCGGGAACACCGAGAACCGCCGGACCCATTCCCGGCGGCAGCCTGATGGCACGGTACCGACTGGTGGCACGAATCGTCGTCTGCTGGGCCACGGTGTCCGGTCCTGCCACCAGCAGTTCGCCGTCCAGCCAGATCACGTCGACGCAGCCGTCGGACAGGATGGCTTGGTTGCGGTCGACCTCGCCGACGGACTTCCTGCTTCACAGCCGCGCCCCGGGACGCGAGAGGCGCTCTCGCGGTACATCCCGCCTATTGTCCCCGGCGTCTTCGCACTCGTAGTGCACTTTTCGGGACAAGAAAGTGAACGAGGGTTATCGTGACGACCAGCTGTCTAGACAATGTTGTCGACTCCGGAGGCCCTGGTGACCCGTCGCCACGAATCCCGCCCGCAGATCAGGGTGGTGCACGGGCATCGGCGTGCGTACGTCATTGCCGGCCGAGGTCCCGCGCTGTTGCTGCTGCACGGTTTGGGCTGCGATCACACCACCTGGTCGCCGGTGATCAAGCGGTTGGCCCGCCGGTTCACCGTCATCGCACCCGACCTGCTGGGGCACGGCGGCTCCGACAAACCGCGCGCGGACTACAGCCTTGGCGGTTACGCGAACGGCATGCGTGACCTGCTCGCGCTGCTGTCCATCGAGCGGGCCACAGTGGTCGGGCACAGTTTCGGCGGTGGCATCGCGATGCAGTTCGCCTACCAGTTCCCGCAGTACACCGAGCGGCTGATGTTGGTCGCTCCCGGCGGGTTGGGGCGTGAGGTCAACCCCGTGTTGCGCGCACTGACCCTGCCCGGCGCAAGCCATGCCCTTGCCGTCGCCGCGTCACCGCCCGTGCTCGCGCTCGCCAACTTCGTCGGCGGCCGAGCCAGCGCCGCCAAGGTGCCCGGCGCTTCGGATCTGCTCGGCGCGCTATCCGTTCTGGCCGGCAAGCACGACGCGGCCGAGCGGGACGCGTTCCTGCATGTGCTGCGTGCCGTGGTGGATTGGCGCGGCCAGGTCGTCACCATGAACGACCGCGCCTACCTGACGGCCAACATGCCGACCTGCGTGATGTGGGGTGGGAAGGACACGGTCATTCCTGTGACGCATGCCGACGCGGCGCGGCGGGCGATGCCGAGCGCCCGCGTCGAGCTGCTGCCTGCGGCAGGGCACTTCCCGCACGAGGAATTCCCGGATCGCTTTGCGAGCATCCTGACCGACTTCGTTCGGACGACCGCTCCGTCGGTGTACGACCAGAACCTCTGGCGGTCGCTGTTACGTCAGGGCCGCACCGCCGGTCCTGCGCCCACCGCCGGCACAGCGGCCCTGCCACTTCAGCGGCGTCCGGCGAGTGCGATGGGAACCGCCGCCCCTGCCGGAGCTTGAGCCGGATCCCCGCCCCCGTTGATGGCGCGGATCAACTTCGCCAGCGCGGATTATCGTCACGGTTATGGGACTGGAGTGACGCGAGTGCACGATTTCATCCGCGCCCCGGAAGTTGATCCGCGCGGCCGAGGGCGTGCGATGCGGCGCCGTGGTGCGCGAGTCGATCAGCGGGTCTGGGGTTGATCAGCGGGCGCGGGCACGGCGAGTACGTTTGCGGACCGCGGGAGGCCCTATCGAGCCGCGCTCCCGCAATGGCATCGGCACCCGCTGGATGTCGGTCGGCCGGTTGTCCATCAGCAGGATCTCCACCGCGCGCCGGCCCAGCTCGAAATGCGGAATGGCGACGCTGCTCAACTGAGGCTGCAGCCAGGATGCCATGTCGGAGTCATCGAAGGAGATCACGGACAGGTCTTCAGGGATGACGAGACCCGCTTCCTGTGCTGCTTGGTAGGCGCCCATGGCAATCCGGTCGTTGAGACAGATCAACGCGGACGGCTGATTGCCGGCGTCGAGATAGCTGCGGACGGCCCGGTAGCTCGAGTCCGGCCACCACAAGGTGTCGATGGAGTCCGCCAGCTCCGTGCCCTGCTGGGCCAGGACTTCCTCGACGCCGGCCAGCCGTTCGGCGGCGGCGATCACATGTGGCGCCTTTTCGCCGACCAGCACGATGCCGTCCCGGTGACCCTGACGCAGCAACGCCCGCACGGCGGTCCGTCCCGCCTCCCGCTCGTCCGGAATGACCGTCGGGATGCCGCGGAGCCTGGCCATGCAGTTGAGCAGCACGACCGGGTGCGCGCGCAGCGTCTTGGACAGCGCGACCCGACGGGTGTACATCGACGCATAGACGAACCCGCCGACCCCGCGGTCGAGCATGCTTTGAATCAAACGCTTTTCGACTTCTGGATCGCCCTCGGTCTCGCCGATGAACATCAGATGATCCCGCAGCAGGGCGGTGGACAGACTGCCCCGGATCATCTCGCCGGCGAACACCTCGGTTGCGATGACGTCGGACAGCAGCCCGATCGTCTGGGAGAGGTTGGTGCGCAGGCTCCGGGCAAGCAGGCTGGGACGGTAGTCGAGTTCACGCGCCGCCCTGCGGACGCGCTCTTCGGCATCGGTGGAGATTCGCATGTCCCGGCGGCCGGTCATCACGAACGAGGCGGTGGTGCGGGAGACTCCGGCGCGCTTGGCGACGTCCATCAAGGTGACCCGGGGAGAGGTCACCCGCCGTCCGCCGTCATCGGTCCTCCGGTTCGCACACTGGTCGTGATCCGAGGTCATGCTGCCACCCCGCACGGCCAGGTCACAATCTGGTCAAGTCGAATCGTCCGCATTGACTTGCGGCCAGGGACTGAATGCGGTTAGCGCACGATCCCTTCCGCCGTTCTCTCTCGATTCAGCCGTCACATCGGCATAACGATCCTGACAGCCGCGGTCGGAAACGGCCACTTCCGCATGTTCCTGCGGTTGCGGATCACTCCCGGATGGTCTGTGACCACACGGAGACAGCGGGGTTGACACCACCAAGGCCGAGGAGCAGCCTCTGGCTAACCCGCTTCAGCACGCGGACGGAGGGTCTCGACCAGGTCCCGCCCGCTGACCAGGAATAGGCCCCACAGACCCTCCATCCCTATGACAGTGTTGAGGAGTCAGCACAACGCGTCTACGCAAGACTCACATGGCCGCCCTGATGGGAATCGTCGCGCTCGCCGCGGCCGCCTGCGGCGGTAGTTCCAGCTCCAGCAGCAGCAGTACCTCGGCGGCCGCCTCCGGCGGCAGCGCGGCTGCGAGCTCCGGCGCCGCCACCGGCGCCACCTTCCGGGGGCGGGCGGTGCGAGCGACCTGGTCATCTGGGCCGACAACTCGGCGAATACGCGAAGGCCATCGAGCCCCTATGTTTGAAGTGGGCCGCAGACGACGGCGTGACCTGCACGGTCAAGAAGTTCAACGGTGGCGACGATCTGAAAAAGGCGCTCATCGCGGGCAATAGCACCGGTGACGTCCCTGACCTCTTCGAGGGCCCGCACGACACCATCGGCCAGCTGATCACGAACGGCATCCTGGCCCCGTCGACCTGGCCTCGAACAAGAGCAAGTTCCAGGACATCGCCGTCAAGGCCGTGACGCTCAACGGCAGCACCTACGGGGTGCCATGGGCAGTGGAAAACATCGCCCTGCTCACCGACAAGGCGCTCTCGCCGACGTGCCCCGCGACGCTGGACGATGTGGTCGCGAATGCCAAGACATTGATCGCGGCCGGCACTGTCACCAGCGGACTCGGCATCGCTATGCAGATCGGTGAGACCGGCGATGCCTACCACTGGAACCCGTGTACACCGCCGACGGCGGTTACACCTTCAAGCAGGGCCGCTGACGGCTCGTACGACACCAGTGACATGGGTGTCGGCAAGGAGGGGAGCATCGCTGCCGGTGTGCGCCTGCAGCAACTGGTCAACGACGGGATCCTGAAGGCATCGGTCAGCTATGACATCGCCAAGGAGTCGTTCTCCAAGGGGGCTTCCCCGTACTTCATCACCGGCCCGTGGCAGATCCCCGATCAGAAGACGGCGCTCGGTGCCAACCTGATGGTGTGCCCGATGCCGAACTGGGCGGGGAGCTCCTTCCAGGCTCAGCCGTTCGTGGGTGTTCGGACGTTCATGCAGCCGGCGAAGGCCAAGAACGCGGTGCTCGCGTCGACCTTCCTCAACGACGAGGTGATGACCACAGAGTTCACGGACGGCATGTTCGCTGTCGATCCGCGCCCGCCGGCATGGATCGAGTCCTACGACAAGGCCGCGTCGGATCCGTACATCAAGGCCTTCGGCGACTACGGCAAGCGGGCGAACCGATTCCTGCCATCCAGCAGATGACTTTCGTGTTAACCGATCTCGGTCTTGCCGAGTACAAGATCGCGTCCGGTGCTGACCCGACCGCGACAATGACCGAGGCCCAAGCGTCGATCAACAAGCAGATCGCCGGGTCATGACCGATACCGCCACGGCGGAGCAGGAGCGGGAGGCGAAAGCCTCCCGCTCCCCGTGGCGGTCAATGTCGTCTACTTCGCGAAGCGCTCGCTGCCGCTGAAATATCTGATGGACGAGCCTCTGTCGAACCTGGACGCCAAGCTCCGGGTACAGATGCGGGCGGAGATCTCCGTGGTCGTGCGCTCGTTGAACACGACGACGCTGTATGTCACGCACGACCAGATCGAGGCCATGACGATGGGCGATCGGATGGCGATCATGAAGGCCGGCGTGCTGCAGCAGCTGGGAACTCCGGGCGATTGCTATGACTTCCCGAAAAACATCTTTGTCGCGCAGGTCGTGGGTCCCCGCCGATGAACCTGGCTTTGGCCCGAGTCGTCGATGCCCCTGGTGGTCTTCGGCTCGAATTCGGCGAGTCGTCGCTGGAGATTCCGGAATCGCAGTTGTCGGCGCGTCCGGCGCTGAGGTCCTATGCCGGCAGATCCGTCGCCCTGGGTGTGCGTAGTGAAGATATGGAGGACGCGAGCCTGGCGTCGAATGTCCCGGACGCGCGGCGAATCAAGGGCAAGGTCAACCTGACGGAGGCGCTGGGGTCGGAGATCGTCGTCCACTTCACCTTCTCCGGTCAGCCCGTCGTGACCGACGACACCAAGCTGATCGCCGAGGAGACGGGCGAAGGAGAGCTGCACATCGCGGCCGATGAAGGAGTCAAGTGGGTGGCATCCTTCGCGCCGCGTTCCCGCGTTCGCATGGGCGACGAGATCGAGATCGCCCTCGACGTGGAGCGTGCGCATTTCTTCGACCCGGAAACCTCGGAGGCCATCCGCACCTGAGCCGAGGGCGTATGACTCGCCACGAGCACGGGCACGACCAGGCTGATCTGGGCGTGCCCGCTCGTGGCTGTTGGTTGTCATTAACGAGCGGGCGTGCGGCCCGGTCTGAAAGGTATGACGCGCGAATGAATCTCATGACGGGCGGCGGCGACCTGTCGAACCTGGTCCCGGTCGCCGACGCGGGCGCACATCACGACGGTTCAGAGCTCTATGTTCCGGCGCAGACCCCCCAGCTCGGAGATGTCGTCCCGGTACGAGTCCGGGTGCCATCGGGAACCGGTGTCGACTCGGTGTTCGTTCGGGTGGTCCGTGATGCCGAACCGATGTTCGTCGCGGCGGTCCCGGATGGCGGAAACGATGACGAGAGCTGTTTCACTGCTGAAATTCCCGTGCACAACCCGATTACCAGCTACCGCATTCTGCTGGATCGTGAGTCGGCCGGCTACTCGTGGCTGAACGGCACCGGCGAGTACTTCAGGGACATCGCCGATCTTCACGACTTCCGGCTCACGACATACCCGCCCGGACCCGAATGGGCCCTGGACTCCGTGA
This sequence comes from Mycobacteriales bacterium, assembly GCA_038322925.1. GTDB lineage: Bacteria > Actinomycetota > Actinomycetes > Mycobacteriales > Nakamurellaceae > Nakamurella. The sequence goes on from JBBQGJ010000003.1 coordinate 45,498, forward strand.
TCTATCAGGTCTTTCCCGATCGGTTTGCGAAATCCGGAGCAGCCACTGATGATCTGCCGCCATGGGCCCTTGCCGCGGATTGGGACAACGAGGTCATCCATACCGGTCCGGATACGCCACGCCAACTATTCGGCGGCGACCTCGACGGCATCGGCCAGCATCTGGACCACCTTGTCGAGCTGGGCGCGAACGTGCTGTACCTGACGCCGGTATTTCCCGGGAGGTCGAATCATCGTTACAACGCTTCGAGTTTCGCCCAGGTCGATCCGCTGCTGGGTGGTGACCAGGCACTGATCCGGCTGGCTCAAGATGTACACCGACGCGGAATGCGGATCGTCGGTGACCTGACGACAAATCATTCAGGCGACGACCACCAGTGGTTCACCACCGCGCTCGGGAACCCGGACGCCGACGAACGACGGTTCTATTACGTCGCGGACGACGGAAGCTACGCCGCGTGGCTCGGTCATGAGTCTCTGCCGAAGTTCGATCTGGGATCCCCGGTTCTGCGGGAGATGATGTTCGGGCCTGGGGATTCGATCGTCGCGCGGTGGCTCCGCGAACCGTTCGACCTCGACGGCTGGCGGATCGACGTGGCGAACATGACCGGCCGCTACGGGCAATATGATCATGCGAATTCCGTCGCACGGGAGATCCGGGCGACCATGGACGCAGTCCGACCGGAATCGGTCCTCCTCGCCGAACACTGCCACGACGCCAGCGGTGATCTCACCGGCGACGGTTGGCAGGGCACGATGAACTACGCGGGGTTCACCCGGCCCGTCTGGTCGTGGCTGACGGCCTCGGACAACGGACTGGGTTTCCTCGGTATTCCGGTCGGCGTGCCCCGTCGGCCCGGCATGGCAACGATGTCGACGATGCGCGCGACTTCGCGGCATCGGTGCCGTGGAAGGTGGCGTGCCGGAACTGGAATCTGCTCGGCTCGCACGACACTCCGAGAATCCGGACGGTGACCGGCAGCCGGGAGTTGGTCACGGTCGGCGTCGGCCTGCTCATGACCTACGTTGGATCGCCGATGATCTTCGCTGGTGAGGAATTGGGGTACGAGGGCGTCGACGGGGAGGACTCCCGGCGCCCGATCCAGTGGCAGCGCAGAGCCGGCTGGGATGACGAAACCTTCGCCGTGTTCAAGGATCTCATCGCGGTGCGGAGCGCGCATCCAGCGCTTCGCCGCGGCGGGCTGCGCTGGTTGATCGCCTTGGACGACGCGCTCGGGTACCTGCGGGAGACCGAGAACGAGCGGATCTTGGTGGTGGCCAGTCGGGCGCCGTGGTCCGGAGCGCTGCTGCCCGCCGCCTTGTGCGGCGACTCCGCGCCGCAGACCCTCTACGGGGGTGTCGATCTCCGAATCGCCGGCGGCGCAGTGGTCGTCCCCGGCGAGGGACCGGGAATCGGCATCTGGCGGTTGGCCTAGCGACTGCGTGGTGGTGATCGCGGCTGCCTGAGGCAGCCGGATCGATACTCCAGGCCTCGACAGCAGATTGTCCGGTTGACCGCTGACCAACGTCGGGCTGGTTCTCGGGCCGCCTTGACCCGCTGCCATCGCGACCTATTCTCCTTGTTTGGTTTTCCTAGGCTTCTTGGCCTTCTTCGCCCCGGCCACCTTGACAGTGGGGCTGGCATTCTCCACCGCCGTCACCGTCTGGGCCTCTTTGTCCTCGGCGGGGACACACAGCACCGGACGGGTCGACCAGTGCAGCAGCTTGTGCGGGGTAGACCCCAGAATCGCCCCGCGGAGCGGGCTTTCACCCCAGGTGCCAACAACGATCAGCCGCGCGTCGTACTTCTCCGCAGTGTCCAGCAGCGCCGCCGCGGGTTTCGCATCGACGAGTTCGACCGCAGTGGTGACACCGGCGGCCTCGGCCGCTTCGACGGCGCGGCCCAGAGCAGTTCGGCCCATCTCGGCGAGCGCGTCGAAGTGCGCCTTGAATTCCTCCCCCCGCACGCCTCCTGGCGGCTCATCCGCGTACACGAGCACCAGGGTGTCGCCGAGCAACCGGGCGAGATCGATGGAGTAACCCAGCGCCCGGCGCGCCCCCGGTGATTCGTCGTAGCCCAGAACAATGCTCATGACCCGTCTCCTGCCCTGTCCTTCGAGTCGGCGCCGTGCATTTCGGCGAGCAGCGTGGGGTCCACCACGCTGGGCCGTTCCAGCCAGAACCTCCTGTCGTGAATCCGCCAGAAGATCATGAAGAGCACGCCGACAAGGAAGATGCCGACACCGATGACCAATGGCGGGCCCAGCCCGAACCAGGCCACCCCGGTGTAGGAGTTCTCCGGGTTGGACATGTCGATGATCGATTCGATCAGCAGCCAGAACAGCAGGATGGCCCCGATGACCGGCCCGGCGCCGATGAGCAGGAAGTTCTTGACGCTCTTGGTCAGTTCGCGCCGGTAATAGATCGCGCAGGCGAAGCCGGTGAGGCCGTAGTAGAAGGCGATCAACAGAGAGAGCGCGGTCAACGAGTCGAACAATGCGTTCTCGCTGATCGCATTGACCACCAGGTACCAACCGATCGCGATACCGGCCACCAGCCAGGTCGACACGTCGGGTGTCCGGAACCGGGGATGGATGTGGGCCAGCGACTTGGGCAGTGCGGCCCTGCGCGCCATCGACAACCCGGTCCGGGACGCCGGAATGATGGTGGTCTGCGTCGACGCGATCGCCGAGGTCGACACCGCAAGCAGCACCACCCACGACCAGCCGCCCATTACCTCGTCGGCCAGTCCGGCGAAGATCGCCTCCTCCTGATCTGCGTTCTCCACCAGGTAGTCGACGCCCGCGTAGGCCACGACCGCAACCGCGACGGAGACATAGGTGGCCAGCAGGACAACCGTCGACACGATGGCAGCCTTGCCCGGTGTCGACGAGGACCCCTCGGTCTCCTCGTTGAGGTTGACCGCGGATTCCCACCCCCAATACGCGAACACACCCAGCAGCAGGGCCGAGGTCAGGGCGGCACCGCCGGCGCCGAAAGGATTGAGCCAGGAGAATTCGGGGGTGGTGCCGTCCAGCGAGCTGTCCCCGGACAGTGCCCGGAAGAGCGCGATCCCGGCGAAGGCCAGCAGCGCCAGCACCTGCGCGATGATCAGCACGTCCTGCACGTGCGCGGACAGTTCGGTGCCGATCACACAGATCGCCGTCATCAGCAGGATGAGCGCCACGGTCATGGCACGGACGGCGATGACGTTGTCGGCCAGATCGTCGGCGCCGATGGCGAGCAGGAAGTACTTGACTCCGACGTCGGCCAGCGATCCGACCACCAGCACGCCGGTCATGCCGATCGCCCACCCGGCTATCCAGCCGAACCACGGTCCCATCGCCCGCGTCACCCAGGAGAATGTCGTCCCGCAATCGGAATCAACCCGATTGAGGTAATAAAAGGCCGATGCGATGAGCAGCATCGGCACGAACGAGGCAAGCAGTGCACCAGGGGCGTAGATCCCGACGAGCGCCACGATCGGTCCGATGACCGCGGCCAGCGAGTACGCCGGTGAGGTCGAGGCCAGACCGATCACCATCGAGCTGACGAAGCCAATGGCGCCTGGCTTCAAAGTGGCGGCTGGTGCACTCTTTTCCGGGACCGATGTCATATGCCCTCCAAGTCGCGGCCCGTAACGGACGGTGCCGGTTCGAGTCGCGAACCCGCGCGCACGACAGCGTACGCAGCGTTACGCGGATCGATTCTCCTACCCGGGCGTCGGTCCGAGCTTGGGCTCATACTGTCACTAGATCGGCGCAATCGCCGTATCGGTTGTGTCTCTGAGTGAGAATTCCTGCGAAAGGGTGCTTCCATGCGAGTCCTACTTGTCGGAGCCGGAGGTGTTGGCGGCTCGATCGCGTTGATCGCGGCACGGCGGACCTTCTTCGAGGCGATGGTCGTCGCCGATTACGACACGTCACGGGCCGTGCGGGTCGCGGAGTCCGCCTCCGACCCACGTTTCATCGCAGCGCATGTCGACGCCTCCGACACCGCAGCCGTGGTGCAACTCCTGGTCGAGCATCGGTGCGACGTTCTGGTCAATGCCACAGATCCCCGTTTCGTCATGCCGCTGTTCCGGGCCGCTCTGGAGGCAGGCGCGCACTACCAGGACATGGCGATGTCGCTCTCCCGCCCACATCCGGACGAGCCCTATTCGAAGACCGGCGTGAAGCTGGGTGACGAGCAGTTCGAGCTGGCCGAAGAATGGGAGAAATCGGGCAAACTCGCCCTTGTCGGCATTGGGATCGAACCCGGAATGGCCGATGTTTTCGCCCGATATGCCGCAGATGATTTGTTTTCCGAGATCACCGAATGCGGCGTGCGGGATGGCGGGAACCTGACCGTCTCCGGCTACGACTTCGCGCCGAGCTTTTCGATCTGGACCACCATTGAGGAGTGCCTCAACCCGCCGGTGATCTACGAGAAGGACCGTGGATGGTTCACCACACCGCCGTTCAGCGAGCCCGAGGTCTTCGAGTTCCCGGAGGGCATCGGCCCGGTCGAATGCGTGAACGTCGAGCACGAGGAAGTGCTCCTTATCCCGCGGTGGGTCGACGCCGGCCGGGTGACCTTCAAATACGGGCTGGGTGAGGAATTCATCAATGTCCTCAAGGTGCTGCACACGATCGGGCTCGACCGCACCGATCCGGTCACTGTTCGCGGAGTTCAGGTGTCGCCCCGGGATGTGGTGGCCGCGTGCCTGCCCGACCCGGCGCAGTTGGGCGACCGGATGTCCGGCAAGACCTGCGCGGGTCTGTGGGTGAAGGGCGTCGGCAAGGATGGCGAGCCTCGCGAGGTGTACCTGTATCACGTGGTCGACAACGACTGGTCGATGCGTGAGTACGGGGCGCAGGCCGTGGTGTGGCAGACGGCGCTGAACCCGGTCGTGGCGCTCGAATTGATGGCGTCCGGCGCCTGGGGCGGCGCCGGGGTGCTCGGCCCGGAGGCCATGCCGCCCAAGCCTTTCCTGGACCTGGTCAACGAGTACGGTTCGCCGTGGGGGATGCGCGAGGACTGATCCTGCCTGCCAATCCGTGGGCCCTCTTCACTGGCAGGGTTGTGCACCGTCCCGTAGCGGTGCAGGCGGGCGTCAGAGTGCGGTAGCGGCCTGGTGTGGATGACGGACGCCACCTCGCTCGCCCTGCGCTGGCGGGTGCGGTGCGGGTGCGTGCGGTTCGCGGGCGGCGGGTGGTTCGCGGTTGCCGGTTGGCGGGTGACGGTTCACGGGTGGCGGTTTGCGGTTCCGCGGCAGGCGCCGGACGTGACGATATGGCTGCGATGCAGCATGATCATCCCGTGAACGTCATCGTCTTCGGGGCATCCGGGATGGTCGGTCAAGCGGTGCTGCGGGAGGTGCTGGCGGACCGCAGGATCGAAAGGGTCCTCGTGGTCGGCCGCACACCGCTGCCGGATCGCCCCGATCGAGTGCAGGAGATCGTGCACGGGGATTTCTACGACTTCTCGGCGCTCGCCGGAGACATGACAGGCTACGACGCGTGCTTCTTCTGTCTCGGGGTTTCCTCGACCGGGAAGAAGGAGCCGGAGTACCGGCGGATCACCTACGACATCACCATGGCCGCCGCGACCGTCCTCGCCCGGGTCGACCCGACCATCGCCTTTCTGTACGTGTCCGGGATGGGCACGGACAGTTCGGAACGCGGGCGGCTGATGTGGGCACGGGTGAAGGGTGCCACCGAGAATGCGTTGCTGAGCCTGCCATTTCGGGCGTACGGCATCCGGCCCGGCTTCATCCTGCCCGTGCACGGAGTGCGGACCAAGACGCGGCTCTATTCCGCGGCCTATCAGGTCACCCGTTGGATGTACCCAGTGCTGAGGCGAATCGCGCCCGGATATGTGATGACCTCCGAGGAACTCGGCCGGGCCATGATCGTGGTGGCCGTGGACCGTCCCGACCAGCGGTTGCTGGCCACGAAGGATCTCAAGGCGCTTCTCGACGCGGTGTGACACGTGCACCAGACCCTGTCATGGGCGGCGCCGGCCGGCGCGATGCGTCTTCGGGTGGATCTGGATCATCGCCCGACCACCGCCCGGCCCTCGACGCGCAACAGCATGGACCGAACCCACGGCGCCGATCGCCCAAGGGTGTGCTCGTGGAATTGCCCCTGCCAGCGACGAGGCCCGACCGTGCCTCGTCGTGCGGATACCCGGCGATATGTTCACGCGTCCGACACCCGCGCCGTCGGCCGACCGCCTGCTCGTACTCACCAGAGATGCCTGCACCATCTCCCGCAGCTCCGGTTCGACCCCGGCGGGCAGGCCGCGCATGGTGGACACCACGGTGCGGATCTGCTCCACGCCGACGGTGCCGGCGTCCACCGCGGCCCGCAGCTCCGGAAGCACCGTTGGGGTTTCCCCGCCGGTGGGCTGGTCCCGCGGCAGGACGGCGCGGGCGGCGCGGACCCGGGCGGCGGCATCACCGGGGGAGATGTACAGCCTCCGCCGCAGCAACCCGGCCGTCGAGGCCGCGGCGTGCCGCTCGCAGACCCGGCGGGTGTCCAGCTCCCCGGTCAGGTGGATTTGCGCGGCGTGCACCAACCGCCCGACCCGCTCCAGAGTGCCGGCCAGGGTCAGCAGACCGTCATCGTCGATCTTCCAGAACGCGCTGCCCCGCAACGCATCCAACCCGGCAGACACCGACCCGGCCACCGCGGTGGCGTGCTCGACGTCGCTGATCGGCTCCATGAACAGAACGCTAGACCACAGCACCGACAGTCCCCGGAAACCGACAATTCGGGTGCTCAGAGCGGCCGCCCGCCGGCTCTTCAAGCCCCCGGCGCGGGCCGGGGTCTGGTGAACCGAGTCTGGTGAGCCGACGGGGCCTCGAGGCGTGGGGCGTCGCTGCTTGCACGCCCGCGGTGACGACGAAGAACCGTTGCTGCGAATCAGGTCCCGCACGAATCAGCGCGATACGGACCGCGCGATGCGGCATCCGACGTCGTCGATCTTGGACGCCGGGTCAGTACCGCAACCAGGCGAGGGCTTTCGGGTCGACGACCGGTCAGGTCCTTCAGTTGCGGTGGCTACGACGGCGCACCGACTCCCGGCGGCTCCGGTCCTCGTCACACCATCCGCCGCCGCGGACGCGGTAGCCGTCCGCGGTTCTGTCCCACTCGACACCCTCGCAGGAACTTGCACGCGCATGAACCTCGCTGACCACAGCCCGAGGACACGCTTGGGACAAGGCATTTCGCCCGCCGGCGCTCTCCGGCACTGAGCTCTGGACGACCACCCACGCGCGGATAACGGCGCGATGCGGGCAAGAAACCCCCCCGGGCGCGGCCGTCTCGCCGCGCCTGGGGGGATGGGGGAGTACCGCTCGAGGTCAGTTCGCCGGGCAGTGCCGCGTACTCATCGCCGCAGCCAGGCATCGCCGCGGCCACATGCCGCCCGCGGAGTGGCGCGGCATCGATTGCCCGGAGTTGGTGCAGGATCACGCCGTGGGCGAACGCGATGAGGGGGCTGCAGTCGTCTCATCGCCTCGTCACCGTTTCCACTCCCCGTCGATCCGGTGAGACATCATCCGACTGACGTGGACGGTGCGCGACTGGTCGCGCACTGCCGGCCGAGTTGGTTGGCCCGCCGCCGCCCGCGGGTTCCGGCATCCGGGGGGATGGGTTGCACGCGGTAGTAGAAGACGACCCATCCGTCATAACCCTCTTCGTCGGGGCCGCGATGACGGTGGTACCGAGAATCCGCAGCCATGCCGACACCGACGTCTGTTCCTGCGGGTTGCGGGTGCCAAACGCCGTAGGCGCGATGCCCGACCGACCCCGACTGCACGACCCAGGTGAGTTCGACCCGGTCGCCACGCACCTCGAGTTGCCGGCCACAGCCCTGGGGATGCAGCCACCAGCGGAGCCCCCCCGACCGTGAGAGTCGTTGGCCCAGCACCGGAGAACCACTCGGTCCCCCACATACAGCGTCCGAGAAGTGTCCACCGTGGTGCCCAGCGGTTGACCCCGATTGGACGGGTCCGTTGCTGCGCCCTGATCGTCCGTGACGGATCGGGTGTCGGCGTATACGAACCCGGCGGGATCGAGGTCCGTCTGTGGAATCTCCGCCAGGATCGGCGGGGTCACGGGTCGCACTCGTTTCTCCGTTCAGTCCGTTGCCTGAGTTGCGCGAAGGAATGGCTGGTTGCGGCGAGGGCACTTGCGGGGGCCATTGAAACCCGCCCGTTTCCGGTGTCGGGGGGACCGGAAACGGGCGGGCCAGTGCCCCTGGGAGGGGTCGGGAACGGTCGCGGGCGCATGATGCCGCAACCGAAATAGGGGGACTTCCGAGGGATCGTGCCGCGCTGACTGGGGCGATGGGCACCGCCGAAGCGTGGCGGGAATGTCGCCGGGGTCTGGGGCGACAGGCTGTGCCCGAAGCCTAACGAGAAATCCGGCATTTTGCCACCAGCGGATCGTGGCGCTACGTCAGCGGCAGAATATGTCTGGCATCAGGGCGGTGTTCGCGCTCGACGGCGGAGGTCGATGGCGATCCGGCGTCGTCGATGACGCAGTGGCTCCCAGTAGGGCTGAAAGGCAGGGCAAGAGGGGTCGAGATGCCCATCCCAGCCGGACCACCGGCGGCATAGGCTGGCGCCACAGGGTGGGCTCCGTTGCCCTGAAAGGGATGATCGCCATGGTCGCGGCGATGGGGGTCCCGCGGATCGATCCGGCCGACCAGCTCGACGCCATCGGTCAGGCCGTGATCACCACCGATGTCCAGGGCGTGGTCGTGTACTGGAACCACGCTGCCCAGGATCTCTACGGCTGGACGCCGGACGAGGCAACCGGACGCAACATCGCGGTGCTGACCGTGCCGGAAGTGGCCCAGGACACGGCGGCTGACATCATGGCAGCTGTACGAGACGGGATCCCTTGGTCGGGTGGATTTCCGGTGCGCCGCAAGGACGGAAGCAGGTTTCCCGCTCTGGTGACCGATGCGGGCATCTACCGCGACGGCACGCTTGTCGGCATCATCGGGGTCTCGACGAGTCTCGGAACGGCGCTGCGACCGTTGCTCGAGCGTTCGACCGACGCCGCCGTCGTCATGCGGTCGGATGCCGTGATCACCTATGCCAGCCCCGCGGTGCGCCAGCTCTTCGGCTGGCGGGAGGAGGAGATCATCGGGCAGTCGATCGTCCAGTTGCTGCATCCGGAGGACAGGCCCGCCCTCGGCCGGTTCCTGGAGAAGATCCTTGCCCAACCCGCAGCGCACCCACCGCTGGAATTGCGCGTCAGGCGCGGCGACGAATGGGCCTGGGCCGAGGCGGCTATGACGAACCTGCTCGACGACCCGGTGGTCCGCGGCGTGGTCTGCAACCTGCGGCTCAACCCGCGGCGCACGGCCCAAGAGGAGGCCGAGAACCGCGCCCAGCAGCTCCAGACGGCGCTGGATTCCAGGGTGATCATCGAGCAGGCGAAGGGTTTCCTGGCGGGCCGCGACGGGATCAGCCCGGAGGCGGCGTTCGAGCGGCTGCGCCACCATGCACGGGCCCAGCACCTGGCGATCCGTAACGTCGCGCGCCGGGTCCTTGACGGCGAACCCCTGGCCTGTCCCGCGGATTGATGACGTGTGGTCGCGAACTGGCGGCGAGCCCGCCGACGCCATCGGAGCGCATGGCGGCGTGGTTGGCCACCGTGATCAGCGTGAGTCGATCAGCTCGACATCACCGAGCAATCATCGAAGATGACCGCGCCGCCGTTGCCGGCTGTCACGCTGTTGGAGATGCCGGACAACACGACCTGGTCCGCGGCGTTCTTGACGACGCCCGTCACGGTGAGCTGGACCCAACTGCCCGACGGCACATTGGTGGCAGTCGCGACATCACCGAGGAGTGCGACCGAGGCGCCGCTGGTCGTGAGCTCGGTCAACTGGAGGCGACCGTTGTACTTGCCTGCCGCGTTGGCGGTGAGGAAGCACGATGCCGTCAGTGTGCTACCGGCGGCGACGCCCTTGATTCCCGCTACGTAGTGAAACCCGGCGTGGATGCGGTCGAGACACCGGAGGCGACCTGCAGGGCAGTGGTGCCACCGTGTACCGGACCGGTCACCCGGGTGAGAACCGACGACGAGCCGAATTTGTTCATCGCCGGCGTGGCAACCTCGAACCCGCCGTTGCTGATGAGATTCACCGGCCCCGTTGGGGTCACCGCCGCGCTTGGCTGCGATGCCGGGCTCTGGCAGGAACTGTCGGTGGCCCGCCCTTGACGCCGACGCCAGATTCCGGGATTTCGCGCGCGGGGGTGCGGCGCATTCCACCGCGGATGGCGGCCGTTCCTCGGTCACGAGGCCACCGCCGAGAACGACGACCGGTTCCATGAAGCACTCGCGGCCGCGGCCGGCGACATCTAGGTGGGCGGTGTCTTTCGCGGCGCGCTCATCGGACAGTGCAAGACTGCGGTCTCGCGCCGACCTGATTTGGTCCACCGATCGGTTCTGAGGCTCGTGTGGCCATCTCCGCGCCACGCGATTTGTCGGGTTTGCGCG
>JBBQGJ010000004.1:0-55324 GCA_038322925.1 Mycobacteriales bacterium
GGGATCGGCACCATGTACATGGCCGAAGCGCTTTTCGTGCAACGGATCTCGCCGTGGACCCCGATCGGTGAGGTCGACGTCCCCGCCCTGCTATCCACCGTTCGCCGGCTGTTGCTGCGCGGCGCCACCCAGGCCGTGCCGGGCACCACCGGCAATCCTCGCCGCGGGCTGGACACCTGGGTGCACGGCCGGTCGGGCCGGCCCTGCCAACGGTGCGGCGCGGTGGTGAGGGTCGCGGCAATCGGGCCGCCGCTGAAGGAGCGGACGGCCTTTTACTGCCCGGCTTGCCAGCCCGGACCGACGCCCACCGACGACGGTCGCCCGCAACGCCCGCTCGGCGCCAGCCCCTCCACGCGTGAGGAGGGGCGGCCGTCGGGATATCGCCGAGGTTGAGCCGCTGGACCCGGCGTCCGGACCGGACGCCGTCAGAGTGCCGGAGGCGGTCCAGGTCGTCGGTGATCGGGAGCCCAGATCCTGGCGGACCGCGACGTTGCCGCGCGCGACGCGCGGATGCGCGCGTCGACCTGAGCACTCGACCTGAGCACTCGACTGAGCACTCGACCTGAGCACTCGACCTGAGCACTCGACCTGAGCGCCCCGTGGACGCAGGGCCGATGATGACCGGGCGCAGTGGCACACACCGACCTGCCGAGAAGGCGAAGGGGAGGCGATGACGACCGTCCGCTGGTACCGGCTGGCCATCGGCGTGGTGCTGGTCGTGGTTCCGCTGTGGATCCTGCTCAGCAGACTGGACGCGATCTGGAACGGGCACCCGGCCTACCCGGCGACCCTGCTGGTGACGATCGCGGTCGGGCTGACCCTGATCGCGTTCGCGCTCTGGCCGTGGCGGCGCGATCCCGAACCACAAGGCCCGCCGTGGGAGAGCGACGACCTGGAGCCGACCGGCGCGCAGTCGGAAGGGCCGGTCGACGATGACGCCGAGGCGGGCCGTCGATCCGACCGGCCGGCCGCGGGTCACGCGGTGGCACCCGGACGGTCGTCGTCTGCGCCGGGGCAGCGCGGCACGTGGCGGGTGGTGCGCCGGGTGGTGGCGGCTGTGCTGGTGATCGGGTGGGTCGCGGTCCTGGCCTGGCTGCGGCCGTTCACCGCCGGTCCGGACGCCCTGGCCGCGCTGGGCGCGGCGGGCGCGGCGGGCGACCGCGTGCAGGGCGGCGGCGCTGACCCAGGCGCAGTCCTCGTCACCGACAACCCGACAACCATCGAGTTGGCGCCGACCGCCGGCCCGGCACCGACCACGGGCCTGGTGTTCACCCCGGGCGCTCGGGTCGACTCCCGCGCGTACGCCGAGTTGTTGCGTCCGGTGGCCGAGTCCGGCTACCTGGTCGTCATCCTCAAGTCGCCGTACGGCATCGCGTTTGCCCAGCCCGGTCAATCCGCCGGACCCATTACCGATCATCCAGGGATCACCACGTGGGCGGTCGGCGGGCACTCGCTCGGCGGCGTAGTCGCAGCCGGCTACGCCGGAGATCATGCCGACACCGTCACCGGTCTGCTGCTGTACGCCTCGTACCCGAACACCGACCTGTCCGGGGACACGGACCTGCAGGTCGAGTCGATCTCCGGCAGCAACGACGGTCTGACCACCCCTGCGGACATCGCCCGCACCAAGGAACTGCTGCCGGCCGACACCGAGTTCACCGTCATCGACGGCGGGGTGCATGCCTTCTTCGGCGACTACGGCGAGCAGCCGGGTGACGGTCGGCCCACCGTCAGCAGGGAGCAGGCGACTGCCGAGATCGTCGCCGCCACGACGGCGTTCCTCGAACGGGTGCAGCGCGCCGGACCCGGGTGATCGACCGTTGGGCGGTGGCCGTCAGCCCGCCCGGTAGCTCTCCAGCGTCTCGCTCAACGCCTGCTCGACCGGCGTCGCACGAACCCCCAGCCGGGTGGCAATCTTCGTGCTGTCGACCACGAACGGCTCCGCGTAGAGGTACTGCATTTCCAGCAGCTCCCGCATCATGGGGTTGAACAGCCCCATGGCGCGCAGCACGACGGTGGGGACCGTCTTGAGCTTCGTCTCGGGTCGGCCGGCGTCACGGAAGATGATCTCGACCAGCTGCCGGGTGGTCCGAGTCTCCGGGTCGTTCGGCAGGTGCCAGATCTCGCCGGGCGCGTCGGGATGCTCGCCGAGTACGGCCAGGCCCTCCCCGATGTCGGGAATGAAGGTGTAGGTGTGCGGCTGGTCGGGGTCGCCGAGCACCGAAGCCGACTTTCCGGCCAGCGCCGGGCGGAAGACCCGGTCGCCGAGGTTGGACTGGGCGCCGCCGCGTGGACCGAAATAGTCCGAGGCGCGGCCGATCGCCACCTCGACCCGCCCGTCGCGGTGGGCGGCCAGCAGGTCGTCCGCCATCCGGCCACGCAGCTGCCCCTTCTTCGTCTGCGCGGCGTTGGGCAGATCCTCGGTCAGCACCCGACCCGCCGCCGGGCCGTACATGTACACGTTCTCCATGCTGACCATCCGGGCGCTCGACTTCTCCGCGGCCGCCAGCACCCCGGACTGCAGGGCCGGGAATTTGTCCGACCATTGGGCGTACGGGGGATTGAGGGTCTGGTAGATCACCCGAGCGCCCTGCGCGACCTCGATGCTGAACGCAGCGTCTGCGGCATCTCCTCCGACAACCTCCACGTCCGCCGGCACCGAGGCGACTCCGGAGGTGTTGACCATCCGCACTGTCTCTCCGCGTTTGGTCAATGCCGCCAGCAGGGCCCGGCCAACCGCGCCGGTGCCGAAGATGACGTGCGGAGGGGTTTTCGTCATGCGAGGACCTCGTTCGGGTTGGTCGTGGTGAGCGGGGGAATCTGGGCGGGATCAGGCTCGGGGATGGGGCGGGAGATCGGAGCCGGACCTGGGGGTGACCAGCTCATTCAACCGGAGATGCGCGCCGCCGGAGCGATCATCGGCCCGGCGGCCGGCTGAGCAGGCGAGCGGTGACCACGGAGCAGCACCACAGCCATGCCGACCAGCCAGAGACTCCATACGACATATCCGGCGAAATTGGTCAGGTCGGTGGCCGGTACCTCCAGCGGCACGAGCACGCCGGTCGCGATCAACCCGGCGGCGGCGAATCCGGCAATCGTGAACCAGCGTCCGGCGAAGGCCCGACCCAGACCCACGGTCACCAGCACCGTCCACAGCGCGGTGAGGGTGTACCCGAGCGTCTCGCCGATCGTGGTGCCCAGGACCTGGTTCAGCGTGCGGAACGTCTCTTCCGCGGCGGTGCTGGTGGCGGGGTCGGCGGCGCGTCCGGCGAGCGAGGGCACCAGCAGCGGCCAGCGCAGCAGGCCGACGACCTGGACGGTGGCGGCCGCCACGCCGACCCAGACCGACAACCGAAGCGCTCGCGACGAGCCCAGCCGGCCGACCAGAACGGCAATCGGGGCGAGCAGCGCGGCGCCCAACGCCAGCACCAGGAACCAGCCGACGACGGCCCCCTGGTGCTCCCGGAACGACGCGAGGACCTGTGCCGCCGGGTGGTCGAGAACTGCGGGGTAGTCGAAGACCGCTCCCAGTCCCAGGAACGCCAGGTTCAGCGTGGCCGCCCCGGCAATGAGGAACGCGGCGGTCGTCCGGCGCTCGCGTCGGGAGGTGATCGTCATGGCATCTCCTATGTTGTACGGCGTACAGAATTTGTACTGTGTACAGTGAAACTCGTGTCGGAGCGGATGTCAAGGGTCGAATCGAAACCGCGTCGGGGTCCGCGCCGGAGCCTGAACGTGGAGCAGGTAATTGACGCCGCGGTGGCGGTCGTCGACAAGGGCGGGCCCGACGCGCTGTCCGTTCGCGCGGTCGCCGGTCGGTTGGGGCTGAATCCCAACGCGCTCTACACCTACGTGCCCAGCCGCGCTGCGCTCGAGAAGGTGGTCGTCGAGCGAGTTCTCGGCGAATCGGATCGCGGACTGCTGGTGGGGCCCGCCGAGCGCTGGCGTCAGCGGATCGCGTCGTACGCCGGCTCGCTGCGCGCCGCGCTGCTGACCCACCCCGGTGTCGCGCGGTTGCTGATGACGGCCCCGATGGACGGGCCCAACGCCCTACAGGTGGGGGAGGGGCTGATGGGCGCGCTGGTCGACGCCGGGCTGTCGGCCGACGATGCGGGGCGCGCCAGCTATTCGATCATCGTGCAGGTGCTGGGCGCGGTGGCCCTCGAGGTGGCCGAGACCGACGGCCGGCCGCCGCTGCCGCCGGAGGTCGACCGGGTCGCCGGGCGGCGGGAAGCCCTTACCGGTATCGACGCCGAGTACTGGCCGCACACCGCGGCCGCGATCGACGTTATGGCGCAATGGATTTCGACCGACCAATTCGACTGGTCGCTGGCCCGACTGCTGGATGGCCTGGCCGGGGCTGCGGCGGTCAGACGAACTGGTCGGGATAGAGCGCCTTGATGACGCCGAAAGAGAATGACGAGGTGGGGGTGGTGAAGTTGGTCGATTCGTTCGCCACCGCCGCGATGGTCACGTCGACCTGGGGCCTGCGCATCACCACCGTGCTGAAACCGAGTATCGCACCGTCGTGCCCGACGAATTCGTTCAGCGTTTCGCAGCGGAGCCCGTAGCCGATGTTGATCTTCTGGCCCGGGAACGGTCGGGAGTCGAGCCGGGCCGCCTGGGTAGCCGGGCTCAACAGCGTTCCCGACGCGAGTTCGCCGCCCCACACCCGCAGGTCGTCGAGGGTGGAGATCATCGCCCCCGCGGTTGCCCCCACCGCGGGGTTCAGTTCGGTCACGACCGCCGGTGGCTGAGCCGCATTGTCGAACTGTGCGTTCGGGTCGGTGACCGGCGGAACATGGCCGGTGGGATGTGGGTCCGGAATGGCCGTCGTCGTGGGGTAACTGGTCTGCGGCAGGGCGAGCTTGTCGATGACCGCCGAGGTGATGATCTCCCCGGCCGGCTTGCCGGTGACCTTCTCGACCACCATGCCGAGCAGTACGTAGTTCGAGTCGCAATAGGACAGTTCGGCGCCGGGGGCGAACAGCGGGTCGTGCCGAGCGATGATCTCCAGGGTCTTGGCGTCGGACCACGGCATCGTCGGGTCCGCGGCGAACGCGGCCAGGAAGGCGTCGTCGGAGGTGAAATCGTAGATACCGGAGGTCATTCCGAGCAGGTTCTGAACCGTGATCTGGCCGCCGTTGGCCACCCCGGGGACGAAGGACTCCAACGTGTCGGCGAGCGCGATGGCGCCCTGATCGACCAACTGCAACACCGCGGCTGCCGTGTAGGACTTCGTGATGCTGGCGATCCGCACATGATCCGACGGGCGGAACGGGGCCTTGGTGGCGAGGTCGGCGTATCCGGCGGAACGGAGCCAGGAGTCCGCGCCGATCCAGACGCCCGCGGCCATCCCGGCGACACCGGTCGAGGCGAACAGCTTGTCGAACAAGGTGTTCAGGACCTGATCGGTGCTGTCATCGAGCACCACGGCAGCACCGGGAACGGCGCTTTGGTGGCTGGTCGAGTTGACCGCCGCCGCCGATGACGCGCTCGGTGACGTCGAGGTCGACGCTGCGCCGGACTGCCCGCCTCCGGAGCAATCCGGCCAGGAATGCTCCGAGCCCCAGCGCCCCACCGACGCCGAACGCCTGTCGCCGTGTCAGCTGGCGAGAGGGGAGATTCGGACTGGTCGACATGACGACAGTGCGCGGTACGGCACCGCATCCCGTCGATGGGCGGTGCCGTCACGCCAGCGAGCATGCCGTTTCCGGCGGTGATTCAGCGGGTGCCGCCAACGTTGTACGCCAGGGAACCGAGCGCGAACTCGCCGTAGGTCCATGGCCCGTCGCCGGAGTTCCATCTGACCTCGGCCCTGGTGGCGACGCGAGCGGGCCCGACGTCGGCGTAGTCGTGCGCGGGCGTGGTCCAGCGCATAGGGATGTACTCGCGGCCGCCCGGCGAGATCGCGGTCCGGTCGTCGGAGACGAAATCGACCAGTTCGTCGGCGTCGTTGAAATGAAGTTCGGCGGTGATCGTGTTGACGCCCAGGGTGAAGTGTCCCAATGCCGCGTGGTCGTCAATGGGTTCGAAGGTCACGAACGGCAAGGTCAACGAGCCTGGGGAGTACAGGCAAAGGTCGTTGAACATCGTCACCGTTTCCCCGCGGGTCAGCTCCGGGCCCTTCGCATCGACCATCGGGAACATCGACAGCACCTTGACCCGCATGGTGGCGCCGTTCTCGTCGAAGGCGTGCAGCACGTCCACCGGCAGGTGCTTCATGGTCGCGTCCATCAGGAAGAACCGTCGCGGCGTGTCGATCGTGTTGAACTGATCGGCGGTGAACTCCATCCATTCGCTCGAGGCGTCCGCCCTGATCCGTCCGGTCCAGCTCATGCGGAAGTCGTGCACCCGCGGTCGGCCGACGGCACCGGACCGACGGACATAGCGCTGCACCGGTTCCGGTAGGGACGTCAGGTCGGCTTCGGTCACCACCGGCGAGGGGGCTGACGACGGGCCAGTTGAGTTCTGGATGGCATGGCGCAGGTCGTGAGCGAACTCTGTGCTCAAGCTTAGCGGTCCGCTCGAGGCGAATCCATACACCACCGCGACCAGCAGCAGCACGGTGATGATCGTCCCGAACTTGGCGTCGGTCCACGAGGTGACGATGACGATCTGCGAAAGGACGATCGCGGACGCGCCGACCGCCCACCACCAGCGCGGCGCGAGGAACAGCGCACCCGCGGTCACCCAGCAGAGCGCAGCGGCGGCCAGCCAGACCAGGCCGGCGGGGTGGGAGATCGGCTGGGTCAGCGCGGAGAACTCGGCCAACCCGAAGGCCTTGGCGAAGCCCATGAACAGGATGAGGCCGTGCACGACGAACAGTGCCGCGGTTGCTGTGCGGATCAAGGTACGGGTCAGGGTGCGGTTCGAGGTGGGATTCGAGGTGCGGTTCGAGGTGCGGGTCGAGCTGTGGATCACGGTGCGCTCCCGGTTGGGATGAGGTTGCCGAGCCAGCGGCCCAGCAGATGCCCGAGGGCAGCGACGTCGGTGGCGTCGAGTCCCTCGAAGATGGTGGCGAACAGTCGCTGCTCGTGCTGCTGCGCGGCGGGGCTGTCGAACGATTCGCCGACCTTCGCGGTCGGGTGCAACCGGATCGCCCTGGCGTCCGCCGGGTCGGTCCTGAGTTCGAGGTAGCCGCGGTCGACGAGTTGACGGGCGACCTGTTTGACGTTCTGCCGCGACGTTCCGTAGGTAGCGGCGGCCTCGCTGAGCGTCGGCGCCTCGCCCTGGTGGCGGGAGATCACGGCCAGCAGCAGCCATTGGCTGGTCGTCAGCCCCAACGGCTCCAACTCGGCGTTGGTTCGCCGGGTCAGGTGCTGGGCGAGCACGAAGACCTGCCCGAACACCTCCGCCCGCACCGCCAACCCGCCGCCCGCCATATACGTAATATATTACCTATTCGGCCGCACAGCCAGCCGGGGCCGGGGTTTGTCGCGCGAATCACCCCGCCGAGGTCCCCGTTGATGGCGCGGATCAACATCGTCGGCGCGGCTGAAATAGGCAACTCGCGCCCCACCAGTCCCATAACCGCGACCTTCATGCGCGCTGGCGAAGTTGATCCGCGCCGGAAACGGGGGGGCGACGTGCGCGGGGGGCGGGCGGCTGACGGGGCCATCAGCCGCCCGGGCAGGGCTCAGCGGTCGGAGACGATCGGCGCGTCGGCCGGTTCGAGCTGCAGCGAGACGCCGTTGATGCAGTAGCGCTGGTCGGTGGGGGTGCCGAAACCCTCACCGGCGAACACGTGGCCGAGGTGCGACCCGCAGTTCGCGCAGCGCACCTCCGTCCGGACCGAGCCGAACGATCGGTCCTCGATGAGTTCCACCCGATCCTCGGCGAGCGGGGTGTAGAACGCCGGCCATCCGCAGTGCGCGTCGAACTTGTGCTCGCTGCGGAACAACTCGGTGCCGCAGGCGCGGCACCGGTAGACACCGACGGTCTCGTCGGTCTCGTAGGGGCTGGAGAACGGACGCTCCGTTCCGGCCTGCCGCAGTACCCGGTACTCCTGCGGGCTGAGCTCGGAACGCCATTCCTTGTCGGACTTCTGTACTGGATAGGTCATGCCATACACAACACCGCGACGCCTGGCGACGTTCCCGCCAGTCCTTACGCGTCCGTGACGAGCACGGACGAAGGCCGGTAGGTTGCCAGGATGGCGCGCACCACACCAGCGGTCGAACTCGAGGTCGGCGGACGCACGGTCCGGGTCAGCAATCCCGAGAAGGTCTACTTCGCCGACCGCGGGATCACGAAACTCGATGTGGTGCAGTACTTCCTGTCCGTCGGCGACGGCATCCTCGGAGCCCTCAGCGAGCGGCCGACCACTTTGGAACGCTGGCCGGGCGGGGTGTTCGAGGGCGCGAAGCTCTCCACCAGGATGGACAACCGCGGTGACGCCTTCTACCAGAAACGGGTGCCGCAGAACGCCCCTGACTACGTGCAGACCGCGCGGATCGCGTTCCCCAGCGGGCGGCCCGCGGACGAGGTCTGCCCCACCGAACTCGCCGTCGTCGCTTGGTGCGCGAACCTCGGGACGCTGACCTTCCATCCCTGGCCGGTCCGCCGCGGCGAGGTCGACTGCCCCGATCAGCTCCGGATCGACCTGGACCCCCAGCCCGGTACCGACTTCACCCACGCGGCAGTGGTGTCCGCGCAGCTCCGCGAATTGCTGCACGAGCTCGGGATGGAAGGCCACCCGAAGACCTCCGGCGGACGCGGCCTGCACGTCTACGTGCCCATCGAGCCGCGGTGGACCTTCGTCGAGGCGCGCCGGGCGGTGATCGCGCTCGGCCGCGAGCTGGCCAGGCGAATGCCCGAGCAGGTCACCATGAATTGGTGGAAGGAGGAGCGCGGCGAACGGATCTTCATCGACTACCACCAGATGGCCCGCGATCGGACGATCGCCTCCGCGTATTCGATCCGCGCCAACCCGAGGGCGACGGTGTCCGCGCCGCTGCGCTGGGACGAGGTGCCGGACGTCGCGCCGAACGATTTCGACGTGACGACCATGCCGGCCCGGTTCGTCGCGGTCGGCGACCCGCACGCCGCCTTGAACGAGCGCGCGTATTCGATCGAGCTCCTGCTGGAGATGGCCGAGCGGGACCTGGCCGATCGCGGCGAGGGTGACCTGCCGTACCCCCCGGAGTACCCGAAGATGCCCGGCGAACCCAAGCGGGTCCAGCCCAGCCGGGACACCGACCGGCACCTCCGGCCAGAGTGACCCGATGGACGGATCGAACCTTCGGCAGTCTGCCCGCGCCTGCACCAGATTCCTCACCACCGCCCTGGACCGGGACTGGGACGGGAAGATCCCGGAGATGGACTGGACCGTCCGGCAGGCGGTCGCGCACATCGCCACGACCCTGTTGTGGTACGCCGTCGATCTGTCCGCCGGCCCGAAAGAGCTGAGCACACTGGAACTCTCGGTCCGCCCGACCGAGGATCCGGAGAGCCTGGTGGCGACCCTGACCACGGCGGCAACGGTGCTCGGGCACATCGTCGACTCGGTCCAACCGGGCCAGCGCGGCTGGCACCCGGCCGGCATGGCCGACGCATCGGGCTGCGCCGCCATGGGATGTGACGAGCTGTTGATCCACACCTATGACGCGGCAAGGGGTCTCGGCCTGACGTTCGATCCGCCGACGGTGCTGAGCACGTTGGTGCTGCGCCGGCTGTTCCCGTCGGCGCCCGAGGACACCGATTCCTGGCAGACCCTGCAATGGGCCAACGCCCGGATCGCCCTCGAGGACCGGCCGCGGCAGGCCGAGTGGCACCCGCACCCAGCCCCGTTGAACGAGCCGTTGAACGAATAGATCCGGGCGGCACCCGGCGGTGGGTCAGATCGCAGGATCCGGTGACGCCCGGTGACACGCTGCTGCGCAGCGTAAGGTCTTCCTCGAGGAGCTGACCAGCGCGCCACCGGCGAAAGACGAGGTCGTGACCACCACCGACCCGCAGCAAACGCCGGCCAAGCGGAAGCCCCTGCTGCTGTTGCTGGGAGGCGCGCTTGCCCTGCTCGGCGCGGTAGCGGTTCCCGTGGTGGCGCTCGACCACTTCGTGTCCACCGGGGTCGCGGTGGCATTCCTGCTGGGGGTGGTGCTGTTCGGGCCGATCCGGCTCCATCATCTGCCGCGCACCGCACTGCTGGTCGCCGCCGCAGCGGGGCCTGTCGTCGCGCTGGCCGGATTGCTCGGGGACCACGCGTGGGCGTTGGCGGCGTTGATCGCGGCGACCGCGTTCGCGGCCGGGATGTCCGCCCGCTGGGGACTGCACACGGCCATCGTGTTCATCCCGATCGCCGCCGCCGTGCTTGCCACCCCGGTTCCGCTGGGAACCGCTGCCGCGCAAGGTGTTGCGGTGTTCGTCGGCGCTGGCTACGGGATCGCGCTGCTCGGCGTGCTCAAGGTGCCGACGACCGCGGCGGAGAGCCCGGTCCCGCGCCCGGTGGCAGTCTTCTACGGCGCGGTGCTGGCGATCCTGGCCGGCATCGCGACCTTCGGGGTCGCCTCGCTGCATTTGGAGCACGGCTACTGGGTGACCTTGACGGTGCTGGCCGTGGTTCAGCCTTCGCTGACCACCTCGCGCCGGCGGGCCTCCGCCCGGGTGGCCGGCACCACGGTGGGTGCATTGGTGGCAGTGGTCTTCGCCTCGGTGGTGACCAACGAGGACGTGCTACTGGCCGTCGGGATGATCTTCGCCGTGGCCTCGCTCGCCCTCGCCCGCAGCTACGCCGCCAAGATCGGGCTGTTGACGGTCGCGCTGGTGACGCTGGCCGGCGGGCACGCCGGAGCGGCGTCGATCGCCGGCCAACGCTTCGGCCTCACACTGATCGGCGGGATCGGCGTGCTGGCCGCATGTCTGATCCTGCCCGCGGTTGTCCACCGCCTGTACCCGGGCGTCACCCTGCCCGACGACATCGCCTGACCGCGATCCGTCGGCAAACCGGCAGCGCACCCTGCGGTATGGCCAGGCGACAGGGGAGACTGGGCAGCGTGCAGTTACCCGTCATGCCTCCGGTGTCCCCGATGCTCGCCAAACCCGTGAGCGCGATCCCCGCCGATCAGCTCTACGAGCCCAAGTGGGACGGCTTCAGGTCCATCATCTTCCGGGACGGCGACGAGGTGGAGATCGGCAGCCGCAACGAACGCCCGATGACCCGCTACTTCCCCGAGGTGGTCGAGGCGGTACGGGCGAACTTCCCTCCGCGGGCCGTCATCGACGGCGAGATCATCGTGGCGAACCTGGACGGCAACACTCTGGATTTCGAGGCGCTGCAGCAACGCATCCACCCCGCCGCCAGCAGGGTGAAGATGCTCTCCGCAGCCACGCCGGCGAGCTTTGTGGCGTTCGACCTGCTGGCCATCGGCGACGACGACCTGATGAACACGCCGCTGGTCGAACGCCGGGCCGCGCTGGAACGGGCGCTGGCCGACGCCCAGCCGCCCATCCACATCACCCCGGCGACCAGGGATGCCGGCGAGGCGCAGCGTTGGTTCGACGAGTTCGAGGGTGCCGGCCTCGATGGTCTCATCGCCAAGAAACTGGATCTGCGGTACCAGCCGGACAAGCGGGTGATGAGCAAGATCAAGCACGAGCGCACCGCCGACTGCGTGGTCGCCGGGTACCGGGTGCACAAGTCCGGACCCGACGCGATCGGCTCGGTGCTGCTCGGCCTCTATGACGATCGCGGGGTGCTGGCGTCGGTGGGCGTCATCGGCGCGTTCCCGATGGCGATCCGCAAGAAGCTGTTCGACGAGCTGCAGCCGTTGGTCACCACCTTCGACGGCCACCCCTGGAATTGGGCTGCGCACGAGGAGGGCGAACGGACGCCCCGGAAGAACGAGACCAGCCGATGGAACGTCGGCAAGGACCTCTCCTTCGTGCCCTTGCGCCCGGAACGGGTGGTCGAGGTCCGCTACGACTACATGGAGGGCGAGCGGTTCCGGCACACCGCGCAGTTCGTGCGGTGGCGCCCGGATCGGGAACCCGCATCCTGTACCTACGACCAGCTTGACAGGCCCGTCCGGTTCAACCTGGCCGACGTGCTGATCAGCCGGGAGGGACCGGCATGACATCAAGCCGCAAGAAACACCATCCCGCAGGCACCCCTGCGCCGGCAGCGTCGACGCCGGCACCCGCCCGGTCTACCTCGACCCGGACCTGGGTCATCCGGGTGCTGGCCGTGCTGGGGGGGTCTGCCGGGTTGGCCATGGCCTATTTCGGAGCCAGTCCGGATGCCGTGGGCGGCTGGGGCAAGTTGCTGCTGATCGTGCCGGGATGATCATCGCCGCCGGCTCCTTCGCAATCTTCGTCGAGACGACGTCCTTCGCGAGGAGCCGGGGGCGGTGATCGGCGTCAGCGCGGGTCGAGCGCGCGGCGGGCGGTGAGCAACAAACGAGGGGAACGGAGTTCGTAGGGTTCACCGCCGGTCCCGCCATGGAATCCGACGTCGGTGAAACCGGCGTCGGACAGCAATTGCGCGAGGTGCGCACAGGTATACAGGTGGTGAATGGCAGTCACCCGGGTTTCCTGTGAGCCGCGGATGAAACGCTATCCGCTGATCAACCGGCTGCGGGTGATGTCGTAGTCGGTGGTCGCCAGCACGGTGATGTCCCCGGTGTGCATGGTCCTGGGTTCGCCGCGGAATCCGGGCAGGATCGTCTCGGCCGCCGCATTGAAATCGATCACCAGCCCGCCGCCGGGCCGGACGGCGGCGGCGACCCGGGCCAGGAACTCCCGCACGCCGCCGATCTCCAGGTAGCCGAAGCTGTTGCCCAGACAGATCGCGGCGTCGAACATCTTGCCGCGAGGGATGTCTCGCAAGTCGGCGACCGCGAGGTCGATGTCAAGGCCGGCCTCCGCGGCGGCGCGCCGCGCGTGCGTGATCGCCTCGGTCGAGATGTCGATTCCGGTGACGACGTGGCCGCGAGCGGCCAGTGCCAGGCTGTGCCGGCCACTGCCGCAGGGCACGTCGACGATGCGCGAACCGGCGGACAGGCCGAGTTGACGTTCGACGAAATGGATGTCGGCTTCGGTCGATTCCGGCGGGGCGGCCCGTCGCCAGAATTCGTTGGGCAATTCGGTGAAGAACTCGGTGTACCAGTCGGGCGGCGGAATTTCGGGCGTTAGGATTTCGGGCGTTGGGATTTGGGAAATTGCTGGGATTTCGGACAACGCAAGGCTCCTTGCGACAGGAAGATCAAAGTCGGCGGGCGAGTGTCACCGGGCACCGCGAGCCGAAGATGCACCGTCAGCGAGCGGTCATCTTCACGGTCACCAAGCGCGCGCCGAGATCAGCGCGGGTGACGACTCCTGGCCCGGATCCGTTCCGGGGCAGCCATGGCTTCCTCCACATTGGGCGCCGGGCATCGGCCGGCGGAACTGCGCGGAGCCTAGCAAAGCCGGACTCGTCGAGCGCGCGGTTTTCCCGCGGACGCCGGGGATCAGTCCCTCGCGCTGCTCGCGGAACGGGGGTTGACAGGCCCGGATGGCGTTCCTATCTTTGACGAATCACGCAATTAACGAGAAGGTTAAACACAGTGCCCACCGACCGGCTCAGTTCGATCTTCGCTGCACTGGCGGATCCGACCCGCAGGGCCATCCTGGTCCGCCTCGCGGACGGGGACGCCACCGTCACCCAGCTCGCCGAGCCGTTCTCGATCAGCCTCCCGGCGATCTCCCGGCACCTGAAAGTGTTGGAACACGCCGGTCTGATCTCGCGCAGCCGCACAGCGCAGTGGCGCTCCAGCAGCCTGCAGGTGGAGCCGCTGCGGGAAGCGACAGCGTGGATGGAGCGGTACCGGCAGTTCTGGGCCACCAACTTCGACCGGCTCGATGCGCACCTGCAGCGGGTCCAACACTCGCAATCGGCAGCCCCGCCCTCAGCGCCACCCTCATCGGCACAAGATGACCAACCCGAAAGGACCTCGTCATGACCGACACCACCACTGCCACAGAGGAACTCGTCATCTCCCGGGTCTTCGACGCGCCCCGCGATGTGGTGTATCGGGCGTTCACCGATCCCGACCAGCTCGCCCAGTGGTTCGGCCCGGTCGGGTACTCGGTGCCAAGGGAGACGGTTGACGTCGACACCAGAGCGGGTGGGTATCAGCGCTTCACCATGGTCGACGATGCCGACCCGACCGAAACATCGCCGGTCGACGCCAGCTTCACCGAGGTGATCGAGAACGAACTGCTGGTCAGCCACGAGCATTTCGAATTGCCAGGGCTGCAGGAGCCGACCGAGATGTACACCCGGCTCGAGTTCCACGACGAGGGCGAGGGGAAGACCCGACTCGTGTTGCGCCAAGGCCCGTACAGCGCCGACATGGAAGGAATGGCGCGGGAAGGCTGGACGAGCTCGTTCACCAAGCTGGATGCCGTGCTGACCGGCTGATTGCCAGGAGGTGGATGGGGGAACACGACGTCAGCGAACCCTCACATACCGCCTAGGTCACCGTCCAGACGCCGAGAAGTGCTGGTAGTCAATGGGTCCGCTCCAGGTGCCACCCCAAGTCCAGCCGATCGAGGCGAAAACCGCGACCACCTCGTTCCCAGCGGTGATCACTCCTGGAGCCGGCGCCCGATCCAGGAATTGCCGGCCCTGCGCCGGCAGCACGGTATCCCCGCTGAGATAGGGGTTCTCGACGGGGTTGAGGTCGATCGCGGTGCCGTAGGAGTGTTCGGAGAATCCGCCACCCCCGGTCACCGCCCGGCAGTTGAACGCCGAGCTGTTGTCGGCGTCCATCGATTGGACGTCACTGCCCCCGAAGTCGTCGACCAACCGCAGCGACGCGAGCGGAAAACCGTTGTCGTACAGCCGATGGAACACCTGGACGATGTCCGGCGCCACGGACGCCGCGACCACCAGCTCGCCGGAATGGTCGACGCCGTCGAATCCGCGGTACGTGACCGTCAGGTAGCGCAGATCGGTGAGCGGCACGGGACAGCCCGGCCGCCAGCTGGAGCCCATCCGCGCGGCAAGGGAATCGTCGATCCCGGCGATCGAGGAGGTGAACCCCGATGCTGCCGTGGTGCCGGTGCCAGGTCCGGCTTCGGTGGTGGCGTCGGTCGTCGGGGCCGCGGGCGGCGCGGCGGTGGTTGCCGTGGATGGGGCGGCGGGGCTCTCCGGTGTCGGCGACACCGGGATCGACGACACCTGTGACGGCGTCGATGTCGCGGAACCGGGCGGCGGCGCCGCGCTGAGGGAACTCGCGGTGGTGGCCCCGTCGGACGTCACCGCGCTCGCAGAGGACGACGTCACCGGCGATGAGCTCGCCACCTCGGACCCGCCGGTCGAGCACGCCGCCAAGACCACGGCGGCGCACAGCGCCGCCAGCACCCCTGGTCGACCTCTCCGGCCCCGCATGCCTCCACCGTGGCACAGGTCGAGGTCAACCGCGTGGCCCCGGACCGGGGCTAGGTTGGGCGGCATGCCGACCATGGTGAGGCGCTTGGCAGAGGCGTGGAACGCGCACGATGCTCGTCGAGTCGCGGCGTTGTTCGCGCCGGACTACCGGAGCGCGCAGCCCGTCCATCCGAGCCGCGGTTTCGGCGGCTCGGCGCAGGTGCTCGAGAACCGGACTGCGGTGTTCGAGGGCGTCCCGGATTTCGTTGCCGAATTGGTCGACCTGTCGATCACCGGCGCGACCGAATGGGGGGAGTGGTACTGGCACGGCCGGCACCCCGATGGCTCGGCGTTTGCCATGCGTGGGGTGACGATCCTGAACCTG
This sequence comes from Mycobacteriales bacterium, assembly GCA_038322925.1. GTDB lineage: Bacteria > Actinomycetota > Actinomycetes > Mycobacteriales > Nakamurellaceae > Nakamurella. The sequence continues at coordinate 15,735 of JBBQGJ010000004.1, forward strand.
CACGACGAGCTGATCTCGGATGCTCGCCTGTACATGGAACCTGTCGATCAGGCGGAGGAGGATATCGGCGCGGCTGTTCGTGAGCTGTACAAACCGCCCGATCCGTCGTCGCCCTGATCAGTGCAGATCGAACACTCAACTGAGCGGACGGACGTGCTCGGCCGCGATGGCGGCGACCTTGCCGACCCGCCGGCGGTACTTCTCCTCGTGCTCGCCCAGGTAGTCGGTGGACATCCAGACCCGGACGATGTCCAGCGCCAGGGCCGAACCGATGATCTTGCCGCCCAGGCACAACACATTGGTATCGGAATGCGAACGGGCCAGCCCGGCGCAGAACGGGTCCTGGCAGACTGCCGCGTACACCCCCGAGATCTTGTTGGCGATCATCGCGCTGCCGTACCCGACACCGTCCACGAAGATGCCACGGTCGACCTCACCGCGGCCGACTGCCACTGCGGCGGGGTAGACGAAATCCGGAAGATCGCAGGCATTCTCGTCGTGTGTACCGAAGTCGACCACCTTGTGCCCGTCCGCCACGAGCAGCTGTTCGATCTCCTCTTTGAGCGAGAACCCGGCGTGGTCGTTGGCCATGGCTATCCGCATCGCACGCTCCCAGTAGTCGTTTCCGGACGCTTCACGGCGGCCCGGTCCGGGTTCAAAGTAGCGGTGCGGTGCTTGGAGTGCGTACCGGGAACGTAGAGAGCGGGGCCCGCGACCTTTCGATCACCGAGCCCCGCTGCGCGGTGCCGGACCCCGAGCCGAGCGCAACGACGCGCTTCGCCTCCGGGCGCCGGGGTGACTCCCGATCCCATCGCCGCGTGCTGACCAGGGCCGGCCCGCGCAACGTCCGCCCACCGCACCGAAGGAATAGGCGCCGGACCCGCGTCCGATGTCACACTCGGGGGAGCGACGGAAGATATCCGCTGCCGAGCATCCGTGCCAGCCCTTCGGCTCACTCCGGGCGGTGCTCCGGCCTTCGCTCTCGCGTCGGTGGTGCGCTGCCCTTCATGTGCCATTAGGTTTACTCGCGGCCGGCCACGGCGGCAACTCCTTGGGGGGCCATTTCGGTGTCTGACTCGTCACCCTTCATTCCCTGTCCCGCACGGTGATTCGGCAGCGCGCTGGGTGTGGCCGGTCCGGTGTGCTGCTCGGCGTCGTGCGCAACGAGAGGTTCGCGGCTCGCCGTCCTGAATCGTTGCAGCGCGCGGCATGGCGGTCTTGCGTGTCGCAGCAGGCGGGGTGACGATTCCTCGGTTGCCCGCCCAACTCGATGGAGGCGTTCGCTATCGCCGTCCCAGAACGATCGTCGTATAACGTCCGGCACCTTGACATTCCCGATGCCGGGAATCTCGAGGTCGGTTACTACGAGCACGGTCTGTACTGGTGGCGGCTGCACCACCGGACCGGCACCCTCCTGCAGGACGGCCACAGCCTCACCGTCGCGGGCGAGCAGAGCACCCGGTCAGCGGCTCGGGCCCTGCTGCTGTTCCTGCTGGCGACGGCAGACGCACCGCTGCGCGACTTCAACCACGCGACGACTGTGTGGGCGTCGCTCAACCGGGAGGAGCTCGTCCGCATCTTCGGCAGACTCTCGGGGGCGACCGGCGGCTGACGCCGACCGCGCGCCGATCGCCGCCGACCCTGCCGGGTCGGCCACCGACCCTGCCGGGTCAGGAAGCCTCCCGCACGCCCTGCCGGTCGCGGCGGGCGGGCGCATTCACCGGTGCCCGGTCGAAAGCCGGGTCGTCGGAAAGATCGCGCTGCCGGGTTTCGGAGTACGTGCCCACCGCGAGGATGGTGATCAACGCGGAGACCGCGACGTAGACGGCGACGGCATAGCCGCTGCCGACGCTGGTGTAGAGCGCCACCGCGATCAGCGGCGCCAGTCCGCCCGCCACGATCGAAGCCAATTGATAACCGACGGACACCCCGGAATACCGCACCTTCGTCCCGAACAACTCGGACAGGAATGCCGCTTGCGGGCCGTACATCGCGCCGTGGAACAGCAGTCCGCCGACCACGGCCAGGACCGTCAACTGCCAATTCCCGGTGTCGACCAGGAAGATGAAGACAAACGCCCAGACGCCGACACCGATCGCGCCGAGAAGGTAGATGGGGCGTCGGCCGAACTTGTCGCTCAATGCACCCCACACCGGAATCGTCAGAAAGTGCACGGCCGCACCGATCAGCACCGCATTCAGCACGAATGCACTCGACGCCGTGTGGTCCGGGGGATTCTTGGTCAGATAGGTGACCACCACGACGGTGAAGATGTAGTACGAGACGTTCTCGGCGAATCGAGCGCCCATCGCGGTCAACACCTCGCGCGGATACTGCCGGAACACCTCGATGATCGGCATACGCTGTTTCTCGCCCTCGCCGGCGCCCGCTTCGGCGCGGGCCTGCGCGGCGCGGAATACCGGCGACTCCTCGATCGAGAGCCGGATGAACAGCCCGATCAGTACCAGCACGGCCGAGAGCAGGAACGGGATACGCCATCCCCAGGACAGGAACGCGTCCTCGCTCTGCATCAGCGCGAGGAGCGCCAGCAAGCCGTTGGCAAGCAACTGGCCCAGCGGAACGCCGGCTTGCGGCCAGCTCGCCCAGTAACCGCGGCGCGCGGGGTCGCCGTTCTCGGAGACGATCAGCACCGCGCCTCCCCACTCGCCGCCCAGCCCGAAGCCCTGGATCAGCCGGAGCAGCACCAGCAGGACGGGCGCCAGTACCCCGATGGCGTCGTATCCGGGCAGCAGCCCGATCGCGAACGTGGCGGAGCCCATCATCAGCAGGCTGATCACCAGCAACTTCTTGCGGCCGAGGATGTCACCGTAGTGTCCGAATATCAGTCCGCCGACGGGGCGCGCGATGAAGCCGATCGCGAACGTGCCCAGTGCCAGCAGCACACCGACGGCCGGATCGTTGACCGGGAAGAACACCTTCGGAAAGACCAGAGCGGCCGCGACTCCATAAAGAAAGAAGTCGTACCATTCGACGGTGGTGCCGGCCATGCTCGCCGCCACCACCTTGACAATGGTGGACCGCGGCTGGACTGCTGGTTGGGACATGAGGTTCTCCGAGGGGTTGAGCCGATCCCGACCGTTTTCTGGCGGCGACAAAGACAATTCCCAGCGACCGGGCCGGCCAATCACGACGGCCACCGCGCGAAGCATGGGGCGCTCGGCCTTTCAGGAAAGCTACTGCGCTCAGCGGCGCCGTTCAGCGTGGCAGCTTCACACAATTGCGCGCCCGATGGTGTGCTCCCGCTACATCTTCGGGCCGCGGCGATCCAGCACTCGGACGCCGACTGGTTTTCTGGTGCGACTCAGCCGGCCCAGTGCCCGGGGCGGGTCAGCGAGGGCGGGAGTTTCGTCGCGGCGTCACCCCGCGCCGCGCTCACCTGCGGTTGGGTGAGGAACAGCGTCGACGAAAGGTCGGCGGCGGACAGATCGGCATCGCGCAGGTCCGCACCGATGAGGTCGGCGCTGCGCAGGTCGGCTCCGGTGAGATCGGCGGCGATCAGGTAGGCACCCCGCAGGTCGGCACCGGTCAGATCCGCGTTCCGGAGCGCGGCCCCGACGAGATCCGCCCCCGGGCGGGCCTTCTTCGCGGGCCCGATCGGCTTCGACCGGCCGCGCCGCGCTCCGGTGCGCACCAGGACGCTGACCCGGGACAGCAGGGAATTGACCCGGTCCCGGTGGGCCGCGACGCCCGTCTCTTCGAGCAGTGCTGCCAGCCCGACGGCGTCGCGCCGAGCGAGGTCCTCCGTTTCGTCGACGGCCTGACGGAGTTCGTCCTGCAGCGGCCCTGCTGGCGCCATCGGCAGCGCGAGCGTGAGGTACCACAGCAGTTCGTGCAATTGACGCATGACGCCGAACACCGCGTACATCTGCCCGGCGGTCTCCGGCGCTTCCTGCCAGCTCCGCCCGCCATAGGTGTCCTGAGCGACGCGTTGACCTGCGCCGAAGCAGTCGTACACCGTGCAGCCCTTGAAACCGTCCCCGCGCAGCCGAGTGTGGATGGCGCACCGGAAGTCCCGCCGGAGGTTCGGGCAGGGCTCGCCGGCGTCCTTGCCGATGGCGAAGTCGGCCGAGGCCTGGAACGAGAGCGACACGCAGCACAAGCCGAAACAGTTGCCGCAGTCGGCGCGGAGCAGGGGCAGGCTGCGCATGGTTCATTGTCGCGGCCCCAGCGCGGTGCTGGCCGCCGACCGCGGCGAGAGGACCGATGAGTCCGGACGACGCCGGCCGTCATCACCCCAGATAACACCCCAGATCACCGGGCCGGAACGGGCAACGACCGGGAAGGAGCGAAGTGCATATGGTGCAGCTCGTGGAGGACAGCGACCTGTGCGACCTCGGTGCCGCTGAAGTCGGCCGCAGACTGTCCGCCGGCCGGCTGAGCGCGATCGACGTGCTGGACGCGCAATTGGCCCGGATCGAGGAACGCAACGGCGCGCTGGGCGCGGTCGTGTCGCTCGACGCGGACGGCGCCAGGCGGCGCGCGCAGGCGGCCGACGACGCGCTGGCCGCCGGCCGCCCGATCGGTCCGCTGCACGGTGTACCGATCACGCTCAAGGACGGCAATGACGTCGCGGGCCTGCGCACCACGATCGGCACCTACGAGTTGGACAATGTGCCGACGATTGACGGGGCGGTGGCCGCGCGGCTGCGGGCGGCCGGCGCCAACATCATCGGGCACACCAACGTGGCCGCCTGGCTGGCCGATCACCAGAGTGCCAACCCGGTATTCGGCCGGACCAGCAACCCGTGGGATCTGAGCCGGACGTCAGGTGGCTCCAGCGGCGGTGCCGCCGCGGCGGTGGCCAGCGGCATGACGCCGCTGGACGTGGGCTCCGACCTGGTCGGTTCGCTGCGCCAGCCGGCCAGTTTCTGCGGCGTGTATGCGTTGAAGACAACCGAACACCGGGTGCCGTTGACCGGGTTCTTCCGCACCCCCGACGGCGCGCCGCGACCGGTGCGGATCATGCTCGGCCTCGGCCCGCTGGCCCGTGATCTCGACGATCTCGAGCTCGCGCTGTCGGTGATCTCCGGTCCTGACGGTTTCGACGGCGACGTACCGCCGGTGCCGCTGACCCGCTGCGATCCCCGAGCACCGGGAGACCTGCGTGTTGCCGTCGCACCCGAAATCCCGGGAGCACCCGTGGCGAAGGTGTTGCGGGACAAGGTGGACCAGGTGGCCGGCGCCATCTCCGATGCCGGTGGACAGGTGCGGGAAGCACTCCCGGAGATCTCCTGGCAGGAGCAGGGTGAGCTCTTCGGCGAGCTCATCCAGCTGGTCACCTCGGTCTTCACGCCGGACGGTGCGGACTTCCGGCTGGCCCGTTACCTCGAGCTGCTGTCTCGCCGGGACGAGCTGATCGGCCGCTGGGAGAGGTTTTTCGACCACTGCGACGCGCTGCTGATGCCACCGGCGGCCACCGTGGCGTACCCGCATTGCCCGCCCGGCGAGCCGCTCTCCCTGGACGGCGGCCAGATCGCCTCCCCCCCGATCCCTTACCATGAGCAGGGTTTGGTCTTCGCCTCGGCGAGCCTCAACGGGTTGCCTTCGTTGGTGATGCCCGCCGGGCTCGACGACGGGGGACTGCCGACCGGGATCCAGTTGGTCGGTGCCCGCTGGCACGAACCGCAACTGCTGGCGACGGGGCGCGCACTGGAGAACGCCGGTCTCACGCCCGGATTCCGGCGACCACCGGTCACCGGCGTGGGCTGAGTCGACCCAGCCAAGTCAGCCAAGTCGACTCAGCCGTGATCAGGACTGCCGTGTCGCCGCGTTCTTGCGCGCCCGGTAGGCGGCGACCGCGGCGCGATTGCCGCAGCCGTCGTCGCAGAATCTCTTCGACCGGTTCTTGGACAGGTCGACCACGACATTCATGCACCTGGGGTACTCGCAGATCCGTAGCCGGCTCAGTTCGTCGCTGCGGACCACGTCCACGATGGCCATCGCGGCTTCCACGGCCATCCTGGTGGCCAGTGGGGCGGCCTGTGGGGTCGCGTGCAGGTGGTAGCTCCATTCGTCGTGCCTGACCAGCTGCGGGAGCGCCTTTGCCTCGCGCAGCAGCTTGTTCACGATCTGAACCACCTCGTCCTGGTCCACCTCCCAGATCCGGCGCAGCCGCGGCCGAAGCGCGCGAACGGCTCGCAGCTCCGCCTTGTCGTGGCGAAGCTCGCCGGTCCACCCCCAGTTGCTGACGAATGTGTCGAGGGCCGCGATGTCGGGAAGATCCTCTTCGCCGGTATCCCCGTCCGCCGTCACCAACGGCGCCGTGTTGACCAACGCCGCGGCGGCGGCAAGCGCCACCTCGGTGTCATGAGCAAAAAGCACGTTGACTCCTGTCGGAGGCCGGCCGTAGTGTCATCATCGTAGGCCGGATTAGCTGATGACAGTTTAGGCGGACGCGCGGTGCACGGCCGCGGAACCAGAGGAGGGCACGTGCTGGAGCAGCGAGCAACCCGAGCCGGATTCGTGTTGGCCCTGTTCTCGGCCGCGACCTTCGGCACGTCGGGCACGTTCGCCACATCTCTCATCGACACCGGCTGGTCACCGGCCGCGGCGGTCGCGATCCGGATCAGCATTGCCGCTGTGCTGCTGGCGGTTCCCGCGGTGGTGACGCTGCGGGGCAGGTGGAACGTGTTGTGGCACAACATCCGGATGGTGACGATCTACGGACTCGTGGCAATCGCCGGCTGCCAGGTGTTCTTCTTCAATGCGGTACAGCACCTGTCGGTGGGGGTCGCCCTGCTGCTGGAGTACATGGGCATCATCCTGATCGTCGGCTGGCTGTGGATCCGCAACGGGCAGCGGCCCCGGAGGCTGACCATAGCCGGGTCGGTGGCGGCCGTGCTCGGCCTGATTCTGGTGCTCAATCTGGTCGGCGATACGCATATCGACCTGGTGGGGGTGCTCTGGGGCCTGGCTGCGGCAGTGGGACTCGCCGTGTTCTTCGTGCTGTCGGCCAAGAGCGATCCCGACCTGCCTCCGCTGGCCATGGCCAGCGGAGGAATGACGATCGGTGCCGTCACCCTGCTCATCCTCGGCGTGCTCGGCGCCCTGCCCATGCACGCGAACGTCGACGACGTCGACTTCGCCGGCCATCAGGTGAGTTGGTTGGTGCCCGTCATCGGGCTGTCGCTGGTGGCCGCCGCGATCGCCTACGTGGCCGGGATCGCCGCCACCCGCATCCTGGGGTCGAAGCTCGCGTCCTTCGTCGGGCTCACCGAGGTGCTGTTCGCCGTGCTGTTCGCCTGGCTGCTGCTGGGTGAGGTCCCGACCGCAATGCAGCTGCTCGGCGGGGTGCTGATCCTGGCCGGCGTCGCGCTGGTTCGGATTGACGAGTTCCGTTCCGGCACAGCGGATCCCGGCGATTCGCACACGATCGCTCGGAGCACCGCGGCTCGAGATCTGGGCTGACCTGGCCGACGTGGCACGGCGCGATCCAGCCCGTCGACTTTCAGCACAAAGCACCCTTGACAGCCTCTCCAGACGGTTCTAAAGTCGTAGTCAACCAAGTCATTGATCAAAGAAATGGTTGACCAAGTGATTGTCGATCCGTCCGCCGATGACCGGCTCGACCGGGCCTTCATGGCACTGGCCGATCCGGTACGGCGCCGGATGATCGCCCGCCTGAGCCGCGGCCCGGCGACGGTCAACGAACTGGCCGATCCCTTCGAGATCTCCAAGCAGGCGGTCTCGAAGCACATTCAGGTGCTCGAGCAGGCCGGGCTGGTTACCCGGACGCGGGACGCCCAACGCCGACCCGTGCACCTGAATGCGGCCCAGCTCGAAGCACTCACCGCGTGGATCGACAAGTACCGGCTGATCCACGAACAGCAGTTCCGGCGCCTCGATGCCCTGCTCCAGGGCATCGACCTGCCCGGCGAAACCCCAATCACCACACCCACCCCCATCACCGGCCTCATCGATCGGGCCGGCCAGCACAAGGAGGAACAGACATGACGAACCCCGTCACCATCACCGCCCCGGAAGGCCTCCCGTTCATCGACATCGAGCGCGAGTTCGACGCGCCCGTCGCCGCGGTCTTCCGCGCCCACGCCGAGCCCGACCTGATCAAACAATGGCTGGGGCCCAACGGGTATGAGATGGACATCGAGCACTTCGACTTCACCTCCGGCGGCGGGTATCGCTACGTCCAACGCAATCCTGAGGGACAGGAGTTCGCGTTCAACGGCGTCTTCCACGTGGTGCGCGAGAACGACTTCGCGATCCAGACCTTCGAGTTCGAGGGATTCCCGGATGTGGTGAGCATCGAGTCACTGACCTTCGAGGACCTGGGCAACGGCCGCACCCGGCTGCGGGCGCACGCCGTCTACCCGACCCTGGAAGCCAGGGACGGAATGATCGCCAGCAACATGGAGGTCGGCGTCGTCGAGGGCTACGAGCGCCTCGACAAGGTCGCCGCATCCCTGTAACGCGGCCACGCCCGGGCCGTCCTCAACGACGGGTCCGGGCGGCTCCACGTCATCGACTTTCCCTTCCGACTTTCCCTTCCGACTTTCCCTTCCGCTGCAGCACTTCTTCCCGAATTGGAGCACTACATGGACTGGACCCTGGAAGTCGTGATCGTCCCGGTCAGTGATCTCGACCAGGCGATCGCCTTCTATCGCGACAAACTCGGCTTCGCGCTCGACCACGACACCCGCAACGAGCATATGCATGTCGCGCAGCTGACCCCGCCGGGATCGGGTTGCTCCATCGTCGTCGGTGACCTGCCGTCCCAGAAACAGATGACTCCCGGCTCCCTGCACGGCCTCCAACTCGTCGTCTCCGACGCGGCGGTGGCGCGCCAGCAACTGATCGACCGCGGGGTCGAGGCCAGTGAGGTCACGGTCTTCGACGAGCGGGACGGTGGGACCTTCTTCGGTTTCAGCGATCCCGACGGGAATTCGTGGGCTGTGCAGCAGATCAAGGCCCGCGCGGAGAAGCCGCTGATCCCGGTCGAAGCACGCGGGCGCTTCGGCGAGGAGTAGGCCCTCAGTCGACGGACGCTCCGCAGGTGGTGTTCAGGATGGTCCCGGTCATCGACCTCGCCAGGTCGGACGCCGCGAAGACGGCCATGTTGCCGATGTCCTCGAGCGTCGCCGTGTGGCCCAGCATGGTCGGCTCGACCAGCATGTCGGCGATGTCGTCCCGGCCCGGGAAGTCCTTGGGAAGGGTTTCCATCAGCCCACCGGTCTCGATGGTGAGGACCCGGATGCCGTACTCGCCCAACTCGGCCGCCAGTTGTCGGCGAAGCGTGTCGACGGCGGCCAGCGCGACGATGAAGCCGCCGATCGAGTAGTGCCGGATGGGGTTGCGGGCACCGCCGCCGCCGAAGGTGAGGATCACCCCGGACCGCTGCCGGATCATCTGCCGGGCGGCGGCGCGGGCGGTGAGAAAGGTCGACCGCACCGCCGTCGCCACCGGCTTGTCGAAATCCTCCCAGCTCATCTCGGCGAGCGGCGTGCCCTGCACGTCCTGGACGTCGATGAGATTGAACGAGATGTCCAGACTGCCCGCATCGGCGACGACCCGGTCGGCGAGGGCATCCACGGCAGCCTCGTCCAGGGCATCCACGACGGCAGTTTCGGCCGCTCCGCCGGCCGAGCGGATCGATTCGGCCACTGCCTGCAACGTCGCCGAGGTCCGCCCGGCCAGGAACACCCTGGCGCCCGCGCGGGCAAAGGCTCTGGCCACCACGCTCCCGACGGCGCCGGCTCCGCCGTAGACGACCGCGTTCCTGTTCTCCAGCAGCATGTCCTTCTCCTGTCGTCTCCGGTGTTGCCTTCCGGGGAATCCTGATCCTGTCGACCGCCGATGACCCGGTGAGTCATCGGTGCCGGGCGGCGGCGGCCCGCCACAATCTCAAGGCGTGACCAGCCCCTCCAGCACGTGACAATGGCATGATGCCGCTGCCGCTGACCGACACCCTCGTCTCCTACCCCGCGGGATCGGTGCTCGATCGGGCCACCGTGCTGTCGATTGTCGTCCGTCACGCCCATGGCGTTGTGCTCACCGACAGGACGCCGTTCCACCCGGTTGATCCGCGCTGGCCCGACCAGGGAACCGATCTCGGGACGCTGACCTGGGCCAGCGGTTCAGGGCAGGTGGTCGAGGCGACGATCGGCGCCACCGACGGCACCCAGCTGTTGGTCGGCAGCGAGGTGACGGTCCGCCGCGGCACACCCGGATGGGCCTTCGTGGTCGCGCACCTGCTTGCTGTGGACGCGCCGTTGCCGGCGGAGGGCGAGATCGTCACGCTGACCGTCGACGGCCAGCACCGGGTCGCATTGTCCGCCGGCCACACCGCCTGCCACGTCGCCGCTCTCGCGCTCAACGGCGCGCTCGCCGACCGCTGGCGACAACCTCTCGGCGCTGGTGGACGCACCGACGGACTCGGCAATCCCGACTTCGATCAGCTGGCGATCACCTCATCGGTGATCCAACCGTTCGGCGCCGCCGACACCTATCGGGTGGGAAAATCCCTGCGCAAGAAGGGCTTCGATCCGACGGACCTGGACTGCGCCCTACCCACAGTTGCCGACCGGGCCAATGACCTGCTGGCCGGCTGGGTGGCGGCCGGTGCGCCGATCGAGCTGGAGGTGTCAGGGCCGCGGCTGACCGACCTGCGCACCTGGATCTGCCGATTGCCCGAGGGCATCCAGCGTATTCCCTGTGGCGGAACGCATCTGGGCTCCCTGCATGAACTGAGCGCGATCAGGGTGGCGCTGACCTTCGACGCAGCTGCGGGCGAATTGGTGATGACAACTGAGGCCACGCCGGCCGAGCGACTCTGAAGGCTCTGCCGTAACGACTCTCAGGCGCCGAACCCGGGATCGGCGACGTCTTCCGCGTCCTGCAGGACCCGCAGGATGTTGCCGCTGGTCAGCGCCTCCAGATCGGCGTCTGACCAGCCCCGATCGACGAGCTGGCTGAGCAGCGCCGGGTAGGTGGAGACGTCCTGGAGCCCGATCGGCAGGTCGCTGACCCCGTCGAAGTCACCGCCGAGGCCGATGTGCCGCACCCCGGCGACCTCCCTGGCGTGCTCGATGTGGTCGGCGACCTGCTGGAGAGTTGCTCGTGGTGCTGGGTTCTCGACCTGCCATGCGGTCAGCTTCGCGACCACGACCGGATCCAGGTGCTCGCCCGCGTGCTCGGTGTAGACGGTGACCTTGTCCAGCCCGAGGGCGTGCCGCTCGGCGTCCTCGGCCGTCGCGTGGTCGGCGCACTCCTGCGAGACGAAATCCGGCACGAAGGTGATCATGACGACGCCGCCGTTCTCCGCCAGTCGCTGCAACGCCGAGTCCGGCACGTCGCGCACATGATCGGTCAATGCCCGGCAGGAGGAATGCGAGAAGATCACCGGAGCAACGCTTTCGTCCAGGGCGGCATGCATGGTCGGCGGCGCGACATGCGAGATGTCCACCAGCATCCCGATCCGGTTCATCTCCCGGACCACCTGGCGTCCGAACTCGGTCAGCCCGCCCGCCGCGGGGACGTCGGTCGCCGCATCTGCCCATGGCACGTTCTGATTGTGCGTCAACGTCATGTACGCGACACCGAGCATTCGCAACATGCGCAGCACACCCAGTGAATTGTCGATACTGTGCCCGCCCTCGGCGCCCAACAGCGCGGCGATCCTTCCACCGGCCATGACCCGCCGGACGTCGGTCGCCGTCATGGCTGCCGCGAACGTTTCCGGGTATGCCGCGACAATCCTTGACACACAGTCGATCTGCTCGAGGGTGGCGGTGACGGCGGCACCGCCGGTCAGTGTGCCCGGCACGTACACCGAAAAGAACTGCGCCCCGACGCCGCCGGTGCGCAGGCGCGGGATGTCGGTGTGCAGGGTGGGTTGGTGAACGGCAATGTCCCTGGCGGTCAGGTCGTAGTCGACCTGCTTGCGCAGCGCCCAGGCCAGGTCGTTGTGACCGTCGAACACCGGTGCGCGCCCGAGCAGTTCGGAGATGCGTTCGCTGCTCATCGCATGGCCGCCAGACGCTGCACGGCCTCGTCGATGACCCCGTCACGTTTGCAGAACGCAAAGCGCACGAACGGCTTTCCATCGCGGGGATCGTCGTGGAACACCTCGTCCGGCACCGCAACGACGCCGGCGCGGTGCGGCAGGTCGAGGCAGAACTGCATGCCGTCGTCCGATCCCAGCGGCCGGATGTCGGTCATCACGAAGTAGGTTCCCTGCGGCCGGAGCACGCCGAACCCGGCCGCCTGAAGGCCGGCGCAGAGCCGGTCGCGCTTGGCCTGCAGGCCGTCCCGCAGCCCTCGCACCCACGTCATCTCGGTGCGCAAGGCCCCGGCCACCGCTGGCTGGAACGGAGCGCCGCCGACGTAGGTGAGGAACTGTTTCGCCGCCCGGACGGCCGCCACCAGCGGCGCGGGACCGCAGGCCCAGCCGATCTTCCACCCGGTGACGTTGAACGTCTTCCCGGCGCTGGAGATGGTGACCGTGCGCTCGGCCATCCCGTCGAAGGTCGCGAGCGGCAGGTGCCGCGCATCGTCGTAGACCAAGTGCTCGTAGACCTCGTCGGTGAGCACGAGCAGGTCGCGGTCTACCGCGACCCGGGCAATCCCGGCGAGCTCCTCGCGGGTCAGCACCGTCCCGGTCGGGTTGTGCGGCGAGTTCAGGATGAGCATCCGGGTGCGCGGTCCGACCGCGGCCGCCAGTTCGTCGACATCCAGCGCGAATCGACCCGTGCTGTCCGGGCGCAGCGGCACCGAGCGGTGCCTGCCGCCGGCCATGGCGACGATCGGCGGGTAGGAGTCGTAATGCGGTTCCAGCATCAGCACCTCATCGCCCGGCTCGCACAGCCCGATGACGGCGGCCGCGAGGGCCTCGGTGGCCCCGACCGTGATGAGCACCTCGGCGTCGGGATCGAACCGCTGGCCGTGGTCCCGCAGCCGGGCGTCGGCCACGGCCTGACGCAATTCGGGGATTCCGGGACCCGGCGGGTACTGGTTCACGCCCTGCGCAATGGCCCGCTGCGCGGCTGCCAGCAGGGATGGCGGGCCGTCGGTGTCCGGGAAACCCTGACCCAGGTTGATCGAGCCGGTGGCGACCGCGAGCGCGGACATCTCGGCGAAGATCGTCGTGGTGTACGGCCGCAGGCGCTGCACCAGCGGGTTGGCCAGCCGCGGCGTCAGAGAATCGGCCGATGTCATGGGTCATTCCTACCGTGCCGGGTGAGCGCGCACGCGGGCGGGAACTGTCCCGATGTGCGCCCGAAGGAGAACGACCCCACCCGCTCCTCCCGACACGTGACAATGGCGTCATGAGCACCACCGAATCCCAGCCGACCGAATCGGCCGGTCCAGCGGGCGCGGCCGATCCCGTGCGCGACCTGGCCGGGGCCCTCAACGACGCTGTGGGTACCCCGCCCCCGGCAGCGGACCGCCCGGCAGCGGACCTCCCGGCAGCGGACGTCCCGGCAGCGGACGTCCCGGCAGCGGATGTCCCGGCAGCGGATGTCCCGGCAGCGGATGTCCCGGCAGCGGATGTCCCGGCAGCGGATGTCCCGGCAGCGGATGTCCCGGCAGCGGATGTCCCGGCAGCGGACCTCCCGGCAGCGGACCTCCCGGCTGGAGCCCGCGGGGCTGGTGCTCGCGCGGCTGGTGCTCGCGCGGCTGGTGCTCGCCCGGCTGGAGCCCCCCCGGCTGGAGCCCCCCCGGCTGGAGCCCGCCCGGTTGGCGCCCGCGCGGCTGGAGCCCCCCCGGCTGGAGCCCGCCCGGCTGGCGCCCGCCCGGTTGGCGCCCGCGCGGCTGGAGCCCCCCCGGCAGCTGTGCCGGCGAAGCGGGCACCCGCGCCATTCATCCCGGCGTTCGCCACCGGGGCGCTGAGCCCGGCCGACGAGGAGCGGCGACGACGGTTGAACCGGATGAAGCTGATCGCCACCGGTGCGCTGGTGCTGATGGCCATCATCTTCGCGATCGCGTTCTCGCTGCAGGACCGGTATCCGTGGCTCGGCTACGTCAGGGCCACCGCCGAGGCAGGGATGGTCGGCGCGCTGGCCGATTGGTTCGCGGTGACCGCGCTGTTCCGCCGGCCGATGGGTTTGCCGATCCCGCACACCGCGATCATCCCGAACCGCAAGGACGCGATCGGCTCGTCGCTGTCCGAGTTCGTCGCGACCAACTTCCTGTCCGAGACCGTGGTGCGCGAGAAGCTCGCCGGGTTCTCGGTCGCCAAGAGGGTGGGGGAGTACCTCGCGCGCCCCGAGGCGGCGCAGCAGGTGACGGCCGAGCTGGCGACCGCGGTCCGCGGCATCAGTAACGTGCTCAGCGACGATCAGGTCGCCGACCTCCTGGAATCCATGGCCAGGCGGAAGATCGCCGAGACCAGGATCGGCCCGCCGCTGGGTCGCATCGCCGAGGAAGTCTTCGAGCGGGGCGACCACCACGGACTGGTCGATTTCGTGATCGACCGGTGCTACGAATGGATCCGCGACAACTACACCGCCGTCTCCCGGGTGGTCTCCCAGCGCGCCCCGTCCTGGTCGCCGAAGTTCCTGGACGGGATCGTCGCCGACCGGATCTACCACGAGGTCGAGGCCTTCGCTCTGGCCGTGAAGACCGATCCCGACCATCAGCTGCGGCACGCGCTGGACACCTTCCTCGCCGAGTTCGCCAGGGACCTGCAGACCGACCCGGCGACGATGGAACGCGCGGACGCCGTCAAGGACCGGATCATCGCGAATGCAGAGGTGCGCTCGCTGGCGGCCAGCGCCTGGTCGTCGGTCAAGGACTCCTTGCTGGAGGCGGCCGAGGATCCGCAGTCGCCGCTGCGCCGCTCGGTGACCGACGGTCTGATCTCTTTCGGCACGCAGCTCACCGAGGACGGCCCGCTGGCCAAGAAGGTGGACGGCTGGGTCGCCGACGTCGCTGGCTATATCGCCCGGCACCACGCCCGCAGCATCACCGGGATCATCGACGAGACCATCGCCCGCTGGGACGGCGAGGCGACCAGCCGGAAGATCGAGCTCCAGGTGGGCCGCGATCTGCAGTTCATCAGGATCAACGGAACGGTGGTCGGGGCGCTCGCCGGGTTGCTGATCTACACCTTCGCACAGCTGTTCCTCTCGTAATCGCAGCACCTTTACGCTGGGTGATGACGAATTGCTGGCGTCACGAGTTTGCGCGTCAGATGCCCACGGCGTGCGATGCCTTCGCTTTCCCAATTTGCACTGCGAAAGGATTGCGCGCGCTGTGAGAATGTTGGAACCACTACTTGTGGATATCAGCGAACGTTCTTTCGGAAGTTCGGGGATCCAGGCCGTCGCGGGTGACTCCGGGCGCACCTGCCGTCGGCGCGACATCGGTGATGGTCTTCTGCATCCTCCTCGGGCTGTTCCTGCACGGCGCGGCCAGTTTCCTGCTGTTCGGAGTCGCCGCGACGTTGGCGATCTATCTCGTGCTGATCGGCGGGGCGTACGTCGTCGATGGGGCCCCGCCGGCGTCAGCCTCCGCACTCGGGACTCTGAACAAGGTCCTGCTCTCGTCCGCCGGCGCGAGGATGGCCGAATCGTCGCTGTCGGTGTGATGTGCTGAGATCTCGTGCATGGAGAAACCCATCGCAACCTTCGATCTGGTCGTGCTGGACACCCCGCGGCCTCGCGAACTCGCCGACTTCTACTGCGCACTGCTCGGTTGGAAGATCGTTCGGGAGGACGACGATTGGATTACGGTTCGCGGCGGCGACGGTGCGGGCTTGGCTTTCCAGCTCGCGCCCGATCATGTGCCGCCGACCTGGCCGGACAACACGATCCCGCAGCAGTTCCATCTGGACCTGGACGTCCCCGATCTCGACGCTGCGGAGGTTCGAGCCATCGGGATCGGAGCGGAGCCGACCGGGAGTCCGGAGGGCGAAAGTTCATTCCGCGTGTACAAGGATCCGTCGGGGCATCCCTTCTGCCTGTGCCTTGCGTCAGAGGTGCAGGCTTGACCTGGGGTGACGTGAGCTGTGCCGGTCAGGCAGGTGTGAGCGCGCGGTAGTCGGTCCGCCGTGGGCCGACCACGCTGTGGGGCCGGGCGCGAGCCAGCGTCGTTGCAGTGTTCGCCGGGGGCCGGGCAAGAGCTGGCAGGGTGAGCGGGTGCGCTTCACTTCTGCGACTCCTGAACGTCTGGTTGACAGCATCGCTCGTTGGATCGACGATCGCTCACCGGAGCGCGGCGTGGTGGGTTTCGACGGTCCCGAGGAAATCGGCACAGCGGCGCTGGCCGACAATGTCGCTGCCCGGCTCATTGCCGTCGGTCGACCAGCGGTGCGGGTGTCGACACGCTGGTGGTGGCGGCCAGCGTCACTACGGCTGGAGTTCGGTCGTCAGGAGGTTGACACCCTGCTGCGCGGGTGGGTCGACAGCGCCGCGCTCGGGCGGGAAATCATCGCGCCGCTGGCCGCGGGTGCGAGCCACATCGTTGCTCGACTGCGAGACCCCACTACGGACCGCTCGCTCAGGGAGCAAACCGAGGCAGTGCCCGCGAACGCTGTGGTTCTGCTGGACGGCCCCTTCCTGGCAGCTCTGGAGTTCACCGTGGATGCGTTGGTTCACCTGAAGGTGTCGAACGCGGCGTTGGCCCGCCGCCTGCCCGCGGAACGGCAGTGGTGGATTCCGGTCTTTGAGCGTTACCGCAGGGAGTATCGGCCGGAGGACCGCGCCGACGTCGTTGTCTCGTATGACCATCCGAGTGCGCCGGCGATGGCAGGGATCGGGTAACCGCGAACAGAACTGGACCGCGGTCCGGCAACTCGTCGGGTACCTGCGCTACGACACTGCGGGAGAGTTGTTGCTGCTGAGCAAGATCTGGGTCTTGCAGTCGCTGATCGGGAATCACTTCTACCCGCAACAGAAGCTGATCTCCAAGGTCCGGGACGGCGCGAAGATCAGCAAGAAGTACGACACCGCGGCCACCCCGTACACCCGGGTCATCGCGCCCCCGACGTCAAGACACTGCCGAAACGGCGGCTGTCCAAGCAGCACGACCGGTTCAACCCGGCCGCCGTGCAACGACAGATCCGGGCCCTCGCCGACCAGCTCCTCACGCTGGCCACTGCCAAGGGCAAACCCACTCCGAGACCACGGGTCACCGGCACCGACAGCCGGACCTTTTCAGGTGAGGCAACGAAGCGCCGCTCCCGGACCTCTTGACATGAGGCAACGAGCGATCCACGAACCCGCGACTACGTCGCACGGCAATTCAAGAAGAACAAATCGAAGGCCAGCACCCTTCAGATGCTCAAACGCGCCATCGCTCGAGAAATGTTCCGGCTGCTTACCCGCCAGATACCCTCGCCGACTACGACCTCCGGCCGACCCGCCGAGCCAATAACATCAGCCTCACCGCCGCCGCGGAAATCCTCGACGTATGGACCGAACATCATCTCCCGGCTCGAGCGTGGTCTCTACCGAAACGACACCATGGCCGACCAATACCGAGCGCGGCTGACAGCGGCTTGACAACCAATAGGAGCATCGGTCCGCTCTTCGGCGACAGACGCTGCCCAACAGCCTGTCTCGGTCTCGTCACCCTCTGCGCGAGCGAGTCGTGATCGTGGTCGATATGGCGCTGGGTCGAGGATGGCCGCCGACTCCTGGGCGCTCTGGCAGTCGTGGTCGGACTCGACACCGATACGCCAGTCCTTCCAATTGCCGACAGTGGGCGCGGCGATGAGATTCTTCGGGAATTGCGCCACCCAATCAGGGCTGCTTTTCAAGAGAGTCTCCGCATCTCCGCGGATCTCAAGGTGGACCGGTTTCTAGGCGGGCGGGTTCGCCCGTCCGGGCATTTTGAGGATCAAGGCCCGTTGGGTTCGACAGACGACCCCTGAGGATCCTTGCTCCTCGGCTCCTGCGCATCAATCGGCGGCGCGACTGGCCACCCGCGCGGCAACGGCCGCGCAGAACGCCACCAATGCCGCGTTGACCTCGTCGATGATCGGAACCATGTCCGGGTAGTCGGGATGAAAGCTCCTTGGCATCGAAGCCCGCTCCGGTCCCCATTCGATCGTGTACCCGAGCACCCTTTTGCGCGCGGTATCCATGAAGTGACGTGAGTACGCGGCGTCGTCGGACGTTCCCGATGTTGGATACAGACCCACCGCTCCCTTGACGCTGTACCGGCGGCCGTGGGTCGCCCGGATCGCATCTGCCATGGTGGTGCCCAGGGCGATCATTTCCTGCAGATCGCCGTTCGGCAGATACTCGCGGTACTTCTCCGGATCCCCGCCGCGCGCACTGTCCGGGATGCCACGGGCACCGTCGTAGGCGGCATTTCGGAAGTTCATCTCCGGATCCGTCGTCTGATTGTCGTCGTCGCCCCAGTTGTAGAGGATGTCCTCACCGAATGAGTGGATGTCGATGAAGTATCCGACCGCAGGGTGCTGGTCGAACAACCATGTGACGTTCTGTATCTCGGGCTCGGAGGAGGCCGCGGGGCCACGGTAGATCTCGCTGCACGGGTCGATGGATGTCATCACCGGCGCGGCCGGACTGAATTTCGTCGGGAAATCCCAGAGGAAGTCGTAATTGCGGTTGAGGTCGACGCCCGGCCCGCTGCCGCCACCGACGGCGCAGGCCGGCGACGAACTTCCCGCGGGGCGCCGGTTCTTGCGCCACATCGGGTCGACGGACATCGAGTAGCGCCGGCCGTCGGGATTGACCTGAGGGAAAACAACAACTTCCAGCGTCTCGACAATTCCACCGATGTCCGGTGCGCTGAAGGTCTTGCCGCCCAACGTTATGCCGGTTCCGGTCCGGTAGGCGTCGGTGATTCGTTGCACGAAGGAGATGAGAATGTCCGAGCTTCCCCATTCACGCGCATGCACCCCGCCAATCAGGTAGATGCCTTCGGCGGCCGCGCCGCCCTTGTGTACGCGGATGGCCCGGCTGGTCCGGCCCTCCCAGGTCGGCCGCGGCAACTCGATCAATTCGGTCGAGCCGGGATTGCTGTCGGCGACCAGTTCGATGGCGGATTCGACCTCGTCGACATTGAGGTACGGCATCGTCGTCAGTTCTCGGTGTCTTCGCGGAATCGATTGCCTCGACCAACCTGGTCAAGGCTCGAACTGGCATCTTCGTCGACGTCCTCGTGCTCGTCCACGAGATAGCCGGCGACACGGAGTCGACGGATCATTTCTTCATCCGCGACTGCGGAAACCCGTTCTCCGTCGATGACCTCGCGCAGGGTCTGGGGGTACACGCGCAGGCCGTGCACGCGGACCAGATCCGCCATGGCTTGCCGATCCGTGCCCTGCACGGTGACGTGATAATTGGCCATCTCCCGCCTCCATTCGGTCACACGTAGGCACAGTCTGTCAGGACCCCGGCACCCCGGGCGCGCGCTTCCCCCTGTTCGGCGCGGATCAAGTTTCGGTGCGCGGATGAACCGGTGCTCTCGCGTCACTTCAGTCCCATAACCGCCACGTTCGTACGCGCTGGCGACTTTGATCCGCGCTGGCAGGGGAGACCTTGGCGGCTGCGCCGCACGCAATTCCACGGGGTGACCTGCGGGTGTCATTCACCTGCGGGTGTCATTCAATGGAAGGACACCCTGCTGGCCCCATGTCCGGTAATCTTCACGAAATGACGCTCCCTATCGGCGTCGGTCACCAAGCCCGGCGCGGCGCCTGGTGCTCTGCAATAAAGTGACCGAGTGCCTTGGGGGCCGGGAATTGAAACTCTTCGGACAGCGGCGGCCCGCGATATTCCCCATCCCGGAATCCTTGCGGGCTGACCTGCGTACCGTCATCGAGTCTGCTCCGCCCGAAGTGGCCGCGCTGCTGCGCTCCCCGCCGGGTGAGCCGGCATTGCTCCTGCTGAACTCATTCCTCTCGAGGGACGAGACCGTGTCGGGCTTGGTGTACTGCATCGATCCGGTCACCGGAGCCGATGGCTACCTGGCGCTGACGGAACGGCGCCTGCTCTACGCCCGCCGACCGGAGACCGGCGAGACGGAGGTCATCGCGATTGCGTTCGACCAGATCTCCGAGATCTACTTCCGGAGCAGCCTGGCGCGGATCGAATTCGGACCCGAGCCCAACGTCGTCACCGTCGGCTTTCCGCACGGCGGCCGGTACACCCGGAGATTCGGCGAGCAACTGGACGCCGCTGCGAAAGCGGGCAATCCGGGGCCTCCCGTCCAGTGACCCGGCGGCCGCGTGCAGGAAATTCCGACCAGAACCTGCACCGACCGTGGTGGCGGCCGCTACCACCGCACCTGATCCTGCCCGCGCCCAGATTTAATGCACCGGCCGATGGTCTGGCATGGATCAGCTCCCGTCTCTGACGAATCGTCCGGCCGTTGATCTCGGAATCGCAGAGCCGGAACTGTAGGTAGCGCACCGCGGAGTGCTGGGAGGCGGGCCGTAACGTCCGGGTGGTGACGGCGGCGGACTCGGATGCCAAATGTTCGATCTCGGCGAAGCCCTGGACCGCGCGACGGGTCGCGCTGAGAGGGTCGATGCCGCTGCGGGCGTGCGCTTCGGCCGTGTTCCGCAGGCCATCCGATGCCTCGGCGAGCAGGTCCGCCTTCAGGGGCGTGGGACCGACGAGAGCGCCGTCGAGGTCCGGCAGATAGCGCCCGATCGCGTCCATCTCGACGCCGGTCCCGATTCGCCGGTCGCCTCTGCGTCGGCCATGGCGTCGTCCCCTCGGACCCGATCACGTCGCCGGAGTCACCGGTCACGCCGCCAGGACTGCACAGACTGGACCGCCAGCAATGCGCAGACTGAGCTCCCTCGCACGGTCCGCGTCGGGGAGAACCCTGGCCGCCCTCTTGCTAGCAGTGTGCTTGCAATTGCAAGCACCCGCGGGTAGGGTGATGTTGTTGGGGGTGTGGTGCTTTCCGCGAGTCGAACCCACCAGACAAATCCAGCATGCAAAGGGGACGCGGACAGGAGGTGTTGTCGGTGGACCTGAATCCTGTGCTCACCCCCGTTCGTGAGCTGGGCGAGTTCATCCGGGAGCAGCGCACAGCGGCACAGATCTCGGTGCGGGCGTTGGCCGCCAAGGCGGGCGTGTCGAATCCGTACCTGTCGCAGGTCGAGCGCGGACTGCGCCGTCCCAGCGCGGAGATCCTGGCGCAGATCGCGCACGGTCTGTCGATCTCGGTCGAGACCCTGCTGGCGAAGGCCGGCATTCTCGAAACAGCCGAGGCCCCAACGGTTATCATCGCAATTCGGGCTGACGAGGTGTTGACCGAGCGGCAGAAGTCGGCCCTTGTCGACATCTATGCAGCCTTCCGCAAGGAAGCCGAGGCGGCGGCAGCGGCGCTGGCGACACCGGTCACCGATGCCCTGGCCGTCGCGGCCGAATCCGCCGTCGCGACCACCGCGCCCTGGTCGCCGACCGCACTGCGGCTGACTGCACCACCGCTGACTGCACCACCGCTGACTGCACCACCGCTGACTGCACCACCGCTGACTGCACCACCGCCGACCGGACCCTCCGAATCCTCCGAGCCGGGACAGCCGCCCTCATCGCTGGCTGCCGCGCTGGCTGCCGGTGCGACGCCTCCGGACCACGACCACCACGACCACCACGACCACGACCACCACGACGACCACTAACACCGTTCATCTTGGCATCGTTCATCTCGGTGCCGAAAGGAGAAAGTCATGTCGCTCGTCACCGACATTCGTTCGGTTTCCGAAAGTGTCATCGAGCAGATTGCCGACCAGTTCGACGATCTGCCGCGCCCGCTGCTGGCCGCCATCGGGGCAGGCGACCTGGCCGTCCAGAGCCTGGCCGCGCTGCGCCAGAGCCTGATGGAGCAGGTGGCGACCACCACCGTCGACGCCGACGGGGTGCGCTCGTTCGCCACGTCGCTGTCGGAGAAGGCGCAGAGGAGTGTGCTCGACTGGTCCGACAAGGCGACCAAGGTCGTCGTCGACTGGTCGGAGAAGGCTCAGAAGAGAGCTGCCGACCTCGCCGATCAGACCCAGAAGGGCATCTCCGGTCTGAGCGATCAGACCCAGAAGAGCATCGCCGGGCTGGCCGGTCAGACCCAGAAGACTGTGGCGGAGCTGCCGGCCAAGGCGCAGCATGCCGTTGCCGACCTGCCGGCCAAGGCTCAGCATGCCGCGGTCGACCTGCCCGCCAAAGCGCAACACGGCATGGAGGACCTGCCCGGCAGGGCGCAGAAAGTCGCAGGGGACGTCCAGGAATCCATCCAGGAGCTGATCCAGGACTGGGCCACCCAGATCCCGGCCAAGGCCCAGGAACTCATCTCCGAGCTGCCCGCGAAGATCGCCGAGCTGGGCTCGGATGTGTCCGTCGACTCTGTGCTCGACACCATCGAGGCCTACACCCAAATGGTCGGGTCGATCTACGGCAGCCTGGCCGATCGGGGCGATCGCACCTGGTCGAAGGTGCGCTCGTCGTCGCTGACCCCGGGCAGGGTGGTCGACGCCGTTGCCGAGGCGCCGGCGAAGGCTGCTCCGAAGGCCGCAGCACCGAAGGCCGCCGCACCGAAGGCCGCGGACTCCAAGTCGCCAGCTGGCAAACCGGCTGCTCCCAAGGCTGCCGCTCCCAAGGCTAGGGCTCCGAAGACTGCCGCTCCGAAGACTGCCGCTCCGAAGACTGCCTCACCGACCCAGCGGACCCGGCGCACTGCCGGCACCACCATGGCCAGCACGCCGGCCCCGAAGCGGGCAACCACCCGGGTGAGCGCCGCCGCCAAGGCTGCGCCGAAGACGGCCACTCGCAAGGCGACCGGCACGTCGTCGACCGCAGGCTGATCACAGCTCGATGCCGGGCACCCGTCGCGGGTGCCCGGCATCGGCGTCTTCGGACGCGGGACATCTGGGTGATGGAAGCCTTTGCTTGGGCACGTACCCTTGTCGCGTGGGCCTGGTCTTGCCGATCATCAACATCATCACGTGGATCCTCGCCGTGGGCGGAGCGATCACCGGTGTGTTCGCGGTCGCCGATGCGGCAACCCGTCGTCCGGACGCCTTCGCCGCTGCTGACAAGCAGACGAAAGGAACCTGGACGGGTATCACGGCGGCGTGTGCTGTGGTGCTGGGACTGGCCTTCGTCGGCAGTGCCTTCCAGCCGCAGGGATTGCTCTGGCTGGCCGGCCTGACCGGCAGCCTGGTTTACCTGCTGGACGTCCGCCCGCGGCTACGCGAGGTGCAACGCGGCGGGCGCTGGTAGCGCCTCACCCACCCCCTGGTGGCGCCTCACCCACCCCCTGGTAGCGCCTCACCCGCCCCCGGTAGCGCCTCACCGGCCGGCGACCGCCGGACCGGCGCCACCGACCCGGCTGGACCAGTCAGCACCCGTCGCGACCTCTGGGGAGCCACCCCGAGAGCCTGCTGAAATCAGGAGTGCAACTTCTCTGCGCCCGCTGCCTCCACCGCCGCCTGATGCTTCTTCTCCCTGTCGTAGGAGACCTGGATCTCCGTTTCCGCGGCCGCGCGCCCGACCCAGTTGGCGCCCTCGACGCTCTTCCCCGGCTCCAGGTCCTTGTAGACCTCGAAGAAGTGCTGGATTTCCAGCCGCTCGAACATCGGCAGGTCATCGATGTCCTTGAGGTGGTTCTGCCGCGGATCGTGCGCCGACACGCACAGCACCTTGTCGTCGGGCCCCGCCTCGTCCGTCATCCGGAACATGTCGATCGCCCGGGCGGTCACCAGGCACCCGGGGAAGGTTGGTTCGGACAGCAGCACCAAGGCGTCGAGCGGGTCGCCGTCCTGGCCGAGGGTGTCGTCGATGAACCCGTAATCCGCCGGATACTGGGTCGCCGTGAAAAGCGTGCGATCCAGCCGGATCCGCCCGGAATGATGGTCCACCTCATACTTGTTGCGACTGCCTTTGGGGATCTCGATGGTGACGTCGAATTCCACCAGTGCCACCTTTCAGGTTGCGTGAGCCATGTCGGCCGCTCACTGCCGAGCGGGTGGCCGGTCGGCGCCGAGGCCACCGCTCCGGGGCAGGAACACCCCGCGCCCACGGGTCGGAGGCCCGGCGTGGGCCTTCGAAGACTCTAGTCTGGTCGGAGTTGCCGGGCTCGTCGCGGGGCGATGACCGGGCACACTCGGGCGGCCCCCCAGCGCCGCTGAACCATCGCCGGGAAATGCGAGCGTCAGGAGGAATGGTCGTGGCCGCGAAACGCGCGTCTCGCCGGGGGGTGATCATCGGCGTCTGCGTTCTGGTGGTCGCTCTGGTTGCCGTAGCGGCCGCGGTGTTCATCGGGTCCCGCGGTTCCACGGGCACCGAGGCCGCAGCGGGGGCGACCTCGGCGGACATCGTTGATCCGCCGGTGACCCAGCCGCCTGCCAAGATCGCGCCGCTGCCCGCCTCCGACAAGGTGCCGAGTGCGGCCGGTGTGCAGGCGCAGATGGCCGGTCAACTGGCAAATCGGGCGCTCGCGCAGTTCACCGGGATCGTCATCGACCCGGCCACCGGCGCGATCCTGTTCAACCAGGACTCCAGCGCGCCCCAGATCCCGGCCTCGACGGCCAAGATCCTGACCGGCGCCGCCCTGCTCACCTCGGTCGACCCCACCGACCGGTTCACCACCAAGATCGTCCAGGGCGACCAGGAGGGTGACATCGTGCTGGTCGGCGGCGGGGACGTCACTCTGTCGGCACGCAACGAGGGTGTGGCCACGATCTACGACGGCGCCCCCTTGATGTCCGACCTCGCGGCTCAGGTGAAGGCCAGTGGCATCGACGTCAAACGGATCGTGCTGGACACCGACTACTGGACGGGTTCGGACCTGGCGGACGGTTGGCAGACCGCCGACATTCGCGGCACGCCCGGGAGCGCGCAGGGCTACATCACTCGGATGTCCCCTTTGATGGTCGACGGCGACCGGGAGGACCCAGCCAACGAGAATTCGATCCGCACGGGCGACCCGACGAACACGGCGGGCAAAGCGCTGGCCCGCTTCCTCGGAACACCCGATCTGCCGATGGTTCCGGGTACGGCGCCCGAAGGTGGCACGGTGATCGCCCAGGTCTCGTCCCAACCGATGTCGGTGCTGCTGGCACAGGCCCTGGAGAATTCGGACAACGTGCTGGCGGAGGCGCTGGCTCGACAGGTGGCGATCGCCCGCGGCGCACCGCCCAGCTTCGACGGCGCCAGCGCCGCCATTCTCGAGGCGCTGGAGGCCCTGAAGATCGACACCATCGGCATCGAAATGGCCGACGGGTCCGGGCTCTCGACGAAGGACCGGGTGCCCACGGCGGTGATGGCGAAGATCATGTCGCTGGCTGTCACCGGGCAGCCGCCCGCGCTGCAGAACCTGCTGACCGGGATGCCCGTTGCCGCAGTGTCCGGCAGTCTCGCGGATCGCTTCCAGGACGAAGGCTCGCGCGCCGGGGCAGGGTGGGTCCGGGCCAAGACCGGGTCGCTGGAGGTCACCTACGCGCTCACCGGTTACGTACCCGACGTGGACGGTCGGATACTGGTGTTCGCCTTCGTCTCCAACGGCGTTGGCGCCGGCACGAGGCCGGCGCTGGACGCGCTGGCCGCTGGGCTGCGCGGTTGCGGCTGCGTCTGATTCGGGTAGCTCCTGGCGTCGGAGCCGCCTTGCTCTACCGTGGCTGTCGTGGGTGGACAGGCCGGGCAGGCACCGATCGACTGGGCTGCTGCCGTGCGCGCCGGCCAGCGTCTTGCACCGACGGGACCCGCCGTCACCTCGCGCCAGGCGGCCGATGTCGTGGCCGATCTGCGAGCGTTCAGCGCCAGGGCCGAGCTCGCGGTCCGCAAGACCACCGACCTCGGTCATGACCTCCCGGTGGACGACGCCGAGATCGTCGACCGTAGGGGCTGGGTGAAGGCGACCGCGGAAGGCATGGCAGTACTCGCCGAACCGTTGACCGCGAAGCTGGCGACGAGAATGGGCCGGTCCGGCAATGGGCTGACCCGGACTGCCGCGGGCTCGCAGATCGGGGTGGTGCTCGGTTTCCTGTCCGGCAAAGTGCTCGGCCAGTACGACCCGATCGGCGGTGACCCGGAGCGCCCCGGACGGCTGCTGCTGGTCGCACCGAACATCGTCAAGGTCGAACGCGAGCTCGGGGTGGACCCGACCGACTTCCGGCTCTGGGTGTGCCTGCACGAGAGCACCCATCGCCTGCAGTTCAGCGCGGCGCCGTGGATGCGTGGCCATTTCCAGTCGTTGGTGGCGGATTTCGCCGACAAGGCCGACACCGATCCCACGGACATGCTGAGACGGGCGGTGGACGCGGTGCGCGGCCGCGGATCCGCCGCCGGGCCGGAGTCCGGGGTGGCTGCGGGCAACGAGCGGCCGAGCTGGATCGAGGGCATGCAGTCGCCGGAGCAGCGGGCCGTCTTCGATCAACTCATGGCCTTCATGACGTTACTCGAGGGTCACGCCGATTTCGTGATGGATGCCGTCGGTCCCGAGGTGGTCCCGACGGTCAGCGCGATCCGTGCCTCCTTCACCGAACGCCGCCGCAAGATCAAGGGACCGATCGACCGGCTGTTGCGGTCGCTGCTGGGCATGGACATGAAGTTGGCGCAGTACATCAAGGGTGGAGCGTTCGTCGGCGCGGTGGTCGAACAGGTGGGCATGGCGGCGTTCAACACGATATGGACCTCGCCCGAGACGCTGCCCACCCGACCGGAGATCACCGACCCGTCGGCGTGGGTCCGACGGGTGCTCGGCTGAGCCGGTCCGTGTCCGCCGATTCGCAGCGCTCGCCGGTGACGTCGGCCGTGCAGGTCTGGCTGGCCGAGTACGTCAGCGCCGATCAACCGGTCGTGGTGGCCTGCTCGGGCGGCGCGGACTCGCTGGCCCTGGCCGTCGCGGTGCTCGCCGAAGCCACCGATCGGCCGGTCAGTGCCGCCACCGTCGATCACGGCTTGCAGAGTGGGTCCGCCGAGCGTGCCGCGGATACCGCTCGGCTGCTGGCGGGTCTGGGCTACCCCGAGGTCACTGTCCTGCCGGTGACCGTCGACGGGCCCGGTGGTGTGGAGGCCGCCGCCCGGCGGGCGCGGTACACCGCACTGCGGGCGCACGCCGTCTCCGTCTCTCGAGTTGGTCTGCAAGCTGCCGTGCTGCTCGGCCACACCCTGGACGATCAGGCCGAGACGGTGCTGCTCGGGCTCGCCCGGGGTTCGGGACCTCGGTCGATCGCCGGGATGCGGCCATGGCGTCCGCCGTGGGGCCGACCATTGCTCACGGTCACCAGGGCCGACACCGAGCGTGCCTGCCGGGTCGCCGGCCTGCAGCCGTGGGAGGACCCGCACAACACTGATCCCGCGTTCACCAGGGTCCGTTTGCGTCGTGAGGTGCTTCCCCTGCTCGATGCGGTGCTCGGCGGCGGGGTAGGTGCCGCGCTCGCGCGGACCGCGAGCATGATGCGCGACGACCTGGATGCGCTTGACGAGATCGCCGCCGCTGCACTGGACGCGGCTGTCCGTCACGACGGGAGGTTGGACGTCGATGCGCTGTCCGGACAACCCACTGCGGTCCTCGGCAGGGTGCTGCGGGCGTGGGCCGCCGACGGTGGGGCGGGTCCGCTGACGTTCGACCACCTGAGCCGGATGATCACCCAGCTGACCGATCCGCGGGGGCCGGCGCAGGTGCGCATTCCCGGTGGTCTGGATGTGGTTCGAATCGGGAACAGCCTGCGGCTCAAGCACATTCGCCCGGAACCGGTCGACCCGCATCCCTTGGTGGAGTTCCCGACCGACGGCTGAGCGCACCTGGTTGTCGGAGCGGGCGCGCTGATCGGCTCGGCACCGACGGCAGTTCGACGTGGACGGCGTGTGGCAGCCGGTCGTCGGCCGAGTGGCGGGCCGCCCCGCTGTCGGCGGCGTCCGGTCCGGATGGCAGGCTGACGGGGGACCGTCGGACCGGCGCCGCGGCCCGCCCCACACCCGAGCCGACCGGGGAGAACCCGTGACTGGTAGCGATCCTCCGTCCCTGGCCGGAACCGCGCCCGAGGGCGGGGGAGGTGTGGTGCACAGCGACGGTGCTGCCGGAAGCAACGGCGTCGCGAACCTCTCTGGCGGGGAGTCGCGGTCCCACCTGACGTCCCGCATCACCAACGCCGATGCGATTCCGATCGGCGACGCCGACCCGGGCGCGGACCATGGCTATCACGGCGAACTGGCCGCCATCCTGATCGGCGAGGACGACCTCAAGGCCAAGATCGCCGTGCTGGCCAAGGCGGTGGCCGCCGATCACGACATGGACACCCCGCCGTTGCTGGTCTGTGTGCTCAAGGGTGCGGTCATGTTCGTCACCGACTTCGCGCGGGCGCTGCCCATACCCTCCGAGCTGGAGTTCATGGCCGTCACCTCCTACGGCTCCGCGACGTCCTCGTCCGGGGTGGTGCGGATTCTCAAGGATCTGGACCGGGACATCACCGGCCGCCGGGTGGTGATCGTCGAGGACATCATCGACTCCGGGCTGACGCTGTCCTGGCTGCTGCGGAACCTGGCCACCCGCGGCCCGGCGTCCGTCGATGTCGTTGCGCTGCTGCGCAAGCCCGAGGCGATCAAGGTCGACGTTGACGTCCGCTATGTCGGTTTCGACATTCCGACCGATTTCGTCGTGGGGTACGGACTGGACTACGGCGAGCGTTACCGTGACCTGCCGTTTGTCGGGTTGCTGGGTGAACACATGTACCGCTGAAGGGTGACGACGGCCGGCCCGGGGAACCCCGGAAGCATCGGCGGCGTTCCCGTGAGTAGTACAGCTTGTAATACAGCGTTGTAGTACAGCGCAGCGACCCAGCAGCTACCCCGTCGGCGAACACCACGGTTCGGCGAAGGCCTGCGCGGTACGCTGAACCCACTGGTCGCGCCTTGCGCTGCCCGGATGTGGCGGGCCTGCCCGCCCGACCTACCGGAAAGCCGGGCCGCCTCACTCGAGAACGTCAGGGAGGGTCGAGGCCGCTCGCGCGGCCGAAAGCCGCATGGACCGAAAGCGCCTTCTCCGCTCACCGCTGGTGTGGATTGCCGTGGTGTTGCTCTTGTACCTGACGTATTCCTTCTTCGCCGACGAGACCCGCGGGTACGTGCCGCAGCAGACTTCCGTCGCGCTCTCGCAGCTGTCCGACGGGAACGTCGCCAGCGCCACCATCGACGACAAGGAGCAACGGCTTCGGCTGACCCTGGCCCAGCCGGTTGACGGCGCCACCCAGATCTACAGCCAGTACCCGGCCGGTGCGACCCAGGAGATCTTCGCCGACGTCCAGAAGGCGAACATCTCTGGCGGCTACAACACGACCGTCACCAGCGAGTCCACGTTGTTCTCGCTGCTGATCTACCTGATCCCGGTCGGTCTGATCATCCTGTTCCTGCTGTGGATGATGAACAACGCCCAGGGCGGCGGGAACAAGGTGCTCTCGTTCGGCAAGTCCAAGGCCAAACTGCTGACCAAGGACATGCCGCAGACCAAGTTCACCGACGTCGCCGGCGCCGACGAGGCCGTCCAGGAACTCGATGAGATCCGTGATTTCCTGGCCAACCCGGCGCGCTATCAGGCCTTGGGCGCCAAGATCCCCAAGGGTGTGCTGCTCTACGGGCCGCCCGGCACCGGCAAGACGCTGCTCGCCCGGGCGGTGGCCGGCGAGGCCGGCGTGCCGTTCTACTCGATCTCCGGGTCCGACTTCGTCGAGATGTTCGTCGGTGTCGGCGCCAGCCGGGTCCGCGACCTGTTCGAACAGGCCAAGGCGAACGCGCCGGCCATCATCTTCGTGGACGAGATCGACGCGGTCGGCCGGCACCGCGGGGCAGGCATGGGCGGCGGCCACGACGAGCGCGAGCAGACCCTGAACCAGCTGCTGGTCGAGATGGACGGGTTCGAGGCCAAGGGCGGGATCATCCTGATCGCGGCCACCAACCGGCCCGACATCCTGGATCCGGCGCTGCTGCGTCCCGGCCGCTTCGACCGGCAGATCCCGGTCGGTCAGCCGGACCTGAAGGGTCGGCAGGCGATCCTGGCCGTGCACTCCAAGGGCAAGCCGTTCGCGCCGGACGTCGATTTCCTGTCGCTGGCCAAGCGCACGGTGGGGATGTCCGGAGCCGATCTGGCGAACGTGATCAACGAGGCGGCGCTGCTGACCGCTCGCGAGCATGGCACCGTGATCACCAACGTGGAACTCGAGGAATCCGTCGACCGGGTGATCGGTGGTCCGGCCCGCAAGGGCAAGGTGATCTCCGAGAAGGAGAAGAAGATCACCGCGTACCACGAAGGCGGCCATGCGCTTGCGGCGTGGGCGATGCCGGGTCTCGAGCCTGTCTACAAGGTCACGATCCTGCCCCGCGGCCGAACCGGCGGTCATGCGCTGGTGGTGCCCGAGGACGACAAGTCGCTGATGACGCGGTCGGAGATGATCGCCAGACTGGTGATGGCCCTCGGTGGCCGGGCGGCCGAGGAACTGGTCTTCGCCGAACCAACCACGGGTGCTTCCTCGGACATCGCGCAGGCGACCAAGATCGCCCGCGCGATGGTGACCCAGTACGGCATGTCGGCCAAGCTGGGCGCGGTCAAGTATGGCCACGGCGACGACGAACCGTTCCTGGGCCGCACGTACGGGAGCGGCCCGGAGTACTCGATCGAGGTCGGCAGCGAGATCGACGGCGAGGTTCGCGCGCTCATCGAGGCCGCGCACACCGAGGCCTGGGCGGTACTGAACACCTACCGCGACATCCTGGACAGTCTGGCCACCGCGCTGCTGGAAAAGGAGACGCTGGACCGCAAGGACCTTGAAGTGATCTTCGCCGAGGTCGAGAAGCGTCCCAGGATAACCACTTTCGACGAGTTCGGCCCCCGGCTGCCGTCCGACCGGCCACCCATCAAGACCCCCGGGGAGCTGGCCATCGAGCGCGGCGAGCCGTGGCCGCCGCCGGAACCGCCGAAGCCGCCCGCCGAACGGCAGGACCATCCGGTGCCGATCGGGGCGTTGAACGGTCCTCCCGGGCAGAGCGGCTACACCACCGGCAACAGCGCCAACGGGGGCAACCGCGCGTCCGGGCAGGGCTCGACATGGCAGCCGCCAGCGGGTTACCCGGCCGACCCGAATGCCGCCGCTCCGCCGCCACCGTGGGGCGGCCCGCAGCAACCTTCGAACTGGACGGGTGGCGTTCTGCCCGGTCCACTCGCGCCGATGCCTGGTTGGCAGCCACCGCCGGGGCAGGGCGGCAACGGGTCCCAGTCGCCGGCGTATCCCTCGTATCCTGCGCCACCAGCGGGCAACGGCGCGCCGAACGGTCGGCCCGACAACGGGCAACACGACACCGGGCACCACGACACCGGGCACCACGACAACGGGCAAGACGACACCGGCCAGTACGACACCGGCCAGTACGGCACCGGCCAGTACGGCACCGGCCAGTTCGACACGGGCCGCAGTCGACACGCCGACGGCTCGTCCGATTCCGATTCAGATGACGATCCGGTCGACCCGTGGGCGCCGCCGAGCGGACCCCGCAGGTGACGGGCCCGGACGGCTCGGGCGTGATCGACGGCGGTGACGGCGCGACGGGATCCGGGTTGTCGACACTGGCCTCGGTGTCAACGGCCTTGTCGTCTTCGGGGTCGGCTCCGGGTTCGGCACAGCCGCTTTTACCTGTTTTCGACGCGGAAAGGGCCGAGGCGGCCGTGCGGGAGTTGCTCATCGCGGTCGGCGAGAATCCCGACCGCGACGGGCTGATCCGCACCCCCGGCCGGGTGGCCAGGGCCTTCGCCGAGCAGTTCTCGGGGCTGCACACCGACCCGGACACGGTGCTGAACACCTCGTTCGACGAGAACCACAACGAGATGATCCTGATGCGGGACATCGACATGTACTCGACCTGCGAACACCATCTGGTGCCGTTCTTCGGCAAGGCGCATGTCGGTTACATCCCGGGTCCGGACGGACGGGTGACCGGGCTGTCCAAGCTGGCCAGGCTGGTTGACGGCTACGCCAAGCGCCCCCAGGTGCAGGAACGGTTGACCACCCAGATCGCCGAAGCCCTGGTACGCCGGTTGCGGCCGGCCGGCGCGATCGTGGTGATCGAGGCCGAGCATCTGTGCATGGCAATGCGCGGAATCCGCAAGCCGGGCGCGGTGACGACCACGTCTGCCGTGCGCGGGATCTTCCAGTCGCAGGACCGGACGCGCGCCGAGGCGATGAGTCTGATCACGGGACGGTGACCCGTCCGGTGATGGATCGCCCCGCGATGGATCGCCCCGTGTGATGGGATCGCCCCGTGATGGATCGTGCTGTGACAGATCGTGCTGTGGTGATGGGGGTCCTGAACGTCACGCCCGACTCCTTTTCCGACGGCGGCCGCTTTCTGGAGCCTGCGACCGCCATCGCGCGCGGCCGGGCGCTGGCCGCCTCCGGCGTGGATATCGTCGATGTCGGCGGTGAATCGACCCGGCCGGGCGCCGGGCGGGTGCCGGTGGACGTCGAGGTCGAGCGGGTCGTTCCGGTGATCTCAGAATTGACTAGCGCTGACATCGCTTGCAGCGTGGACACCACCCGCGCGGCGGTCGCCGAGGCGGCGGTCCGGGCCGGTGCAGTGATCGTCAACGACGTGTCCGGAGGGCTGGCCGATCCGGAGATGGGCGCCGCGGTCGCGGATGCCGGCGTGCCGTGGATCCTGATGCACTGGCGCGGGCCCAGCGCCGACATGGACGCGCTGGCCCGATACGACGACGTGGTGGCCGAGGTGAGCGCAGAACTGCTGGACCGGGTCGCGGCAGCCGTCGCGGCAGGCGTGGACGAGTCACTGCTGGTGCTCGATCCCGGGCTGGGGTTCGCCAAGACCGCCACCCACAACTGGGCGCTGCTGCGTGCCCTGCCCCGGCTCACCGGGGCGATCGGCGATTCCGGCTGGGGATTCCCGGTGCTGATCGGGGCGTCCCGCAAGAGGTTCCTGGGGGCTCTGCTGTCCGACGAGCGCGGGTTGCGTCCGGCCGATGGTCGGGAGTCGGCGACCACGGCGATCTCGGCGCTGGCTGCGGCGGCCGGCGTGTGGGGCGTGCGGGTGCACGAGGCGGAACCGTCGCTGGACGCCGTCAGGGTGGCCGCTGCGGTCAGCGGGCGGGGCCCGCGGCGACGGTTGCTCCGGGCCGACGGGAGCGGCTGGACCGACCACCGGTCGAGCACTGTGCGGACCACGGACGAATCCACCCCGGCAGCGGACGGGATGCCGGCGGCGGTGACCGGTGGCTGATCGCATCAGGCTGACCGGCCTCACCGTCTTCGGACACCACGGGGTTTTCGAGCACGAGAAGCGCGACGGCCAGGACTTCGTGGTCGACGTGACCATCTGGCTCGACCTCACCCGGGCGGTGGCCACCGACGAGCTGGCCGAAACCGTGCACTACGGGGAGCTCGCCGAGCTCGCCGCCGGCATCATCGCCGGGCCGCCGCGCGACCTGATCGAGGCGGTGGCCGGCGAGATCGCGGAGACGCTGATGGCGAGGTACCCGGTGTATGCGGCCGAGGTCACCGTGCACAAGCCGTTCGCACCGATCCCGCTGACCTTCACGGACGTGAGCGTGACGGTCCGCCGCTCGGTGAAGTCCGGTCACGACCGTCAACCGGCCGCGAGCCCGGCCGCGAGCCCGGGCGCGAGCCCGGCCGCGAGCCCGGCCGCGAGCCCGGCCGCGAACCCGGGAGCGGACAGGTGAGCCGCGCGGTGCTGTCACTCGGGTCCAATGTCGGCGACCGACGGACGCACCTGCAGCAGGCGGTCGCCAGCCTCGGCAAGTCGGTCAGGGCAGTCTCCCGGATCTACCGCACGCCGCCCTGGGGGCCGGTGCCGCAGGACGACTTCTACAACATCGCCGTCATCGTCGAGGACGACACGGTGGACGCGCAGGGCTGGCTGGCCCGGTGCCAGGAGCTGGAGCAGGCCGCCGGTCGGGAACGGTCGGTGCGCTGGGGGCCGCGAACACTGGACGCGGACGTGATCACCGTCGAGGTGCACCGCAAGCCTGTCGTCAGCGCCGATCCGGTCTTGACCCTGCCGCACCCGCGGGCAGCGGAGCGCGCCTTCGTGCTGGTGCCCTGGGCCGAGATCGATCCCACCGCGGACCTGCCCGGCGCCGGACCCATCGCCGACCTGATCGCGGCCATGGACGTCAGCGGCATCACCAGGGCGGGCCATGTCCGTTGACCCGCGGCAGCGGATGGGCATCACCCGTCCCCAGGATCTGATTGCCGTCGCGCTGGTGGCCGCGGTCGTCGGATATACCTTGGTGCGGCTGAACTATCAGCGGATGCCGCCGCTGCCGCGGTTCGCCGGGGCGGCCGCCGCGCTCCTCGGGATCGGCGAGGCGATCGCCGGCCGCGGGCTGCGCAGCCGCATCCGTCCGCCGGAGCATCCCCGCGGCGCGGCGCGGACCAGGCCGCCGGTGCCGCCGCTCACCGCCGCCCGCGCGGTGATGGCCGCCAAGGCCACCTCGCTGGCAGGCGCGGCCCTGGCCGGGCTCTGGGTGGGGCTGTTGGTCTATGTGCTGCCGTCCTGGACGTTGCTGCCCGCCGCCCAATCGGACGGGGTGACCGGGATCATCGGCCTGGTCGGGGCGGTCGTGATGATGGGCGGCGCGCTGTACCTGGAGTACTGCTGCCGGGCGCCGGACCAGGACTGAGCCGCCGGCTGGGTCAGCCAATCTGGTCAGCCAGTCTGGTCAGCTCACCCGCCGCAGCACCGCCAGCAGTCGTCCGCGCAGCAGTTGCGCGGCCTGTCCGAACTCGCGTTGCGCGGCAACGTATTCGGCCTTGCCCTCGGCTGTCTCGATGGCCACCGGCGGGTATCCGAGCGCGGACAGGTCGTAGGGCGAGGCCCGCATGTCCAGCTCGCGGATCGACCTGGCCAGCTCGAAGCAGTCCAACAGCAACTCGCTGGGCACCACCGGGATCATCTTGTAGGCCCACTTGTAGACGTCCATCCCGGCATGCAGGCACCCGGGCTGTTCCATGGCCAGGCGGGAATCCAGGTTCGGCCGCACGGTGTTGCGTGGCCGCGCATCCTGGGTGAAAAACCGGAACGCGTCGTAATGGGTGCACCGGATCTGGTGCTCGCGCACCACCTCGTCGGTGCCGGTCGGCCCGAGACGCAGCCCCCACGACGCATGCCGGCGTTCGTCGGCGCCCTGCCGGTACACCATCGCCCACTCGTGCAGCCCGAAGCAGCCGAACTGGCCAGGCGCCGCGGAGGTGGCCGACAGCATCCGGACGGTGAAGTCCAGCTGCGCGCCGCGCGCGGCCGTGAAACCCGCGAGATCCACGGCCACTGTCGGGGCTCCGGTCGACCCGCCAACGGCGCGGTGGAACCGCCAGCCGGCGCGCTCCGAGGCGTCGGCCAGCGCCACCTCCGCACCCGGATACCAGCGCCGCAGCTGCCCGGGGCGGAGCGAGTAATAGCTGAACAGGAAGTCCTCGACCGGATGGTGCCGGCCTGCACTCGCCCGGGCCGCGTGCCCCTCGGTGAGGGTTCGTACGCGTTCGGCGTGCCGGGTCGCCGCGGCTCGCCAAGCCGTCGCCGGCAGCACCGGCAGGTGTTCGGCCACCTCACCCGCCTCCCTGGCGTCGACAGCGTCGACAGCGTCCTCAGTGTCACCGGTCAGCGACATGTGGACCGCCAGACCTCACAGATCACCGGGATGGCCAGCTCGCCGTCGTCGGTGCCGCTGCGCCGTCGGGCATGGCCCCGGACGGCAACGGCCAGGTCGTCGCGGGCTTGCTGGTCCGCCCCGATGACGTACGAGTAGGTCTCCTGCAGGCCCACCAGGTCCTCGACGGTAGTGCGACGCATCCATCTGATCATGATCAGCACCGGGTCGGTGAAGGCCGGATGGCCGCCGAACGGCGGCGGTGGGCATCCCGATGACGGTCCGGCGTCCCGTCGGCCGCGGCCGCTGGTACCGCCGCCGGGTCGGCCGATCCGGTTCAGTTCCGCCTCGATCGCCCTGACCAACGGATCGGTCTCGTCGTCGTGGTTCCACAGCAGGGACAACGTCCCACCGGGCCGCAGCACCCT
The DNA here is from genome assembly GCA_038322925.1 of Mycobacteriales bacterium. Taxonomy (GTDB): domain Bacteria; phylum Actinomycetota; class Actinomycetes; order Mycobacteriales; family Nakamurellaceae; genus Nakamurella. The sequence continues at coordinate 51,722 of JBBQGJ010000004.1, forward strand.
GGCCATCTCACGCAGCGCCCGTTCGTGGTCGAACCAGTGAAAGGCCTGGCCCACCACGACGGCGTCGAAGAGGCCGCCCCGCAACGGGATCGCCTCCGCCGACCCGAGCACAGCGGTGACCGACGGGAACCGCCATGCGAGTTCGGCCAGCATGCCGGGAAGCGGCTCGACCGCGACGACGTCCAACCCCCGATCGACCAGGGCCTCGGTGAGTTTTCCGGTACCGGCGGCGAGGTCGAGGACCCGATGGGCATCCGGGGGAAGCGCGGCACCCACCGCGGCCGGCGGGTAGCCGGGACGGAACCGTGCGTAGCCGGACGCAGAGGTCTGGAAAGACCCGGCCAGCTCACGGGTCCAGCCGCGAGTCGCGGGTGGCTCCGGTGTCGGCACATCAACATTGTGACCCTGATCATTGTGACCCGGCCCGGCTGATCGGTTTTGCCCGAATGCACCCGAAAGCCGTGGCAGCGCACGCTGCGCGGCTCGGCGTCGGGAATGCGGCAAGTAGGCTAGCCACCCGTGACGCCCAGACCGACCCCATCCACCGCCGGTGAGGGCAATGGCACTCCCGGCGACCTTTCTGGCCCCACGTCTCCCTCCGCATCTGCTGCCACGCCGCGACCGAGCGGTGCTGTGCGCGGTGCCGGCTCCAGCACTGACCCCGAAAAACCCCCCAATGATGTGACGGATGCCATTCCTGAACAGTTGCGGGTGCGCCGGGAAAAGCGTCAGCGACTGCTCGACAGCGGGATCGAACCGTATCCGGTCGGCGTCGAACGGACGACCTCGCTGGCCGCCCTGCGGTCGGCGTATCCGGATCTGCCACCGGACACCGACACGGGCCAAGTTGCGGGCGTCACCGGACGGGTCATCTTCCTGCGCAACTCCGGGAAATTGTGTTTCGCGACGCTGCGCGAAGGCGGTGCCGGGGAAACGGGCAGTGAATTACAGGTCATGGTGTCGCTGAACGGGGTCGGCGCGGAATCGCTCGCGGCATTCAAGGCCGATGTCGACCTCGGGGACCATCTCTTCGTGCACGGTTCGGTGATCACCTCCCGGCGGGGTGAGCTGTCGGTGCTGGCCGATTCCTGGGCGATCACCGCCAAGGCGCTCCGGCCCTTACCGGTCGCACACAAACCGCTGTCGGAGGAAAGCAGGGTCCGCCACCGTTATGTGGACCTGATCGTCCGGCCGCAGGCCAGGCGGACCGTCCAGGTGCGGAGCGAGGTGAATCGCTCATTGCGATCGACGCTGTACGACCGGGATTTCCTCGAGGTGGAAACCCCGATGCTCCAGATCCTGCACGGCGGCGCCGCAGCGCGGCCTTTCGTCACCCATATGAATGCCATGGACATGGACCTGTACCTGCGGATTGCGCCCGAGCTGTACCTCAAGCGCGCCGTGGTGGGTGGAATCGAGCGGGTCTTCGAGATCAACCGCAGCTTCCGCAACGAGGGAGCCGACTCCTCGCATTCCCCGGAGTTCGCCACGCTGGAGGCCTACGAGGCCTACAGCGACTACAACGGGATGGCCGAGCTCACCCGAACCCTGGTGCAGCAGGCCACCATCGCGGTCTACGGATCGACCCTGGCGGTGCACGCGGACGGCTCCGAGTTCGATCTCGGCGGGAACTGGGGATCGGTGACGTTGTTCGGCGCGCTGTCGCAGGCGGCCGGCGAAGAGATCACCGTGCACACCCCGATGTCCCGGTTGCGTGAGGTGGCCGACCGGGTCGGCGTGCCGGTCGCCCCGCACTACGGACCCGGCAAACTGGCCGAGGAATTGTTCGACGAGTTGGTGGTGCCGCACTTGGTGGCGCCGACCTTCGTCAGGGATTTCCCGGCCGAGACGTCGCCGCTGACCCGGGAACATCGAGATAGCCCAGGATTGGCAGAGAAGTGGGATCTGTACATCCGCGGGATTGAAACGGCGACCGCATACTCCGAACTTGTCGATCCGGTGGTCCAGCGGATGCGTTTCGTGGATCAGGCCCGCTTTGCCGGGATGGGTGATGTCGAAGCGATGGTTCTGGACGAGGACTTCCTGCGTGCCATGGAGTACGGAATGCCACCGGCGGGTGGCATGGGGATGGGCATCGACAGATTGCTGATGGCGCTGACGGGTTTGGGGATCCGCGAGACGATCCTGTTTCCGTTTGTGCGTCCCGGGGACTGACCCCGTTCGGGCCGAACACCTCCCGCGGAGAATGGCCACCCGGGCGTTTTGCGGCATTTGACGGCCCAACGGTGTTTCGGCCCTCGCCGGAAGTGCGTGTCGGGGTCTTCGCTCCGTTGCTCCGGTGCTATTTTTCGGAGGCCTCGAAGAGGCGTTTCGGGCGGGTCTGGAACCCGCCGCGACAATGGCAGGTTATGGTGGAGGAGAAGCGGAACCGGCACTATTCTGGGGCCGGCAAAACAATGGCCTTTGGGCGCACACAGGAGGACTGGTATGGCAACGAGGACCACCGTCTTGGTAGTGGACGATCTCGACGGTTCCGAGGGCGCGGAACCCCTTTCGTTCGCGCTTGACGGGGCGTCGTACGAGATCGACCTGACTGAGAAGAACGCCGGCAAGCTGCGTGACGCGCTTGCCGGTTACGTGGCCAGCGCCCGTCGGGTCGACGGCGGTCGCCGCGGCCCGGGACGGCCGAAGGCGGTCAAGGCGGCAAAGGCCCCGCGCGGGTCGCGCACCGCTCCCGACCGTGAGCAGACCGCCGCGATCCGGGAGTGGGCCCGGGCGAACGGCTACGAGGTCTCCGAGCGCGGCCGGCTGTCCGCCGCGGTTCAGCAGGCTTTCGAAGCCGCTCACTGAGCTGAGAGCGGATTGAGCTGGGATTCAGACTCGGCCGATCGCGCGCTGAGCAGCAGTTCCGGTGACCGGCCGATCGCCGGTCCATCGACCTCCGACCCCCGCCAACGGCGGGGGTCGGAGGCGTTTTTGCAGCACGAAAGTGTGAAATCGATCGGGTAATCCGCCGGAGCGGGTCCGTGGAGCATTCGGCAGCACGGTCACCGCCCGTCCACAGTCGCCTACAGTCGGCCAGCCATGCCTGACTGTTCGCCCACGGCGTACCCACTGATCTGGCGGAACGAGACCCGCTCGGGCAGCGTTGGACAGCAGTGACGGCACGGTGCGCAGTGTCGTCACCGGTCCGCGACTCCACCGGGGTCCGGCTTCGGCCGACTACAGTGAACCATCCGCTGTCCTCCGGTCCGGTGCCTTCTCGGTGGTCCGTCGGGGGCAGGCGGTTGCACGGGATGAAGCAGTTCACCGGCATCGACTGCGGTGTTCATCAATGCTCAGCAGTACGGATCAGCAGTACGGATCGGCAACCACCTCAGACCACAACGCAGCGCACGCCCGTAAGGAGTGCACATGTTCGAACGGTTCACCGACAGAGCGCGGCGCGTGGTCGTCCTGGCGCAAGAAGAAGCCAGGATGCTCAACCACAACTACATCGGCACCGAGCACATCCTGCTCGGCCTCATCCACGAGGGTGAGGGCGTCGCCGCGAAGGCCCTGGAATCCCTGGGGATCGCGCTGGAAGGCGTGCGCGCCCAGGTCGAGGAGATCATCGGCCAGGGGCAGCAGTCGCCGTCCGGG
>JBBQGJ010000005.1:0-50560 GCA_038322925.1 Mycobacteriales bacterium
TGATCACCGGAATCGGCATACTGATCTTCGGACCGGGCCAGTGGTGGCTGCTGCTGCCCTTCGGCATCATTCTGGGCGCTCTGCTTGCCATGATCATCTTCTCCCGCCGCGTGCAGGCCAACGTCTATAAGCAGGCGGAAGGTACGCCGGGTGCTGCGGCATGGACACTGCAGAACAACCTGCGCGGGAAATGGCGGGTGACGCCCGCCGTGGCCGGCACGTCACACCTGGACGCCGTGCATCGGGTGGTCGGCCGACCCGGCATCATCCTGGTCGGCGAGGGCGCCCCGCACCGGGTCAAGCCGCTGCTCGCCCAGGAGAAGAAGCGCTACGCCCGGATCGTCGGGGAGACGCCGATCTACGACGTGGTCGTCGGGAACGAAGAAGGTCAAATCCCGCTGCGCAAGTTGAACTCCTACCTGATGAAGCTGCCGCGCAACATCTCGGTGAATGCCGTCACCGAGTTGGACAACCGACTCACCGCGCTCGGTTCTCGGACTGCGCAGGCGGGCCTGCCCAAGGGCCCGCTTCCCGCGGGAGCGAAGATGCGCAACGTCCAGCGGAGCATGCGCCGCCGCTGAGCAGCTGCGGGTTGCCTCCGCCGTGAGTCCGGGATGAACAGCGCCGCCGTAACTCGTAAAGGAGCTCGCGGGAGCTGCCGACCGATCACCGCATCCGCACGACCACGGTCCGGCACCACCTGTCGTGCAGGCCGCGCAGGTCCTGGTTGACCAGCAGCGGCGGCACGATCAAGAACACCAACACCGTCCGCGGCACCGCCCACAGGCCCACGATCGAGCGGCCGAGCGGGGCAACCCTGATGCCGAGCGCTGCCTGGCCGGGCGTGAATCCGAACAGCCCGACGGCGACGACCGTCATCACCGCCCAGACGACCAGACTCCAGTTCTGCGGCGGCTCCGGCGCGGTGAGCACCCAGGCGAGCAGCGCGGACAGCACGATGTCGATGACGAAGGCCAGCACCTTGGCGCCCATGGTCGCGACCGAGCCGACCCCATCGGCCGGCAGACCGAGAGAGCGTCCGGGACGGGTTCCCTCCGTCGCTCCTTCAGCGGCCACCATGCCACCAGAGTAAGAGCCACCGGCGAAGAGCAGCGCCCGGCCGCCCCGACCGCGAGGTCCTTCGACGGCCAAACGGGTCATTTGTCCCCTCGTTCGGCCCGTTGACGGGGTCGTTGCTACACCCTGCGCGATGGTCGGCCTTCGGTCGATTAACCCGGGCGAAACAATGGCGAGATTCTAGGGCAACACCGTCTGCCTAGCGTGGCGCAGGCGCGGGGAGTGAGGGTCCCGCGTGCTGCGCCCGGCGCGGAGCCTGCCAAGATGCACCCGAATGGCAGTCGGCCCGCGTACGGTACCCAGCAGGCTGGGTTGCCACACCATCAGTGCCAGCACCATCGCGGGAGTCCGAGCCGCTCGAGCCCGCTGTACCGTCCCTGCCATCACGGTTGTCCAACCGACAAGGAGCGCGTGCGTGTTCTCCACTTCCGAAGAGCTGGTTGCCTACATCAAGGACAACGATGTCGAGGTCTTCGACATCCGGTTCTGCGATCTTCTCGGCATCATGAACCACCTCACCGTCCCGGCCAGCACGGTTACCGAGAAGTCGCTCGCCGGCGGGATGGCGTTCGATGGTTCGTCCATCAAGGGCTTCCAGTCGATCCACGAGTCGGACATGACGCTGCTGCCTGACGTGACCACGGCCAGGGTCGATCCCTTCCGCCAGCGGAAGACCTTGACCTGCAACTTCTTCGTGCACGACCCGCTGACCCTGCAGCCGTACTCTCGCGACCCGCGCAACGTTGCCCGCAAGGCCGAGGAGTACCTGGCCAGCACCGGTATCGCCGACACCTGCTTCTTCGGGGCCGAGGCCGAGTTCTACATCTTCGACAACGTCCAGTTCGACACCAGCATGACGGGCGCCTTCTACAAGATCGACACCGAAGAGGGCTGGTGGAACACCGGCCGGGACGAGCAGCCCAACCTCGGCTACAAGGTGCGGACGAAGGGTGGCTACTTCCCGGTCCCGCCGTACGACCACCACGCCGACCTTCGCGAGGACATGACCGCGAATCTGATCAGCATGGGCTTCGACATCGAGCGTGGTCACCACGAGGTGGGCGGCGGTCAGGCGGAGATCAACTACAAGTTCAACACCCTGCTGGCCTCGGCCGATGAGGTGATGCTGTTCAAGTACATCATCAAGAACACCGCCTGGGAGCAGGGCAAGACCGCCACCTTCATGCCCAAGCCGGTGTTCGGGGACAACGGCTCAGGGATGCACGCGCACCAGTCGCTCTGGGCTGACGGAAAGCCGCTGTTCTACGACGAGGCCGGCTACGGCGGGCTGTCCGACATGGCCCGCTACTACATCGGCGGCCTGCTGCACCACGCCCCGTCGCTGCTGGCCTTCACCAACCCGACGGTGAACTCCTACCATCGGTTGGTGCCGGGCTACGAGGCTCCGGTGAACCTGGTCTACTCGGCCCGCAACCGCAGCGCCTGTATCCGCATCCCGCTGACCGGCACCAACGCCAAGGCCAAGCGCCTGGAGTTCCGCTGCCCCGACCCCTCGGCCAACCCCTACCTCGCGTTCGCCGCGATGATGATGGCCGGGCTGGACGGCATCAAGAACAAGATCGAGCCGCCGGCGCCCGTGGACAAGGACCTCTACGAGCTGCCGCCGGACGAGGCCGCCAACATCCCGCAGGTCCCCGGTTCGCTCGCGGCCGTCATCGACCGGCTGGAGCAGGATCACGACTACCTGCTCGAGGGCGGTGTGTTCACCCCCGACTTGATCGAGATGTGGATCAAGCTCAAGCGCGACGAGATCGACGCGATCCGCTTGCGGCCGCACCCCTACGAGTTCGACATGTACTACGACATCTGATTCCACGCGGACCTAGGTCCGCGCGAGACCGTCGAAAATGGCGGCTGACCTGCGAAAACGTCTTTCGACGTTTCCAGCGTCAGCCGTCGTTTCTCGTTGGTCTGCGGCCCCAGCAGTCTGCATGTCACGCAACCCGGGCCGGGTATCGACCCCGGCCAGCGTCATTGCCGCGCAGGCGGCCGTCCTGAACCCGCTTCAACCGCACTGGGTCTGATGGAGGCTCCACAGCGACCGAGCGAGCCTCGGCAGGGTCGCGCGCGCTGAACCGCAGCTACCTCAACACCTTCATCGGGCGACCGGCGTTGCAGTGTGCGGGTGTCCCCGATGAGCGAGTGCACGGTGCCATGCCCTGCGTCACTTCTACGCCGGCACCGCGCTTCACGAGGGCGAGGCGATCAACGCGGTGAGCGAGTACCTCGGCCACCCCGACCCTGGCTTAACGCTGCGGACGTATCCGCACCTCATGGAGGAGAGCGCAGAGCGCACCAAGCGGGCGGTGGACGCGGTGTTTCGTGCAAGTGCATCGTCCGATGCGGCCACGCCTGGAGAAGAGTCATCGTGACGGCCTCGCCACGTTCAGCCCCTCCCGAATAGCCGAGACTGAAGCGACAGCATTTGTTCCCGAAAGTGGGTACAATCGTTGTCGTGGCTGATTCGACGCTGGTCCGGCTCGGCTCTGTCGCGGAACGCCGATGGGGCCTGGTCACCACTGCCCAGGCAGGGGATGCCGGCGTCTCCCGCAAGCAGCTCGCCCGGATGGCGTCGGCCGGTGCGATCGAGCGCGTGGCGCAGGGCGTCTACCGCATGGTCGGCGCACCGGCCCAGGAGCACGAGGCGATCTACGCGACCTGGCTGGCCCTGGGTGGTGCGACCTCACCCCGCACTGCTGTCGGGGTTGCGTCAATCGTGGCGGCCGGTGTCACCGCGGCCGTCGTCCACGAACTGGGTGACTTCTTCCTCGACGGTTTCAACTTCATCGTGCCGGCACGCAAGGGCACCCGGCTCCCCGGCGTGCGCCTGCGCATCCGACACCTGACCCGCGACGAGGTGATCCCCGTCAATGGACTACCGACGCTGACCGTCGAGCGGACCATCGCGGACCTGGTCGAGCTCCGGTTCGATCTGTCCCTAGTCGCCGACGTAGTACGCGACGCGGTCCGAGCCGACAAGCTCGTGGCACCCGACCGCCTCGTCTCCTTCCTCGACCCCATGGCGGCGCGACGCCGGAGAAGTGGAGTGGGCGACGGCAGGTCACTCGCGAACGACCTGTTCGAGCTGGCGGGCATGAGCCCGGAAGGATGGGCCCGTGACTGAGCACGAGGGCGCTGAGCACCAGGGCTATGGCGACCGGCGATCGCTTGCGCCGGCGATCAAGGACGCCACCACGACGGCAGCCCGCGACGCCGGGCCCGGTATCAGTGCAGCCACTGTCGACGCCCAGATCCGTCAGGCTCGCTTCGATCGGTTCCTCTCACGCGTCTTCCCGCTGGGAAGGAGTCCGAATGGCTCCTCAAGGGCGGAATGAGTATGCTCGCCCGGGTGCCACCCTCCCGCACCACCAAGGACGTGGACCTGGCATCACAGCAGGCAGTCGACCTCGCCGAGGCCGAGAGAGCGCTGGCCGACCTGGTCGACGTGGTGTCTGAGCCGGCCGGATGCGTGACCGCGCTCCCCCAGGCGAATCGATAGGCCGGCGAAGGATTCACCCCACTGGGGTGACGCCCACGCGTTCCCCGAGCGCGCATGCTCTGCCTACCCACGGGCCTTCTGCCCGCGGTGAACCGACGGGAGGACCTCATGGCGTCGAATCGCAAGGGGCGTGCCGCCCGTCCCGCCGGTGCGTCCGCGGGGCGGCCCGCGGCGAGCGCCTCCGGGGGGCCGCCGGATGCGGACGAAGCCTTCGCCCTTGCCCGCTTTCAGGCCATGGTCGAGGACTTCCAGGACACCTCCCAGGAGTGGCGCCGGCTGTTCTCCGAGTTCCTGGGCACCTTCCTGCTGGTGCTGGTCGCCGCCGGCGGCGGGATGATGAGCCAGGCCTTCCCGAACACGATTTCCCGCACCGCTGCCGTGGTCGCGCCCGGGCTGATGGTGATGGGCGTCATCCTGTTCATGGGCAAGATCTCCGGAGCCCATCTCAACCCGGCGGTGAGTATCGCCTTCGCGTTGCGGATGGACTTTCCTTGGCAGCGGGTGCCCGGCTACATCGTGGTCCAACTGGCCGGCGCCGCCGCGGCGGCCTGGTTCCTGCAGGCCGTCGTCAACGTGTCGGCCGTCTACGGCTCCAACTACCCGGCACCCAGCTACTCGAACTTCAGCGCGTTCCTGATGGAAACCGCGCTCACTTTCGGCCTGGTCAGCGTCATCCTCGGCACCGCCTCCGGCGCGCAGAACATCGGCGTCATCGGCGCACTGGGCGTCGCCAGCTACATTGCGCTGGCCGGCCTGTGGGGCAGCCCGATCTCCGGAGCCTCGATGAATCCGGCGCGCACCTTCGGCCCCGACCTGATCAGCGCGAACTTCGGCGGCTACTGGGTGTACGTCGCAGGGCCGATTGCCGGTGCCGTGATCGCCGTCGGAACCGCCTATGTACTACGGGGACTGGGTGGCGGGCGGGCCGGATCAGCGGCGGCGCAGGGCGGCCTGTTCACCAAGGTCACCAATCCCGACGCGAGCTGACCCGACTCAGGGTCAGCCGGCCCGTTCGCGCGTCCAGCCGCCGCGACATACTGGGGCCTCGGGCCACCGGGCCCGCCACACGCGGATCAAGCACCCGGGAGGTGCGGATGGGCCGGCTCGGCGTCATCTCGGACATGGACGGCGTCATCTACCGGGGGCGGGAGCCGATACCCGGAGCGCAAGAGTTCATCGATCGGCTGCGGGATACCGACACCCCCTTCGTGTTCCTGACCAACAACTCCGAGCAGACTCCGCTGGATCTGCTGCGCAAGCTCGCCGCGCTGGGGATCCACGGGCTGACGGCGGCGAACTTCATCACCTCCGCGATGGCCACCGCGGAGTTCCTTGCCGCTCAGAAACCGCATGGCAGCGCCTATGTCATCGGTGGCGGCGGGCTGTCAGCCGAGCTGTACCAGGTCGGCTACTCCATCACCGACACCAACCCCGACTACGTCGTGGTGGGCAAGACCGCCTCTTTCGGGTTCCCCATGCTGCGCAAGGCGGCGCAGCTCATCGATCGCGGTGCGAAGTTCATCGGCACCAACCCGGACATGGTCGATCCCGTGGAAGGCGGCACCGAACCCGCGGCCGGCGCCCTGCTGGCCTCCATCGAAGCAGCCACCGGGGTGAAGCCGTACATCGTCGGCAAGCCCAATTCGCTGATGATGTTCTACGCCAGCAAGAAGCTGGGCATCCCCGCGGAGGACTGCGTGATGATCGGCGACCGGATGGACACCGACGTCGTCGGCGGTCTCGAGGCGGGGATGCGCACCTGCCTGGTGCTGTCCGGGGTGTCGACCCGCGGTGCCGTCGAGCGCTTCCCCTACCGGCCGACCTTCGTCTACGACAGCGTCGCCGATTTCGATCCGGCCGTCGCCGCGGCAGAGGGGTGATCGGCATGGACATCCGGATCCCCTCGCTGCTGCGGATCAAGCCCAATGCCCTGTACAAGCTCGGAAAGTATCTGCGCAAGAACGGCTTTCATCGGATCGCGCTGTACTACGGCGAGGGCATCGCCGACCTGGTCGGGCAGAAGGTGGAGATCTCCCTTGACTCGTCGGAAATCCAGGTGGTCACCGAGGAGACCGTGCACGGCAACGACGTCGCCGAGATCGTGTCCAGCGCCTTCCGGCTCCCCCGCGAGGCACAGGCCATCGTCGCGGTCGGCGGCGGGGTGGCCGTCGATTTCGGCAAGTACGCCGGATTCCTCACCAAACGACCGGTGATCGCTGTGCCCACCGCGATCTCCAACGATGGATTCGCCGCCCCTGGGGCCAGCCTGCGCGTCGACGGCAGGCGGGTCAGTTGCAGCTCCACCATCCCGTTCGGCGTGGTCATCGACACCAACATGATCAAGAGCTCGCCGCGGCGGTTCACCTTCTCCGGGATCGGCGATCTGATCTCGAAATACAGTGCGATCGCCGATTGGAAATTGGCGTACCACGCCACCGGCGAGACGATCAACGACTTCTCCGCGATGATCTCCATGCAGAGCGTGCAGAACCTGGTCAACCACCCGGTGAAGTCCGCCGACGACCTGGAATTCCTGCAGTTGGTGTGCGGTGCGCTGGTGATGAGCGGGGTTGCCATGGAGGTGGCCGGATCGTCCCGTCCCGCTTCCGGTAGCGAGCACCTGATCTCCCACGCCTACGACTCCATCGCACCGCGGCCGAGCCTGCACGGGTTGCAAGTGGGTGTGGCGACCCTGGCCACCACCTGGCTGCAGGGCAACCCCGCGCACCAGACCGTCGTCAGGGTCCTGGAGGAGACCGGCTTCACCGCATTCATGAACGAGAATCGGCTCGATCGCGCGGCGTTCCTGGAGGCCGCACAACTGGCGCCGACGATCAAGCCCGGCTATCACACCGTGCTCAGTCAACCGGGCGCGGTCGAACGACTGCAGGCCCAGCTGAAGAACGATCCGTCCTGGGACGTGTACTTCGACTGACCCGTCCGGCAACGCACCCACACTTCAAACCCCACCCACCACCGAGGAAGCAGATGCCCGCGTTCGCTGTGCACTACACCTATGACGAACAGTCCGATGCCCGCGCTGAGCACCTGGGCGTCCACCGCGCATTCCTGGGCGACTTGCTGGACAGGGGCATTATGCTGGCCGGCGGCGCCTACCGGGACGAACCACCGGGGGCGCTGCTGCTGTTCCGCGCCGACTCGGCGGCCGACCTCGCGGCCATCCTCGACGAGGATCCCTATGCACATCAGGGGCTGATCGCCGGGAGGGAGATCCGGTTGTGGAGTGCGGCGATCGGCCCGTGGGCAGGCTGACATCCCGGTCCCGCGGTCTCCGCCGGAGAGGCTGAGCCTCTCGGGCGCCACGGAAGCCATCCATGGCCGCTACGGCAAACGGGTATCAGCCGGGGCTAACCGTCGCTCCTAGGGTAACCTGACGTTCTCGCCTCATGGCGGCAACCCACCGATCGGACCTGCCGTGGCCGCAGCTTTCGTAATCCGGTTGCGCGCTGCGCTGCCCGCGGCCGACGGTCCCGAGAGGTCATGGCCCAGCCGATGAGCAGCGCGGCGCCCGGGCTCCGTGCCCGTCCCCGAGATGCCACCGCGCGCGCAGCGCCGGTCACGGGAGCCTCGCCACCACCCCCAGCCCTGGCCGACGCCCTTTCCGGACCGGCCCGGGAACAATGAGCCAGCACGTTGTCCTGACGGAAAAGTTGCGGCGCCCTGAGGCCGCCGGGCTCGCTCGTGCCCGGCTGGAGGGTCCGCTGCTGGACGGCAACAGCCGGCTCGGCCTGGTGGTGGCGCCGCCGGGCTCCGGCAAGACAACGCTTCTCGCCCGGGTGGCGGCAGCCTCCCCGTTGCCAGTTGCCTGGTATCGCGTCACCGCTGACGACGCGCAGGAATCGGTGCTGGTCGCGCACCTGGCCCGGACCCTGCGCGACGCCCTCGGCATCGACATCGACGACACCACGATGGGCACGGTGCTGGCCTCACTGGAGGGCTGGTCGGGCCCGGGCGCGATGGTCATCCTCGACGACCTGCACGAGATCGCCGGCAGCGCCGCCGAAGTCGGCCTCGAGCAGTTCGTGACCTTACGGCCCCATCACCTCAAGGTGATGGTCGGCTCCCGCCGCCAGCCCGGAATGAACATCCCTCGGCTGCGGGTCTCCGGAGCGCTGCACGAGATCTCCAGCGACGACCTGCGGTTCCGGTCGTGGGAGGTCGAGGAATTGTTCATCAGCGTCTTTCACGAGCCGTTGTCGCCCGAGTCCGCCGCGGCGTTGACCCGCCGCACCGGCGGGTGGGCTGCCGGCCTGCAGTTGTTCCACCTGTCGACCAACGGACGCAGCCCGGCCGACCGGCAGCGAGCCGTGGCCGACCTGGGTGGCCGATCCAAACTCGTTCGGTCCTACCTCGCCCGTAACGTGCTGGCCGAGTTGCCCGAGGATCGCCGCCAGTTCCTCCTGCGCACCTGCACACTCGGTTCGCTGACCGGCGCGCTGTGCGATGCCCTGCTGGAAACGACCGGCAGCGCAAGCATTCTCGACGAGCTGGAGCAGCAGCAGCTGTTCACGTCATCGGAGGACGACGGCACCACCTTCAGGTACCACGAAGTACTGCGCACGCACCTGGAATGGGCGCTGGTCCAGGAGTACGGCGCGGCGGGCGCACGCGGCTGGTATTCCAGGAGCGCGGAGCTGCTCGAGTCGAACGGCGATCTCCGCGGCGCGGTCAGGGCGTACGCGCGTGCCGAGGACTGGGGCGCAGTCGCCCGGCTGATCCAGGCCTCCGGCAGCGGGCCGGCCGACTCCGCGACCGGCGCGGACATCCTGCTGCCGGCGGTGGTCGTGCAGCACGACCCGTGGCTGTCGCTGGCCGAGGCCCGCCGCCGGGTACGTGAGGGATCGCTCAGCGCCGCGGTGCAGGCCTTCAAGCAGGCCGAAAGCTTGCTCGACGAGCCCGATTTCCGGGACAGCTGTCGCCGCGAGCGCGCGGTAGCGCTGATGTGGAGCGTTGGCCGGGCAGCTGGACCGGGCTGGCTCGGCGACCCGCACCCGGAGAACCGACACTGGTCGGCACGGCTGCGGGAAGCCACCCTGCGAGCGCCGGGAGCGCAGGTCGGCGCCCCCACCGGCACCATTGTCGGCACAGCCAACCGGGGCGGCCGCTACCGGCAGTTCTCCGGCGCGGGGCCCGGCGACGTGCTCTCCCGTGGGCTGGCCGCCCTGCTCGACGGGGATGCCGGTACCTCACGTCGTCTGCTGGAATCTGTCGAAGCCGACGAGCGGGCCGATGCCACCCACCGGTCACTGGCCCAGTTCGCCGGTACCGCCATCGACCTGCTGAACGGGAACTGCGCCGGCACGTCCGGCGCTCTCGGCCAGGTCGCGCTGGACGCCGAACTCGCCGGGCTGCCCTGGCTCGCCAGGCTCGCCCGCGGCGTGCAGGAGGCGGTCCTGGTCGCCATCGGCTCGCCGGCCTGGCGACTCACCGCCTGCGCAGACCTGCTGGTGGAGTGCGAGAGAACCGGCGACGATTGGGGCGCCGCGCTGCTGAAGCTGATGGTGTCGATCGCCGCACAGATCGCCGACCAGGACGCCGACCCCGCCGACTTCGCCGACGCTGCACGGCGTTTCCGTCAACTGGATGCTCCCGTGCTGGCGATATGGGCAGAGGCACTACGAGCGTGCTTTCTCGTCCGCGCCGGAGCGCCTGGCGCACAGGAATTTTCGACCAGAGTGGCGGCGGCGGCCCGCGCCGTCAACCTGCCGGCCGCGGCGGAACTGGCATGTTCGGCGATGCCCGCGGTCACCGCGGATGATCCGCAGCACGACGGCCCACCCGGCCTGGCCGGACTCAGTGCGCTGCTCCCGCACCGGAGACGCACCATGATCCCTTCCCGGACCACCCGACCCGGCACGGCGGGAGCTGAACCCGACGATGCGAGTGCCGGCGCCCGTGCCGGTGCAGTCGCCGACGCCGCATCGGCGACCGCCCGCCCCGATCCGGCGTCGTCGACCGCACCGCCGCCGGTCCAGGTCAGCTGCTTCGGCGGTTTCCGAATCCAGATTGCGGACGAACAGGTCGATCTCGGGTCGCTACGCCCCAGGGCCCGGGCACTGCTGCGATTGCTGGCGCTGACCCCCGACCACGACGTGCACCGGGAGAGGTTGGTCGACGCGCTGTGGCCGGGAGTCGACCTGTCAGTCGGCACCCGGCGCCTGCAGGTGGCGGTTTCCAGCGTGCGACAACTGTTGGAGCAGAGCGGGTTGTCAGGACCGGACGTGCTCACCCGACACGGCGATGCCTATCGGCTGGCGCTGCCGGCGGGCAGCACCTTCGACATTCGCAGCTTCGACTCGGCGCTGCGGGAGGCGGCCTCCTGCGCGGCGCGCGGCGACACGTCCGGCAGTGCGCAGGCCCGCGCGGCGGCTCTCGCGCTGTACACCGGGGACCTGCTACCCGAGGACGGCCCCGCCGAATACCTCGTCGACGACCGCGACCGCTACCGGCTCGCCGCGGCATCCGCTGCCGCCGGGCTGGCCAGCGACACCCTCCAGCTCGGCCGGACGCGCGAGGCGTTGGATGCCGCCCGGCTGTCCGTTCAACTGGACCGCTACCAGGACCTGGCGTGGGAACTGCTGGTCGAGGTGCACGAGGTCACCGGTGATTCCAGCGCGGCAGCTCGCGCGCGGCACGAGCATGCCAGGGTGCAGGCAGAATTGGACGCAGTCTGACCGGACCGTGCCGATCCCGCCGGGCCTTCCCCCTACCGAAGGACTTCCGGAAAGTCGGCGGTCGAAAAGCTTGACGCCCCATCCTCATCCGCCGAATGTCCATCCCACCGGCATCGCCGATTCTCGCCGGGCCGGCGACGATCAACCTGCGTGAGTGATACCCGCCGGCGTCCGCCGCACGCGCGTCACGCCGGACGAGCCCGGCTGCGCCGGCGGTGCGGGAGCATCCCGACAGGCGTCGCAGCATCGACCACGTTCGAGGACGGTTCCGGCGGAGCGGGAGCCAGCAGTTGGTCGAAATCCGTGGCTGGCGCCGGATGCGCGTACAGGTAGCCCTGCACGAGCTCGCAGCCCAGCGAGCGCAGGATCTGTGCCTGTCCAGGAAGCTCGACACCTTCCGCGACGACAGTCAGATCAAGATCGCGGCCCAGCGCGAGCAGTGCCCGGAGGAAACGTGCGGCGTCGGGATCGGTGTGAATGTTGGCGACGAACGCGATATCGATCTTGACCGCCTGCAGGGAGATCTGCCGCAGGCTCAGCAGTGACGAGTAGCCCGTGCCGAAGTCGTCCAGCCAGAGCTGAAGACCCATGCCACGCAAGCGGTCTGCCACCGGCTTTGCAGCGCCGGTCTCGCCGATCAGGGCGTCCTCGGTGATCTCCAGTATCAGGCTGCCGCCCTCCAGGCCATGCCGCTCGAGGATCATCGACACGCGGTCGGGAAAATCCTGGTCGGTCATCAACCCGGGAGGCACGTTCACGCAGACCCGGAGATCGTCGCGATGCAGCCGGGTCGACCAGTCGGCCAGCTGGGCACAGGCCCGGTCCACCATGAGGTCGGTCAACGCGGTCAACAGCCCGAGCCGGCCGGCGAGCTTGATGAAGTAATCCTGGGAAACCGGATGCCCGCCGATACTCCACCGCGCGAGCGCCTCCATCGAATGCACCCGGCCCGATCGCAGCTCGATGATCGGTTGGAAGACACAGTCGATGTCACCGGCGTGAATTGCGTCGAACAACAGCGGCCGGTAGTGCAGGTCCGCGGCCTCGGGCAACACCATCGACGACTCGTAGAGCGCCAGCTGCCCTTTCCCGCCCCGCTTGGCCGCGTACATGGCGATGTCGGCGCGGGAGTACAACTCGTCCAGCTCGGGGGTTTCCTGCTCGCCCGTCACCTCGGCCAGGCCGATGCTGGCGCCGACCGACAAGTGCTCGCCGGCCAACAGGAAGGCCGGCCGGAGGCATTCGACGAGCCGGGAGCCTGCTTCGATGGCGTCGCTGTCCCCCTCGATCAGGACGGCGAACTCATCACCACCGAACCGGGCGACGGTGTCGCTGGCGCGGACCGCGCCACGGAGCCGCTCGCCGACCCTGATCACCAGCTCGTCCCCGATCGGGTGCCCGAGGGTGTCGTTCACCGCCTTGAAGTCGTCGAGATCGACGAACAGCAGGGCCAGCGGGCGCAGGTTGCGCCGGTGCTGCTCCAGCGCATGGGCCACCCGGTCGGTGAACAGCGCCCGATTGGGCAACCCGGTCAACTGGTCAGCGAACGCCTGCCGCTCAAGATCACGTTCGCGGTGCTCCAGGTGCCTGGTCAGCGTGACGTTGTCCCTGATCGTCAGGTACTGCCGGATCAGCACACCGATGAACGTCAGCACGACGACGACGCCGGTCACCCGATCGCTGCCGTTGGTGTACCGGTCCGCGGCAATGATGATCAGCGCGACGGCCAGTGGAAGATAGGGCAGCATGCTCGCGGCTCTGCTTCGCTGGGCTCCCTGCCGAGGATCGGGCCCGAACGAGATTCCTGATCCCGCAACCAATCCCGCACCCGATCTGGCACCCGATCCCGCACCGGAGCGCATCGCCGCCCCAGGCCCCGGCGCGCCGGCCAACGCGGCGCAGCCGATCAATCCGAACCCGGCGATCCAGCCGAGGCCGGTCACCGAGCCCGGGTCGAAAGTGCTTGACGCCGACATGTAGGCATAGAACCCGTCCGATACCGCGATCAAGGCCATGGCGGCGGCGACCGTCGTCAGGCTCGACCGCTGGTGCGTGCCTCGGCTGGCGCCGAGCAGCACGATGGTGAGTACCACGACGTCGCCGCACGGATATGCCAGGTTGATCAACACACCCAGTAGACCCGCGTCGTCGGTCTCGGACGTGACGTGATTGATCGTGGTGGCCCAGCTGATCGCGAACAGCGACATGCCGATGATGAACGCGTCCAGCAGCGTGCGCAGCCGATCGGTGTGCCGACCGCCGGACGGCCAGACAGCGAACGCCATCACCGCGGTGAACGACAGGAAGAACAGGTCCGCGATCGAAACCTGCGGCACCTCTTCGCGCCGGACGAGTTCGACGTAGCACCAGATCAACTGGCCGGCCGCCCACGACCCGCAGGCGACGGACACCAGGAGCCAGGCGCGCCGGTCGGCGCCCCTGTGCCGGGTGACCGCGACAGCAGCCGCCACCGTGGCGCCGGTCACCGCGGCCAATTGTCCGAGGTTGTTCACCGCCGCCGCGGTCTCGGACTCGCTGCCCGCGACGAGCGTGGCAAGGTAGGCGCATATCGCAATGACGAGGAACAGGACGCCGCTGATGATCACGGACGGCCGCCGCCACCGTGCGGTGGCGGGGCCGGTCGAGTCGACCGTGCTGGCGGTGCCTTGCACCGCCGCCGGGATCTCCGCCGACGTCTCGGGGGATCTCATCAACCGTCCTCCCGCGACGCCTGCGTCGGGGCAGGCGCCAGCTGTCGGCCCAAGGCCACAAAAAAAGCGTGCGGCACCCAGCGACGGCAGAACAACGCCAAACCGCCGCAGTCCATCCGTCGAGAAAGAAAATTCACTCTAAGCAGTCGGACTATTACGGAGAGTTATAGCCTGTGACGGCACGACGTTCCGGGCCCGAACTGGCGCCGCCAGGATGTCGCTCGGCCGGGGCTCGGCGCCGGCGTTCACCGGCTGGGGCAGCGACTATGACATGGACCGAGACCGCGGCAGTGACTGACGCGCGGTGATCTGCATGGCCAGCCCTATGCCGAGAAGGTGCTCGACGATCTCGTCGCGGCGTTGCCTGGCTGCAAGCGCACCGCTGCGCAGAGCGCCCGGATCGCGGCTGCTGCGCATGGTCAACCAGGCCGGCCGGCCTTGCTGCGAGTCAGGTTCTGTGCCGGACTCCCACTCGACGGCGGAAGACCAAGAAATACCCCCCGGGCGTGGCATCGCGCCACGCCCAGGGGGTCCCGGGTCAACACTCCGACGCCGTCCCGCTGCGGCCGTCCCCGCCACCCGCCGCCCGCGGAAATCCCCCACCGTGCCATACCTACCTCCGGGTGACTGAGGTCGTCCACCCGGGTCCAGGGTTGCGGGTAGTCCCGCTGCCCGCCCGTCGAACCCCAAACCCTTGGCCGGTCACATTCGCACAGCACCTGCGCGTCAGCTTGTCGACACAGCCGACGGTGCGCCGTTCCCTTTCCGGTGGATATCCGGGTACGAAAAGGCAACGGCCGCTCACCGATGGGGTGAACGAAAGGGGTCGCGTCAACCCGTCCGACGGCGCCGCGTTTGACCGGAGCGAGTCGCAGCATGCACCTGAGGGACAGTCGCAGCGTGCGCGTGCGCGACAATGGAAGGATCCGCTGCGCAGTTCCAATGGGGTTCGGTGAGCAATTCCCTCACCATCTCGGCCAGTTCGGCCGGACGGACCAGTGCAGGCTCATCGTCGTACTGGATCAACAGATCCTGAGCACGGCAGAACGAGTCGGACTTGATATGCAGATCGGGCAACGGGACCACGGCCTTTGCGTCATGACCATTCCGATCGCGGGAACATACCGGCGCACCAGTCGGCACCCGCAAAGAAATGGTTGATGGGCTTTCTCAAGGACGGCGCCCCGGCAAACGGAGCGAACACACGTGGGATCACGACGCCGGGATCCCGATCTGGAGTGCAACCCAACAATGGCCCTCCGAGCACCGACAGTCAACCCATGACATCGGCAGTTTCGGAAAGTCAGTCGGCGTCCCGACCGAAGACTTCGACACGGTGCGGGATATGCGCCGGCTTGACCATCGCGACGAGGGCGTCGAGCCGGCGTACATCGAACGCGTCCGGGTCGCTGACCCCGAGCCGCACCACCAACTCGGTCCGGTCGTATCCGGGTAGGTTGCCGACCGGCTCGGTGGACCACGCCGCACCGCCGGATTCGGCGATCTCGGCGGGTAGGTCGAACAGTGCACCGACGGCCGCCCGCACGCCCCGCGCGGTCCCCCGCCAATGCAGCAACTCGACGCCGGCCTGCACCAGTTCCCGTTGCCGTCCTGCGCTCTGGTTGCCGTCCAGCGCGATGCCCAACCACCCGGCGAGCCAGCCCAGCATGTCGTCGGGGGCCGTCCCGGGATCGAGGTAGGCATCCAGCGAATCGAGCGTCGCCAGGATCGGCGCCAGCACCTCGTCCAGACCGCCGCACAGGTCTTGAGCGAACCGATCCTCGCGGTACAGCGCCGGCAGCGTGTCCACGAGCGGATGCGGCGAGGCCAGCCCTGGGATCAAGCCCCTCACTGCCGCACCCGCACCTGATGTTCGTACGAGAACACCAACGAGGTCGCCGGCAGCGGAAGGCGCTGCACCGCCGAACCGCGTCGGCCGGTCGCGGGGTCGGCGGGGAACAACTGCACGCTGACCTCCTCGGCCATGTCGACCCCGGGGATGCGGGCCAGCGCGGCGTTCACCTCGTGCGCCTGCACCGACCGGCCGAACGGCCACCCGGTGCCTTCCGGGCCGCCCTCCAGCGGGTCGAACAGCCGGTAGATCGCGCGCAGCACGTCCTGCCGGACCTCTTCGGCTCGGTACCGCGGACGCGCCCGCACGCTGACCACGGCAGTGAGCCATTGATACTCGGGCGGTTCGATCACCATCCGGGTGCCGATCAGCCGGCGCTCGTCCAGGTACGCGCTGATCCTGGTCAGCGATTCGGGCAGTGGCATCAGGTCGTCACGTCGGATCCGGCCGACCGAATCGCCGGCGACGTACGGCACCACCAGCACCCGCACTCCGCCCGCGTCGGCCCCCAGGCACTGCACCCTGGCGATCTCCGGAGCCACCTGCTTGGTGAGCTCGACGAAGTCCTCGGCGGTCACCGCCCGGCCCCGCGACCGCAACACCAGCGGCCCGCGAAGCTTGGCGTCCTCGATGTCCTCAGCCCGGGCGCCGCCGACGGCGGGTGTGCGGTTCTCCACCCGCGAGATGTACGGCACGCTGGTCTTGAGGACCCTGACCTGTCCCGTCGCCACGTTTCCGGCGACGCCGCCGCCGGTGCGGTAGACCCCCAGCCGCAGGTGGGCACCCTTCGGCGGCACCGCACCGTACTGGCGCAGCGAACCGTCGCCCTGCCGGACCGCCGGACCGAAATGTACCTCGCCGGTGATCGAGTCGAGATGGAACACCGCGTCGTCGGTGGCCGACTCGGCGAAATGCTCCACCGCGGCCCAATCACTGACGCCGGTGTCGTCGATCACCTGGAGGCGGCCGGGCTCCTCCCAAGGTACGACCGGCCTGCGCTGCAACGGGAACCGTTGCGCCGGGGTGCCGTCCGAGATGCCGATCTCCTCGTCGCGGATGACCTGGGCGTGCACCATCCGCGCCGTACCGCCGATGGTGAATGCCGACAGCGACCGGATCCGCGGGGAGGCGGTGTACGTGGGCTGGTTCTCCTCGGGCGCCAGCAGTCGGCAGCGCAGCCAGCCCGCGCGGTTCCTGGCCAGGATGGAGGCCTCGTGGGTGTCCGGGACGTGCAGGATCACGTCACCGGGCTTGTTCATCCCGCCGGTCTCGTCACGATCGACATCGCAGGCGGTCCAACCGATGCCGGTCCAGGCCTCCCAGATCAGCGGCGGCCAGTCCGGCCGGACGCCGACACCGGACACCCGGCAGTCCATTCGGATCACCACCGCGCAGGACGGCACCGGGTTGGACAAACCGACCAGCAACGCGTCGCCGGGTAGCGGTGACTTGCCGAAACACTCGAATTCGCCGCCGGCACGCAGCGAATTCGTGTAGTCCGCGACCTCCCCGCCGGCGGGCATCGCCCCTGCGCGGGCGAACGAGCACGGCACGATGTCCAGGTTGCCGACGGTGGAGAACACGACGGGATCGGCGACGTCGGTGCGCGGCGTGGCCACCTCGGTCTCCGCCCGCACCACCACGGTCTGCGGTTGCGGCGCCGACAACCAGAAGGTCACCCGGCCGCGGGCCGCCGCCGGGGGGCGCAATTCCACTCCGATCAGCTCGAGGAACTTGATGTAGTTCCGATCCGGCACCCGGTTCAACCGGTAGATCAACTGATCGACCATCTGCGCGAACGCCTCGATCAGGGTGACCCCGGGGTCCGAGACGTTGTGGTCCGTCCACTCCGGGCAGCGCTGCTGGACAAGACGTTTCGCATCGTCGACGAGGTCCTGGAAATGCCGGTCGTCCAGGTTCGGCGCGGGCAGCACCATGCTCAGCCACTCCTTTGATGGGCACCGAGTTCGGGCGGTGCGACAGACCCGACCGCCCCGGACCCGGGTTCTTCGGGGATCACGTAGAACGGGAAGACCAGATTCCGCGGGTCGTTGAAACCCCTGATCGAATAACGGATGTCGATGTACAGCGTGCCCGCCTCGGCGCGGTCGAAGCTGACCAGCACGTCCCGCACGTCGATTCTGGGCTCCCACTGCTCCAGCGCGTATCGCACGTCCTGGGCGATGGCGCCCGCCGTGCTCGCGTTGATCGGCGCGAAGACGTGATCGTGCACCCGGCAACCGAATTCGGGCCGCATCGGCCGCTCCCCCGGCGCAGTGGCCAGGATCAGCCTGATGGCCTCCTCGATCTCGCGCTCCCGGGCCACCAACGCGATCCCGCCGGTTGCGTCGGTGGCCAACGGAAACGCCCATCCGGCGCCGATGAAATCGCCCGAGAATCCCTGCGCCATCGTCATCCTCCGATCAGCACGGTGGGCGCACCGAGGATGATCGGCGCGCCGCAGGCGGACATGTCACCCATCCGGGCGGCGGGCATGCCGCCGATCAGCACCGTGGGATAGCCGGGCGGCGAGATCACCGACGGCGGGTGCACGGCGGGCGGCGGGAACGAGCAGATGTGCGGGGTGCCGACCGTGGCCGCGGGCAGGCCGCCGATCAGTACGTTCGGCACCCCCGGAGGTCCGATCACCCCGGGATGCCCGGTCGGATCCCCGACCCGCGCCGCTGGTGGCATGGTCCGCTCCTTGTCGTCGTTTCCGGTGTTCTGCTGGGTTGCGGGTGCGGTGCGTTAGTTGATCTTGACCAGGCTGCCCTGGACGGTGAGCACACCGCCGGCCTTGACCTCCGCCTGTGCGCTGCCCTCGAGCTTCGCGGAGGTCCCCTTCAGCGCCAGCTCGGTGCCGGCGGTCAGGCTGACCGCGCCGGCACCACCGTCGATCTTCACGCCGCTGGTCGCGGCGATCGAGACCTCGCCACCCTTGAGCTCGAGCTTGGCGCTGGCCGAGTCGATCACCACCCCGCCCTTGCCCTCGATCAGCACCTTGCCGTCGCTGTGCAGGGTGATGGAGGTGGCCACCGAATCCATCACCAGCTTGAGCTTGTCCCCCGTGGTGGTCAGGGTGATGCCCTCGGTGCGGCCGTCCTCGTCGATCAGGTCGATCCGGTGACCGCGGCGGGACACCACGGACCGCCGGTTCACCGCGCCGGAGCTGCCGTCGATCAGCTTGACCCCGCCGGCGGGTGGAGTGTCGATGCCGTTGTACAGGCCGCCGAGCACATAGGGCCGCCGAATGTCTGCCTGCTCGAACGCGACCAGGACCTCGTCACCGACCTCCGGCAGCACCATCGCACCCCGGTCCTTACCGGCACCCGGTTGGACGGTGCGGGCCCAATCGCTGACGTAGCTGTCGGACAGCCAGGGAAACGTCAGCTTCACCCGGGCCTGCCCCTGCGGGTCGTTCGCGTCGCTCACCACACCCACCACGATGCTCGTTCCCGCCCGGCCGGTGGCGGATCCTGAGGTGAGGCCGTACAGGCTCCGTTCCTGCCGTCCTGTCACCGAGATCGCCGTGGTGTAGCCGGTAACGGGGTCGAACCGGTGGTGCGAGGAGGTGATGATGTACTTGCCGTCGAACGGGACGCCGACGTTGTTCACCGTGATCGCTGTGCCCGCGCGGAGTTTCGGATTCCCCCTGGCGACACCCTCGAATTCGGCGAACGCGCCGGCGATCTCCGCGGCCAACGATTTCGCCGCGCCGTCGACCTCGGCCTGGGTCCGGTAGGCGACGTCGGTGGCTACGTACACCGGGCTGCCGAACTTGGCGGCCAGGTCCACCGGCGTCACCGTGGGCAACTCCGCGCTGGTGGTCTTGGCGGGTGCGGTGGCGACGAACGGCCTCTTCTGGGCCAGGTCCCAGCCGCGGGCCTGCACTTGGGTGACCTGCTCGGCGGAGGTGAGGACTGACCTGAAGCGCAAGAGGTCGGTCCCGAGCCGCAGCACCAGCGGGTTGCTGGCGGTGGGACCGCCGGCCTCGGGGGCCTTGTTCGCGTCCTTGGGCTTGCTGAAATCGAATTTTCCTGCCCTGACAGCGATCTCGTACCCGTTCTCCCGGGCGAGGCCGTCCAGGAACTCCCAGTCGGTGAGACCGCCCTGGGACACGTGATCGAAGACCGTGCTGGTCGGTTCCACCGTGCCGATGGCCAGTCCCGCTCGCTCCGCCACCTTCTTGGCGACATCCGAGGCGGTGCTCTGCGTGTACGTCTCGGTGCGCCGGCCGCGGAACAACCGGTGCGCCTGGTCGTACCCTCGGATCACGGTGAAGGTGCCGGTGCTGTCGAACTCCGCCTCCAGCGCGGTCACCTCGCCCTCGATCAACGGTTGTGGGGTGGGTCCGGCATCGCTGGCGACGGAGATCTTCACCTTGGAACCGATCTTGGCTCCCGACTTGGCAATGACAATCCGCTCGGAGTCGCGAAACCGCAGCACGAACAAATCCGGCAACCGGAGACTGTCGTCGACGTCCGCCGATCCCAGCAGCGGCGCGACGTCCGCGGCCAGCGGCGACCCGTCGATCTCGACGACGAATCCCGACGTGGTTGACATGCCGGCATCACCCGGCCGAGTCGAGGAGTTCTGCAGCGCTGGGCAGCAGCACGACGCTGCCCTGCGGGATCCGCAGCGGATCGTCAATCCTGTTGAAGCTGGCCAGATATCGCCAGAGCGTCGGGTCCCCGTACTCGGCGTAGGCGAGCGAGGCCAGCGAATCGCCGACAACCATCCGATGCATTCGGCGCACGGCCAGTGATCCGGACGTGGGGTTCTGCTTGGAGTTCTCGCCCGGCATTTCTTCCAGCGAGACGCTGCAGGTCGCGCGAATCGGTGTGCCGTCGGCGGAGAACAGTGTGTACTTCGCGCTGACCTGGGTGATGAACGCGGGAAAGCCGGTGATCTTGCCCCAGGTGAAGACGACCAGCGGGGCGACCGGCTTGTCGGTACTGGCGGTCTTCTCGGTGGGCACGCAGCAGGACAGCAACTTCTCGACCGCAGCCACCACGCTGCCGTCGTGCGTTCCGGTGGCGTCGAAGAACATCTCGAGGGTCAGCTTGCTGGGCTCGGCGCCGTTGAATTGCGGCGGCCCGGATTTCTTCGCCGAACGGGACGGTTTCCGCTCCCACTTCGCCGACTTGGCGATGGTGACTTCCTTGGGGTTGAACTGGAAGTCGATGGTGTCGATCTTGCCGTCGAGTTTCCGGCCGCCGTCGATCGGCGAGGAGTCATACAGGGTCAGCGACGCCCGTTCGACCTGCGGACGACCCTTGTCGCCGGCGGGTGACGGTGCCGGGAGCGCGCCACCCCCGCCGGCCTGCACCAGTCCGACCGTCGCGCTCATGTCCTTGCTCCAATGGTGTTGTCGGGCGGTGTTTCTGCCGAACGTGTTTCTGCATAAGGGGTTTCGCCTACCCGGGCGGCAGGATGCCGTGGTGCGCGACTTCCAGGGTCTCGGTGGCCACCTTCACCGTGTCGAAGTTCAGGCTCGGCCCGGTCCACCGCACCGGCACGACGCCAACCAACGACCACTCGGCGACCTTCTCGTCGAACCGGGACTTCGCGGAGATGACCATGGTGGTCGGCTTGACCCCGTTCACCATGCCGGCGAACCACTTGGTCAGCTTCGCGCTGTCGGCGCCGATCGGTCGGGTGAGCTTCACGTTGGTGTACTTCATCCGGGTGGGCAATTGCCAGACCATCGAATTGTTGCCGCCCTCCTCGCGTTGTTCGAGGACGAATTCACAGCCGAGTCCCTCACAACTGTTGAACACCCCGAGACTGTCGTCGTCGATGCTGACCTCGAAACAGACGCTGATTGCGGGATCCTCGTCAGCCATGGCGCTTCTCCTCGGTGCCGGTGGTGATCATCTCGGTGTTCTCGGTGTTCTCGGTTTTCCTTGGGTGCTGGTGTGGCTGGTGTGCGGCTGGTTTCCGGTTGTTTTTCGTCACGAGGCGTTGACCGTCAGCGGCGGAGATCGGTGACCATCCCTGCCCGCTCACGGTCGAGCCACAGCTCGGACTTCAACCGCGCGCTCAGTGGGTCGAACAGCCGCCGGGCCAATTCGTCAAGGTCGGTCGGCAATGCGTTGGCCGCCGTGCCGGCTGCCCCGGCTATCGCGCCACCAGCCGCGCCCGCCGCCGTCGCAATCGCGTTCTGTGCGGCGTCGCCAGCGCCGCTCGCGGCGGACTGCACCGAATCCACCGCCTGGCCCGCGAGGGTGCGTGCAGAGTCCGCATACCCGCCCACCGCGTTCCGCGCGGTGTCGGCGTAGCTGCCTGCGGTGTTCCTGGCCGTGTCGGAATAGCTCCCTGCGGCGTTCCTGGCGGTGTCGGCGTAGCTCCCTGCGGCGTTCCGGGCCGTGTCGGCGTAGCTGCCCGCGGCGTTCCGGGCCGTGTCGGCGTAGCCGCCCGCCGCGTTCCGGGCCGTGTCGGCGTAGCCGCCTGCCGCGTTCCGGGCCGTGTCGGCGTAACTGCCTGCGGCGCTGCGGGCGCTGCCGAGCAACCCGCCGCCCGCGCTCTTGGCGCGGTCGGCGAGGGTCGACGCCCCCGACAGCACGTCTGCACCTGGAAGTCCGAAACGTTGCACGGAGGGCCCTTCCGCAGACTCGTCCACGGTCGGGGCGTGAAAGACAACCGAGCCCGCACCATCGCCGTGCGCAGCGCCGCTCGCGATCGCGGCCGCGCCGGGCGCGAACATCTGCTCCAGCGACATCGCCCGGACCGAAACCGCGTCATGACCGATCGAAGCCGGAACGGTCGGCACCGCCGCGCCCAGTCCCGGCCGCGCGCCGGGCGCCGGCGCCGCACTCTGGCTGCGCTGCACAGCAACACTCGCCGGTGGGAACCCCGTGGCGTGACCCCTGGTCGCACCGCCGCCGCCGCTCCCATCGCTCGGCCCTGACCGGCGGTCCGATTGTGCCTGTCCGGCCCAGGGTTCCGGCGCGGCGACGCGCTGCACGGACGGCCCGATGGGCGTACCGAGCGCCAACCGAGGTGACGCGCGTTCGCCCAGCAGCGGGATCAGCCTGAGGGGCAGTCCGGGTGCGCTGAGGTCACCCGGCGCCGGCGCAGCGACCGGGTCGGCCGTCTCGAAGCGCTGGTCGGAGCGCGCCGTCGGCGCCGGCGATGCTGATCCGTCCGTGACGTGATCGGTAGCCGGGGTTTCGGCGAACCGCTGCACCTGCGGTGCGGCGCCGGACAGGTCCGGTCCGAGGTGGGTCGCCACCGGGAGCCGGCCGATGGAGTCGCGGCGGTCCTCGGACGATTCCTGTTGCCGCTCACTGACTCCGGACCGGACCGAAGCAGCACCGAGGGTGGGTGCCACTTCCGTTCCCGCTGGAGGGGTGTTGCGAACGGCAGAGTCGGCGGGACCGTCCGCCGGTTCGGCCATCAGCTCTGCGCCGGGACGG
The DNA here is from genome assembly GCA_038322925.1 of Mycobacteriales bacterium. Lineage (GTDB taxonomy): Bacteria > Actinomycetota > Actinomycetes > Mycobacteriales > Nakamurellaceae > Nakamurella. The sequence goes on from JBBQGJ010000005.1 coordinate 23,274, forward strand.
GCCTTCTCCGATGGCAGGTCGACGCCGACGGTGCGTTGAACGTCCATGGCTGACGGCGAACCGTGTCCGGGTCGGGGCGAGGACGGCACCGAAGACGACAGCGACGGCGCCCCAGCCGATGAGGCGGTGGGCAACGTCGCGGCCGGCGTACCTGCGTGCCCGTCCGCACCCGCAGCACGCCCAGCCTCTGCGCCGGAATCCGCGGGATCGATCACCCGCATCAGGCGGGCCGAACCCACCAGCGGTGCGGTAGGCGTGGACGCGGATGACGCCTCCGATTGCTCGACCGGGTTCTCGAGTTCGCCCTGCGCCGCAGGAGGTCTCGCCGCGGACGCGGCCGGAACGGGCGGCGCCGATGACGTGCTGGACGGAGCGGGAGCTGCCACGGTCCGCTGGACCGGCGGCAGTCGCAGGTCGGCGCTACGAGAATCCGCGCGCTGCAGCGGTTGTGCGGCCGGCGACTCCCCTGGCCGGCCGGTCCCAGTTGTTGCAATCGGCGCCGTGGGCAGCGGCGCACCCAGACCCGGCGCCCGGTGTGCTCGATCGGCGGCTCGCTGCACCGTCGACGGCCTCGCACTGCCCGCGGTCGGCAGGCTGGCAGCGGCCAGCGGCATCGCGGTCCCCGACGTGTCAGCGAGATCCGTTGTCCGATGATCACTATCGGCCGCGCCGTCGTCCGATGCATTGCCGGCTCCGGTCGGGCTCGCCGCCGGGTCGCCGACCAGCGGCGCGAGTCCGGTTGCGGCGGGCGGTTGGCCTGATCGGCCCGGCGCCTGCGGTGCTTCGGCCACTGCGTCGGACACCGCATCCGGGCCGTGCTGAGCGGCGCTCGGGCTGTGATGCTCGGCTGCGTCAGTGGCAGCCGACCGTTCCAGATCCGCGGAAACGGCTCGGGGTTCACTGGGGTCGTCGGAAAGTCCGTCGTCGGCGACGGAGCGCGATAGCGTCGGCGTGCCGGGCGCAGCCGTCGGAGAACTCGAAGCCGCGGGCCGGGGCACCGCCGGCAGGGTCGATCGGACCGGCAGATCCGGCGCGACGGTGAGCGCGCCGCCGTCGGGCAGGGAGGGAGCGACGCTCAGCGTCCTCGGTTCATCCCAGGCGTCAGCGGTGAATCCATTGCCAGCAAACGGTTCCCCGTGAGCAGCGCCCGTGCCGACCGCCACGGGCGACTCGGCGACGCCCGGCCAAGGACCCGCCGTGCGCTGCGCGGTCGCGCTTCCCGCCGGAGCCCGAGTGGCGACCGGAAGGTCGGCGTCACCGGATTTGGTTCGCTGCGTAGCCGACACTGCCAGGCCGTCGACCACACCGGCGGGGCCGGCCGGATCGACCGCATGACCGAGCGGCTGCAGGAAGCTCGGGTTCTGCCACGAAGCGAGGGTCCTTGCGAACGAACCCGGCGCGGCGACCGGGGAGATGGCGGTGACCACTGGCCGCAGCGGCGGGACGTCCCGCCACTCCGCCCGCTGAACGGGTGCGGTGTCCGGTTGCGCGGGGACCGGTGCGGAATCCCGGGCGGGCGGAGCGGGCGTAAGAACTGGTGCTGGAGCGCCCCGTCGCCACCATCGGGCCATCGGTCACCTCCCTGCATTGATACGCGTGTTGATCCGCCCGATCTCGTTCGCGAACCGCTGCCGCTCGGCATGTTCCAGGTCCAGCAGATCGTCCAGCGGCCAGTGGAAGTGGAAGGCGATGTACGCGACCTCTTCGTAGATCCGGTCGGGCGCGTACGTCACTATTCCCCCAGGCGGCCCCCGGCGACGTCGACCGCGAAGTCGTGGGAACAGTTGGGACAGCTCACGTTCGCCCGGGTGTGGCCCTCCTGGTTGACCCTGCGGTACAGATCCTGGAGAAAGGCCAAGTCCGAGGCGAACAGGTTCTCGATGATGCCCGCATGCACGTCGTCGATCGTCCCGATGCGGGTGACCACCCGACCCAGCAACACCACCGTCAGGAAGGCGGGGTTCTCCCTGACCCGATCGTCGCGCAACGGCACCAGCTCGTCCCGCGCGGTGGCCAACCGCATCACCCCGTCGCGATGCACCGTCCCCGACCCGTCGACATAGCCGCGCGGCAGCAGGAACGAGAACTCCGTGCGCAGCTTCTGTTCGGTGTGCACAGGTGATGGTGGTGCCGGCGGTGCCTGGACCGGTACCGCGGTCGGCCCGGCGCGCTGGATGTCCTCGAGCGCCGCGACAGCAGCGCTGCGGCGCATCACTCCACCTCGAGCCGTTCGTAGGTGACGACCAGCTTCTCGGTCAGCACGCTGGTGTCACCGGCCTTCAGCGAACCGATCTCCAGGCTCTTCGGCCACGCGTTGGTCAGCTTGTAGCGCTTGACCGCCGTGCCCTCGTAGTCGTAGACGATGATCGCGCCGCCCTTGCGGACATCACCCATCTTGCCGAACTGCGAGTCCTTGACCCACTTCTCGAAACTCTGGTCGTCGGTCAGTCCGCGGGTGAGGGTGACCTCGCCGGCCTTCCACCGACCCGGCAGCTTCTTGATGTTGTACTTGCCGTCGGGGCCGTTCTCCTTGTATTCGATGACGTCCTGTTCCATCTTCAGGCCGCTCACCTCGGTGATGCTCTTGATCACCACGCCGTCGATCTCGATGCCGAACGAATGTCCGACCCCACTGCCCTCATAGAGCCCTGCCATCGGAGTCTCCTTCTCCTAGAGATGTTCTCGACTACTCGGCGACGAGGCTGGTGCCGCCGGAGAACTGGGACAGTTGGAAGATGACGAACTCGGCGGGCTTCACCGGGGCCACCCCGATCTGACAGACCACCTGGCCGGCGTCGATGCCCTCCGCCGGGTTGGTCTCCCGATCGCACTTGACGTAGAAGGCCTCGTCGGGGGTGAGACCGAACAGGGCTCCCTTTCGCCACTCGTTGACCAGGAAGGCGCTGATCGTGCGGCGGATCTTGGCCCACAGCGCGTCGTCGTTGGGTTCGAAGACGACCCAGTTCGTCCCGGCGAGAATGGACTCCTCCAGGTAGTTGAAGAGCCGCCGGACGTTCAGGTACCGCCATGCCGGGTCCGACGACAGAGTCCTGGCGCCCCACACCCGGATCCCGCGGCCGGGGAAGGTGCGCAGGCAGTTGATGCCCACCGGGTTGAGCAGGTCGTGCTCGTTCTTGGTGATCTGCACCTCGAGCGAGATCGCCCCGCGGACCACCTCGTTCGCGGGCGCCTTGTGCACGCCGCGGGTGTCGTCGTTGCGACCCCAGATGCCGGCCACGAAACCCGACGGCGGCTGGTAGATGTTCTTCCCGGTTGCCGGGTCGGCCGCCTTGACCCACGGCCAGTACAGGGCGGCGTACTTCGAGTCGTAGCCGGCCTTGTCGATGCGCCATTCCTTCATCTGCTGCGCATTCAAACCGGGCGGAGGATCCAGAATGGCAACCCGGTCCCCCATCAACTCGCAGTGCGCGATCATCGCCAACTGCACGGCCTTGACGGTCTCCTGGTCGATCGCACCCTGCTGGTAGGCACTCATCAGGTCGGGAACGCACACCATGGTGATCTCGTCCACGGCCTCCAGGCCGGAGAAGCCGGTGCGCTCGGCGACATCTCCCACGTAGTCGTCGGTGGACAGTCGGGGCGAGGGCACGGCCGCGGGCGGGGGCGGCGCGTACAGGCCGATGCTCGACCCGATGCCGGGCGCCTCGACCGCTGCACCCGTCGCCGTTTCCTCGATCCGGATCAGTTTGGAGGCCGCGTTCACCGCGGTGGCGACGTTGGCCTTGCCGCGGCCGGTGGTCAACCGGTCGTACTCCTCGAGAACCTGGTCACCTTGGCGGACAACCAGTTTGAAGCTGCCCTCGGGCGCGTCGCCCTCCACGCCGTGGATGTCGATGGTCAGCGAACCGTCAGGGGTGCCGCCGTCCAGCGCGACGATGCGGTAGCTGCCGAGTTGACCCTGCGGGCCGGCGGCCAGCGCCTTCGGACCTCGCCTGGCGCCGTTGCCGGAGCCGCTCTCCTGCCCGATGCGGACGACATAGCAGTTGCCGCCGCCGTTCTGGAAGTAGGCGTACACGGACTGCGCGAGGTAGGAGCCCTCAACGAAGCCGCCGAAGTTCCTGGTGTACTCCGTCCAGTTCGGGACCAGGGTGGGTGTGTTGAACGGCCCGTCCTCGGCGAGGCCGACAAAGGCGGCGACCGCCGTCCCAACCCCTTCGATGGGTCGTGAACCGGAGTCGACCTCTTCGACGTACACGCCCGGAGAGAGGTAGGTCGGCATGCTGCCTCCTTGGTAGACCACTGAGATACCTGTGATAGTCCGTTGTTCCGGCAGCGGTTGGCATGTGCGGACGGACGGAGCCCGGGGCAGTGTTGGCTGCCCGATGGGGCACCCGCCCGTTCCGATCTCCCCCCGCCCCACCCCTTGATGGCGCGGATCAACTTCCCCAGCGCGCATGAAGGTCGCGGTTATGGGACTGGAGTGACAGAAGTCGCCAATTTCGTCCGCGCAACCTCGGGCGGGGCGGCGCACGGCCAGCGGGGCGGCATACGGCCAGGCGGGGGAGCGCACGCCAGGCGGGGCGGCGTACGGCCTGCGGGGCGGTGCACGGCCAACGGGGCGGTGCACGGCCAACGGGGCGGTGCACGGCCAACGGGGCGGTGCAGGGCTGGGCGGACCTCGGCCAGGGCGCGGACCCCGGCCAGCGCGCGCCGCCTTCCTGCGCGCTACTCGCCCATGTCCTCCTCTTCTTCCGGCGCTTCCTCGCGCTGGACGAACGAGCCCTGTGCGGTTTCCTCTTCCTCTTCCGGCGCCTCGTCGCGCTGCACCGCCACCGAACCGGAGACGGCGGTGGCGGCGGGTGACGCCGTAACGTCCGCCGACATCACCCGGTCGGCGTTGGCGGAGGCTTCTCGCTCGAACCTGTCGGACGGGTCGCTGACCTTGATCCCGCCGCCGGCGGAGGTCCCGTCGACCGGACCGCTGCGCTGCTGTACGACGTGCGTCAACTCGTGCGCCAGCATGGTCTTGCCCTCGGTCGATGACGGGTCGTACCTGTCGCGCTGGAACACGATGTTGGACCCGACGGTGTAGGCATGGGCATTGACCGATCGGGCCGACTCGTGGGCCTGAGAGTCGTTGTGCACCTTGACGTCACTGAAGTCGTGGCCCAGCCGGGCCTGCATCTCGTCCCGGACGTCGGGAGCCAGCGAACTGCCGCCGGAGTTCACCACGTCGTGAACCGGGGATCTGTCCTCCTCGAGCATGGCACCGACACCGCTGTTGCCGACCGCCCGCTGCAGGCCGAGAATGCCCGCCCCGTCGAGGACGTCGGACCGCCCGGCCGCGGCGGCCTGCAGCAGATGGGCGGGAGGATGCGTGTCCAGCCGCGCCGCCTTGGGCCGCAACGAGGTCTCGTCGGCATCATGATCATGGGTATGCATCGGCACGTCCTTCCGGTCGGGACCTTTCGATCGTCCCACTCCTGTCGGTGGTCCGGCAGTCGAATTGGGTCGCCCGGAGGGGAGGTCTCGGTTGCCCGTTGGGGCAACACGCCCTGGCCGAGAGCCGGTGACCGCCATACCTGTCCCCGCTCAACGGGGTTTGGCCAGCAGTCCCCCGACAAACGCGACAGCACACCCACCGAAAACCAGTATCACCCCGGGCCCGATGTGGCCGGTGTTCGGCGCCAGCGACACCCCGATCAAGAACGCGGCCAGGAAGACGGCCGCGACCAGCGCTGCCAACCGGGTGAGGCGGCCCTTCGGCCCCGTCAACCCGAGCATCGCGATGACCGCGAGCAGGATGATCAGCGACCCGGCCGACAGCACTGGGTCGAGTGGACCGGGCACATCGAGGAACAACTGGCGGTCGATGAAGGTGTCGGACGCAACGTCGATGGCGGGCAAATTCCATTCCAGTCCAGAGATCTCGTCACCGAGCGGGGCATCGACCGCGCCCAGATGGATGTCCGCGCCGACGTTCCAAGCGGTGAAGACGCCGCCGATCATCATCAGGCCACCCAGCAGAGTGAGCAGGATGCGCCACAGCGGTCGGCGGTCGGACTGTTCCTGAACGAAGCTGCCCGATGCCTCGGTGTCGCGTTCACCGTCGGACGCGACCACGGTGAACGGCCGCGTCGACTCCGTGCCGCCCTCCGGCCTGGGCGCGGAGATCCGCGCCTGCGCACTGCCCACCTGCCCAGGCGCGAGGTCCAGAAACTCGGGGCTGAAGGCGAATCGAATGACGCGCTCCGGGTCGTGCCCGGCGAAGTAGACCCGGCGGGGACGGCCGCCGCCTCGGTTGTCGGCAACAGCCGTCAACGCTCCAGTCCCGCGATTGCGCACCCGAACCAGGCTGGGGTCGAGCCGCAGCACGAGCGGCTGGTCCGGCGGCGGCGGGGTCGTGGTCTGCACGAACGTGCCGCTCGTGTCGATGTCCCGCTCCCCGTCGGACGCGGTGACCACGAACTGCCGAGTGGATTCGGCCCCCGGCTCGGGCGGGTAGGCCTCGATCCTGGCTGTCGCACGGCCGATCTCGCCGGGACCGATCTCCAGCACCGGCGGCCAGAACGAGAATCCCACGGCCCGTTCGGGATCGGACCCGGCCAGGGTGACGCGCCGACCGCGGATGCCCTGCCGGTTGTCGGCGATGACCTGGAACTGCCCCACGGGGCTGTCCCGCACCCGGACCAGGCTCGGTTCGAGCTTGACGACGACGGGCGCCGACACCGAGGTCGTCTGCACAAACGTGCCGGTGAGCTCCACCGGCACCCCGCCGTCGGTAGCCGAAATCGTCAACTGCCTGGTCGACTCCTGGCCCGGATCGGGCGGCGGAGCCTGCACCACGATCCGCGCCCGACCGATGGTGTCGGGCAGCACATCCAGCGAGGGCGGGGTGAACGTGAAGCGCACCAACCGTTCCGGGTCGCGGCCACTGAGGGAGACCCGCCGGACCCTGCGGCCGCCGCGGTTGTCGATGATCGCCTCGAAGGTTCCCGAAGTGCTGTCGCGCACCCGCACCACCGTCGGGTCCAGCTGCACCAGCAGGGGCGCGACCGCCGATGTCGCCTGCACGAAGGTCGCCGTTGCCTCGATGTCCGCGCTGCCGTCCGAGGTGGCGAGCACGGTGACCGTTCGCGTCGCCTCTTTTCCCGGCTCGGGTGGCGGAGCCGCGAGCCGGACCCGCGCCATCACGGTCTCGCCGGCGAACACATCCACTGACGGCGGCGAGAAGGTGAACGTCACCACACCCTCGGGATCGCGGCCGGACAGAAACACCCGCCTGGTGCGGGTTCCGCGTCTGTTGTCCAGCACCGCTTCCAGGCTCCCGCTGTCAAGGTCGCGCACCCGCAGCAGGGTGGGTTCCAGCCGGAGCGCCAATGGTGTCTCCGCCGCGGCCACCTGGACGAAGGTCGCGGTGGCCTCGACCTCGGAACTGCTGTCCGAGGCGACGATGGTGAGCTGCCGGGTGGCCTGCTGCCCTGCGTCCGGTTTCGGTGCCTGCACCTGCAGTTGCACGGTCGCGGATTGCCCTGGGTCGAGGTCGAGGACCGATGGCGAGAAGGTGAACCGAACGACGCCCTCGAGGTCCCGGCCGGACAGCGTGACGCGACGCTGCTGGTTGCTGCCCTTGTTGTCGACGGTCGCCTGCAGCCGGCCGGGTTCGGAGTCCTTGGCCCTGACCATGCTCGGTTCCAGCCGCAGCCCGACTGGGGCCTCGATCGCCGGGACCGTGAGCTCGAGGGGTTCGGACACCCAGATCTCCGGATGCGCCTGCGAACGGACCCTGAGCCGGAGATCAACCGCGCCGGCCGGCACCAACGGTCCGGACGCGATCGACAGCGTCACCCGAGCCAGGTCGTTGGTGGTGGGCAACAGCCGGACCTCGGCGGTGGAGGTCGTCAACCATGGCGGCGGGTCCACGATCTCGACGACGTAGGCATCGACGATCGGGGACAGGTTGTGCACCCGCACCTCGACGGTCTCCGGATCACCGCCCGGTGTGACGACCACCGCCGCCGGTTCGACCGAGATCTGCAGCGACGAGCGCGCCTCGTCGTTGTCCGTGCCGGGATCGGACGGCACCGGCGCTACCGGGGCCGGACCTGCCGGACCTGCCGGACCTGCCGGACCTGCCGGACCTGCCGGACCTGCCGGACCTGCCGGGCCGTCGGTCGCCGGAGTGGCGGTCGTTGGCAGGACCGGTGCGACTGTCGGTTCCGCGCCGGCGGTGGCCGCGCTCGCCGCCGCGGACAGGTCGTCCTCCTGGGTGTCGTACCAGGGAAGGAACGCCTGGCAATTCACGCAGAACTGGACACCCGGCTCGTTGCGTTGGCCGCACTGCTCGCAGATGTTCTCCTTCATTCGCCCTCCCGAGTGCGTCAGCGAGCCGGCCCGGCCGGAACCGGCGTAGCGAAGTACGGGCCGAACTCGCGCTCGAGGACCAGCCTGCCGAGTTTGCGGTATTCCTGCTGGACGGCGGAAATGAGTTCCGTCATGCCGACCTCCCGATCGGCACCGGCGGCGAGGTAGGCCGCGGTGGTCGCGGCCGACCGGATGTTCCCACCGGAGAGGGTAAACGAGCGGGCGCAGAACACCAGGTCGAGGCCCGGCGCGCAGGGCACCGGCGGAGCCAGGCAGTGCTGCCAGATCGCCAGCCGTGACTTTTCGTCCGGCGCCGGGAAATCGATGATCATGTCGAGCCTGCGGGTGAATGCGTCGTCGATGTTCGCTCGCAGGTTCGTCGCGAGAATGGCCAACCCGTCGAAGGTTTCCATCCGCTGCAACAGGTAGGCGCTCTCGATGTTGGCGTACCGGTCGTGCGCGTCGCGGACTTCGCTGCGTTTGCCGAAGATCGCGTCAGCCTCGTCGAACAGCAGCACCGCGTTCACCCCGCCGGCTTCGGCGAAGATCCTCTCGAGGTTCTTCTCCGTCTCCCCGACGTACTTGTCGACGACGGTCGCCAGGTTCACCGTGTACAGGTCAAGGCCCAGTTCGCCGGCGATGACCTCGGCCGACATGGTCTTGCCGGTGCCGGAATCCCCGGCGAACAGTGCCGTGACCCCTCTGCCCCGGCCACCCCCTGGGCGCATTCCCCACTCGATCAGTACCCGGTCGCGGTTGCGGGCCCTGGCTGCCAGGTCGCGCAGTTGGCCGCGGGAGGTGCCCGGCAGAACGATGTCCTGCCAACCCACCGCCGGTTCGATCCGCCGGGCGAGCCGCTCCAGTCCGGCCGCGTTCTGCGCCCGGGCCCCGCGGCGCAGGCCGTCCGCAGTCAGCCCGTCCTCGCCCAAGAGCGCCGACGCGGAGGCCGACCGCACTGCCCTGGCGACCTGCACCGGGCCCAGCACGAAATGCACAGGGATGAGGTCTGGGTCCGCGGAACCGTTGCCCCCGGCAAACTCTCGGCGCCCCAACTCCCGCAGCCACAGCGCGGTCCGTTCGGTGGTGGTGAGGATGGGCGCGTCGATCACCAGGGGGACGCTCTCGGTCCAGCTGGGGTCCCAGGTGACGCCGCCGACGATGGCGACCGGCAGTGGCAGGTCGGCCAGCCGCCGGAGCGCCTCGGGCGCGGACTCGGCGAGCGCCTCGACCGGGGCGGCCACCACGCCGGCACCGCGCAGCAGGGCCTCGCGGCCGATCACCGCGACCGCCTCACCGGCATCCCGGCCGGCTGCCACCCGGGCGAGGTCGACGCCGACAACCGGCCGGCCGATCGCGCTGATCGCCGCTGACGCGACGGACGGGCCCAAGCCTGTCGTGTGGTCCCGGATGTACGCCAGTTGCTGCCCGGCACGGAAGGCGCGGGCCAGCGCCTCGGAACGTTCGCCGGTGATGTGCGGGACGTCGGTGAGTACCCCGACGAGGGCCGGGTCGGGCGCATCGTTGCCGAGCAGGTGGGCGGTGACCCGATCGGGCACTCGCAGCGCCCTGGTCAGGAACGGACGGTCGGCATCCTCCACCTGGACCAGCGCACGGTCGATGAGTGGTGCGCCCGGCAGCAGCGTGGCCCGGGAGGACTGTGAGGCCGCCGAGACGTCGGCCAGCGCCAATGCCAGCCCGATCGTCGCGCGGCGCCGGGTGACGTCGTCGTTGAGGTATCCGTACAGCCGCTCGAACCGGCTGTCCAGATCAGGCACCAGACAGATCACCAGGATCTCAACATCGAGGTCGGACAGCGCCGCCTCCCTGGCGAGCCGGCGCAACCGGACGAGCGCGCCGCGCTCTTCGGCCGCCGTCGCGGCGTCCTCGGTCGCGGCGCGGGCAGTGCGGTCCGGTTCAGGCGGTTCCCTGGATGGCGCGAGGAGCTGGTCGACGACCTCGTCGGTCAGGTATAGCCCACGAAACGGATCGTCAGGCGCGGGATCGTCGGCGCGCCTATGCGTCACCAACGCCCGGATGCGGTCCTCGACGAGGCCGACCCGGCGCAGCAGGTATTCCAGGCTCTCGTCACTCACCGCTGGCTGATCCCTCCCTGCCTGCGGCGCCGGGGCCGGCCGACGGAGGCCGGCCCGTCCCCGTCATGTTCGTCAGATCCTCTGCGGGGCAGGTCTTTCTCGCTCGCCGGCGGCGCGGCCTGATCGACCGTGGCCGAAGAACCCGAGCCCCCCGCGGCGAGCTGCTGCCAGGTCAGGCCTTGCGGGTCGCCGGGCGCTCGGGCCGTGCTGACGTTCGAACCGGTGTCGCCGGTCGCCGGGCCCCGACCGCTGCCCGACGCCGCCGCGACCCGTGTGCGGTTCTCCCGCGGCGGCCAGTCCCCCACGCCACCCAGCGAGACCACCCCGGGCGAGACCACGGGCGGAGCCGCCAGATACTGCTGGCCGGTGTCCGTCGGCGCGCTGATCACCACGTCCAGCGACGGTTTGAGCTCACCGCCCAGCGCGGACCACACGTCGGCGAACGAGCGGTCCTCCGGGGGCGGCAGCGAGACGGTGATCGGCACCGGCAGCCCGAGGTCGGCCAATGGCCCGGTCAGCAGATCCTCGGGCATCGCGTCGTGACGCAGGAAGCAGGACAACAACGCGGACAGCAACCGGTGCTCGTCCTCCGGACGCTGTGTCCAGGCCGTCACCAGGTAGGACAGCTTGAAATGCCGCGGCGGCAGGCGCCTTGACCGGATCCGCTCTCCGTCGTATTCGTTGACCAGTCCGCGTTCACGCCGTCGCAGGTCTTCACGGATGTCGTAGAGGTAGACGTCGATGGTCGGCACGTTGCGCCGACCAGCCCAGTCCTTGGTCGGCGCGTCGAAGACCACCTCGACCTCGGTGCCGTTGGCCGCTTCGCGCTCGATCAACGAGCGCAGCGCGAAGTCGACCTCAGGAATCACACTGTTCACTCTGCCTCTGCCGGGCCGCCGGGACGACGGGACGATGGTCAGTCTGCAGGGCACCGGTCAGTGCCCGAAAGGGCCATCGACCGGTCAGATCAGTCCCTCACGCACCGCATAGGCCACGGCATGCGAACGGTTCCGCAGCTGCAGTCGGGTGGTGACGTCGTGCAGGATGTTCTTCACGGTGCGCTGGCTGTAGGACAGCCGCCCGGCGATCTCGGCGGTGTCGTGTCCGGAGGCAACCAGTTTGAGCACCTCCGTTTCCCGCTGGGACAGGCCCGTGAACGCCAGCCCGCGGGGCGAGAGCACCTGCCGCTGCAACCGGCCGACCTGCCCCAACAGCCGGCCGAGCAGGTCGGGCGGTACCTCGCCCTCGCCGGCGGCCACCCGGACCAGGGCACGGACCAGGGTGTCCGGCGTCGCATCGCCGCGGCGCAGCAACCCGCCGACGCCGACCTCGGCCGCCGCGACGAGAGTGGCGTCGTCGATCACCCTGGCGACCAGCACGGTCCGCGGGATCGACCCGCGCTGCAGCGCGCGCAGCACCCGAAGGACCTCGTCGGTGAGGGCGTCCGCGACGACCACGGCCACTACTGCCTCGCCGAGGTGCTCGGCGTCGACCACCCGGATTTCCGGTCGCTGGCGGAGCTGACTGATGACGCCGGCCTGCGAGATGGGATCGCTGGCGTAGACATAGGTGGCGACGGGTGTGTGCACGAAAACCTCCGACGGTAGAGAAACCCCTGGTGCCTCAACGCGCATCATGAACGGGCACCCTCAACGCCGGCTCAACACGCCGCTCTCCCGCTCAACGCGGGCGCCGGGGCCGCTCAACAAACAATCAACGCCTGGCCGGGTGACGACGAGAACCCGGGCGGCTGGTTCAGTAACGGTCAGAACTGGTTCTGGACCGGTAATGGAGGCCTCGCCGCAATGAAACTCGCGCGCATGAAATAGGCCACTCGCGCCACTTCCGTCCCGTAACTCGCGCCTTCAGCCGCGCAGGCGACGTTGATCCGCGCCAACAAGGGGAATCAGGTGACCCGGTCAGCCGGCGGGTTCAGTCCCATCATGGGGGTTCGGGATCGTTGCCGGCGGCGGCTCGTGAACCCCGGTGCCCTCGTCGGGTGGTCCGTTCCGGTGAGGACGAAAGCCGCCCACCAGGTCACGGAGCCGGTCCAGCCTGGCCTGATAGTCCGCTCCGAAACGATGCAACGCCCTGGCCCGGCGGCGGGAATCCGGGCCGTAGAAATGCCGCGCCCAGAACGAGTCCGGTTTGCCGAGCCGGAACGCGCCGATCAGGCCGATCGGCTGATACACGACGGCCAGCGCGGCGGTGGGGACCTTGCCCTTGAGCAGGCAGATGATCGCGGGCACGACGGTGGCCAGCACGTAGAGCCAGATCAGCCACGCCAGATCGCCCGCGGACGCGCTCTCCTCGGACAGGTCGAGCAGGTCGAGCAGCGCACGGGTTGACGCGGTCAGCACCAGCACGATGGCCACGGGCATCGATCGATTTGCGGCCCAGTTGGCTCCAGTAGACGTCGTCCAGGTGCAGCCAGAGCGCGAATTCGTCGAAGGCCAGGCCGACGCCGATCCCGAAACCCACCGCGAACACATTCAGCTGGACGTCCAGCGGGTTGATCGCCACCATCAACAGGCCGAAGACGAACATCATCACGATGCCGAAGACCTGATGGTGAATGTGCACGCCACCGACCGTGATGTCCTTGATCGGTCCGGACTGCTTGCCGCCCAACGCGGCTCGACGTCGGATGAAGCGGGTGATGCCCCTGGTGACCAGAAATGCGCCCAGAATTCCGACGAATATCCACATGGGCGCGCCGAATTCGATGAATTCGCCCTTCAGCACGCTGACGATGACATCCCGGACATAACCGAGGGTGGATTCATCGGTGTCGACGTCACCGCCGTCGGCCACCAGGAACATCGCCTGCACCCCCGAGCGCAATTCTTCCAGGGATCAGACCGGCGCGCCGACGGCTTCCCGGTCGTCGGTGTCGGTCGCGGGCACCTCGGGGTGGCGGATCCGCTGGCTGATCACCGCGGTGATGCCGTCGCCGCGCATCGACACGCCGTACAGCGCGTCGGCGGACTCCATGGTGAATTTCTGGTGGGTGATGACGATCAGCTGCGAGGACGCCCGCAGTTCGGTGAGCAGCGCCACCAAACGGGTCAGGTTGACCTCGTCGAGCGCCGCCTCGACCTCGACCATGACGTAGAAGGGGCTCGGCCGGGCACGGAAGATGGCCACCAGCATGGCGACCGCCGTCAGCGACCGCTCGCCACCGGAGAGCAGCGACAGCCGCTTCACCTTCTTGCCCGGCGGCCGCGCATTGACCTCGATCCCGGTGGCCAGCATGTCGCCGGGATCCGTCAGCACCAGCTCACCCTCACCGCCGGGGAACAGCGTCGAGAACACCGTGACGAACTCGCGGGCGACGTCGTGGTAGGCGGAGGCGAACAATTCGAGGATCTTCCCATCGACGTCCTTGATCACCGCCAGCAGGTCTCGGCGGGTTGCCTTGAGATCCTCCAACTGGGTGGACAGGAACGCGTGACGTTCCTCCAGCGCGGCGAATTCCTCCAGCGCCAACGGGTTCACCTTGCCCAGCGTGTTCAGGTCGCGCTCGGCGCGCTTCGCCCTGCGCAGCTGGGTCGCCCGGTCGTACGGCATCGGCGGCGGTTCGGTGACCGACTCCCCCCGCTCCCTGGCGGCGGTGTACTCGGCCATCTCCTCCAGGGTCGGCGGCACCGGGACGGCTGGGCCGAACCCGGCGACCAGGTCGTCGGCGGACACCGCGAACTCGGCGAGCGCCTGCTCGGCCAGCTGTTCGGCGCGCAGGGTCTGCTGGGCGCGGGCGACCTCGCCGGCGTGCACGGCGTCGGTGAGCGCGTCCCATTCTCCCTGCAGGTCCACCGCACGGGCGTGGGCGGCAGCCAGCACTGCGTCGGCCTCGGTCCGTCGGGCGATCGCGTGCTCCCGCCGATGAGCGGCGTGCGCCAGGGATGTCTCGAGCCGGCCCGCCACCCGGCCGGCGACCTCGACCACCTTGGTGGCGATCGCCGCTCCCGCCGCACGGCGGCGAGTGGCGGCGGCCAGCCGGGCCCGGTGGTGGCGCTCCTGTTGCGCGGCGCGCCGCAACCCCTCGGCCGACCCGGCCGCCGAACGCACCCGTTCTTCTGCGCTGCGAAGGGTGAGCCTGGTCTCGACCTCGCGCTGCCGCGATGCGGCCGTGCGTTCGGCGAGGGCATCGCGCCGGCCCGCGTCGACGGCCACCGGCATCTCCTCCGACTCCACCGCGTGCAGTCGCGCTTCCAGGTCGTCCAGGGACGCGCGGTGGTTGTCCCTGGCGGCCTCGGCCGCGGCACGTTGCCGCTCCAGCCGGTCGGCCTCAGCCCGGGCTGACCTGGCCGTCGCCGCGTGCCGGCCCAGTTCTTCGGACACCGCCGACATCCGGGCGTCGGACTCGTGCAGCGCGGCCAGCGCGGCGGCCGCCTCCAGCTCGCGACGCTCGGCCTCCGCTCGCGCCCCGGAGAGCGCGGCGTCCAGCCCTGCGATCTGTTCGCGGACCCGCTGCAGGCGTTCGCCGGCGGCGTCCACGGCCGCCTGGATCTCCAGCAGGGACTGGCTCCCGGCTGTCCCGCCCAGCGCCCAATCCGGGCCGATCAGGTCGCCGTCGCGGGTGACGGCGCGGACGTCCGGATAGCCGTCGACCACCGCGATGGCCGCGTCCAGGTCGTCCACCACGGCCACCCGGTCGAGCGCCCTGGCAAGTGCCGGCATCAACCGGTCGGGCGCGGTGACCAGGTCGGTCGCCCAACGCATGGTGCCGGGCACCGACGGCCACTCCCGGCGGTCCGGCATCGACCTGGCACCCTGGATGAGCATTCCGGCTCGGCCGGCGTCCGCGCGGCGCAACAGCCGCAGCGCCGCGGCGGCGTCCGAGACACTATGCACCGCAACGGCATCGGCGATCGCGCCGAGCGCAGCGCCGATGGCCGCCTCGAACCCGGGGGTCACCGCCAGACCGGTCGCGACGCTGCCGACGAAGCCCGGCAGCGTCTCTCCTGCCTCGAGCAGGGCCCCGGCCCCGTCCTTGCGCCCGAGTCCGACGGTCAGTGCGTCGACCCTGGCCCGCAGAGCGGTCTCCTCGGTCCGGAACTCGCGGACGGATTCGGTGAGCTGCACGACCCGCCCGTGGGCAGCGACGACAGCTGCGGCTGCGGCTTCGTGGGCCTCGTCCAGGTCCACCTCTGAGGTGTCCAGGTCGCCCACCGACCCCTGCAGTCCGTCGAATTCCGTCTGGGCCCGCGCACTGCGCCCGGCGGCGTCGTCCACCGCGGCGGCCAGCCGGGTCACCTCGCCGTCGGCCGAGGACAGCCGCGAGCGGGCGGCGTGCACCTGACCGGACAGCCTGGCCAGGCCCTCACGCCGGTCGGCGATGGCTCGGGAGGCACGGACGACCTCGTCCTCGGCGGCACGAAGCTCGCGTTCCAGCTCGCCGCGGTATTCGGCCGCGGTGTCCACCTCGTCCCGGGCGGTCTGCAGCGCCTCGGCCAGTGCGGCGTGTTCGGCCTCGGCCCGGTCGGCCGCCGCGTCGAGCTCGTCCGGATCGCGCCCGGTACCTCCGCCGGACAGTGGGGCGGCCAGGTTCCTGGCCCGTTCCTCGGCCAGCGAGATCGTTCCCCTGAACCGCTCGGCGAGCGCGGAGAGCGCGAACCAGGCGTCCTGCGCTGCCTGCAACTGCGGGGTGACCTCGCGCAGTGTGGCGCCGGCCGACTCCTGCGCCGCGGTGGCCTCCGCGAGCTCACGCTGCACCCGGTTGCGGTGCTCCACTGCGGTCTGCTCGTCCTGCGAGTCGCGGGCGATCTGGTCCCGCAACTGCGCGAGATCGTCGGCCAGCAAACGCATCCGGGCGTCCCGCAGGTCGGCCTGCACCCCGGCGGCCCGGCGCGCCACGGCCGCCTGCCGACCCAACGGGCCGAGCTGGCGCCTGATCTCACCGGTGAGGTCGGTGAGCCGGTTGAGGTTGGCCTGCGAGGACTCGAGCCGGCGCTCGGCACGTTCCTTGCGTTTGCGGTGCTTGAGCACACCGGCGGCCTCTTCGATGAACGCGCGGCGGTCCTCCGGGCGGGCAGACAGCACCGCGTCGAGCTGGCCCTGACCGACGATCACGTGCATCTCGCGACCGATGCCGGAGTCGGACAGCAACTCCTGGATGTCGAGCAACCGGCACGACGAGCCGTTGATCTCGTACTCGCCCGCGCCGTCCCGGAACATCCGGCGGGTGATGGACACCTCGGAATAGTCGATGGGCAGGGCGCCGTCGGAGTTGTCGATGGTGAGGGTGACCTCGGCGCGGCCCAACGGCGGTCGGTCCGCGGTGCCGGCGAAGATGACGTCTTCCATCTTCCCGCCGCGCAGCGCCTTCGCGCCCTGCTCGCCGAGCACCCAGGCGATGGCGTCCACCACATTGGACTTGCCCGACCCGTTCGGGCCGACCACGGCGGTGATGCCTGGTTCGAACCGAAGCGTGGTCGATGACGCGAAGGACTTGAAACCCTTCATGGTGAGGGACTTCAGGTGCACGGTGGACCAGTCCCTCCTCCCGATGGGGTGCCCGCCGCCGCTCTCGGCCGGGGACGGCGACGTGCAGGTGACGCTACCCGGCGGGCACAGCCCGACCCGGGATCTTCTGCCGCTGAGTCGCGGCGCCGGTGGGAAGGTCAGCTGTGACGCGCGTCACGAGGGAGGGAGGTCAGCGCTCGTTGAACCCGCGGAACGTCCCCCTGGCATCACTGAGCCGATAGGTCACGGTGTCCACGCCGCCCGGGGCGTTGGCGCCGCGCAGATGCCCGAGGAGGGCCTCGCACGCCTCCTTCGGGCCCTCGACGACGACCTCCACCCGCCCGTCGTAAAGGTTGGTGGCGGTTCCGACCAGCCCGAGTTCCAGCGCCCGGGACCTCGTCCACCAGCGGAAACCGACCCCCTGGACGTAGCCGGCCACCCACGCCGTCATCCGGACCGTGCCCGTCGCCTGCTCACCGCCGTGCGCATCTGGGTGCGCCGTGTCCCGCGTGCCTGCCATCTGCTCCTGCTCGATGGCGCGCCCGCTGCTCTGATCGGTGCTGCTGCTCCGTCGCCATTTCATGGCAACCATCCTGCCGTCCGGCGCCGGCCATCGCGCATCCCGGCACCTCAGGCGCCGTCAGGATTGACGAGGGTCGGCTGCCCGGTACACCGTCAGCCGGCGATCGTCGATGGCGAGCTCGACCGACTCGAGCGGATCGCTGACCTCGCCGTCGTGCGCGGCGGGCTGCGGCCCGGAGTGCGAGCGGATGCTCACGCGTCCGCTCTCCAGTGACCCGTACACGCTCGTGCGCTCCACGATGCCGATCAGCGAGGCCAGCACCGCGCGGCTGCGGGACAGCCGCCGGTCGGCGCGCAGGTACTGCACGTCCAGCACCCCGCCGGCCAATTGCTCCCGCCAGGACGGCGCGAGGCCCCTGGGGATGTACCGGCCGTTCCCGATGAAGACCACCCACACCGGGACCGTGATGCCGTTGATCTCCAGGTCGATCGGTTTCCCGTGCCGCAGGGTGCGCACCAACGCGTACGCCGTTGCCGGCCACTTGCCCAACCGGTGCGAGTACCGGTCCCGGCGGTTCACCATTTCCGGGTAGCCGCCGATGCTGGCCGTGTTCAGGAACGCGGTGCCGTCGATGGTGGCCAGGTCGACCATGCCGGCGTTTCCGGATTCGACGGCGGCGACCGTGTCCGCGTCCTTGTCCAGACCGAGGGCCTTCGCGAAATGGTTCAGCGTGCCGGCCGGGAACACCGCCAGGGGCAGCCGCCGGTGGTGCGCCACCTGCGCGACGCTCGCCACGGTTCCGTCCCCGCCGGCCACCCCCAGCGCGACCATTCCGTCACCGATCAGGCCGGCCAGATCCGTGGCCGGGTCCCACTGGACGACCTTCGCGTCCGGCAACGCCGAGCCGATGGAGTCCGCGGCGCCGTCAGAACTTCCCGACCGATGGTTGACCACGACCGTCAGGCCGGCCCCGCCGAGCAGTGCTGGCGCATCGCCGGCGGCCATCAACGCCGGGCCCCAGGGCTTGACCGGCCACAACCCCTTGCCGAGCAGCGCCATCCCGACGCCGATCGCCGCGCCGGCCCAGACATCCGAGCGGTGGTGCACGCCCACATGAACCCGCGAGTAGCCGACCGCGGCGGCGAGCGGGACGAGCAACGCCGAGGCGGCGGGGAACTCCATCGACGCGCCGGTGGCGAACGCCGCGGCGGATGCGGCGTGGCCGCTGGGGAAAGATGATGTCCACGGCGCTTTGTCCACCCGGCGGCCGAATGCGGTGCGCTCGATGTCGGGGCGGCGCCGGCCGACCACGGGTTTGACCACCGCGTTCGACACGAAGCTCGACGCGCCCAGGGTGACCAGGCCGCGGATGGCCGCCCGCCGGCCGCGTTTGCCGGTCAGCGCGAGTGCCGCGGCCACGCCCATCCAGAGCCGGCCGTGGTTCGCGGACATGCTCAGGTAACGCAACGCCTGATCGATCGGCCGGGGGACCGGGGCGACCGCCGGGGTCTCGGTCGGGTCCAGCACGTTCTCGCTCGTCGGCATCCTGCTGACTCTACGAAATCGGCCAATAGTCGGCAGGAGATCTGCAGGAGATCTGCAGGAGATCAGCGGGAGATCTGCGGGAGGACTCAGCGCCGCGGCCGCCGGGGCCGCCGCTGGCAGTGCGGGCAGAAGTACGACGAGCGGTTCATGAACGCGTCCCGGCGGATCGGCGTTCCGCAGCGCGGGCACGGCCGGTCGACCTGGCCATAGGCGTTCAGCGAGCGGTCGAAGTACCCCGATTCGCCGTTGACGTTGACGTACAGCGAGTCGAACGACGTCCCACCGGCATCCAGGGCCCGCGTCATCACCTCGGTGGCGGCGTCAAGCACCGCGGTGACCACCGGCCGCGTCATCGACGCCGTCGGCCGGGCATAGTGCACCTTCGCGCGCCACAGCGCCTCGTCGGCGTAGATGTTGCCGATCCCGGACACCACGGTCTGGTCGAGCAGCGCCCGCTTGATCTCGGTGTGTTTGCGCCGGATGGTGGCGATCGCGGCCGGCATCGAGAACGCCGCCTCGAGGGGGTCCGGTGCGATGTGCGCGATCGGCTCCGGCAGGTCGGCGCCACCCGCCGCGAAGGCCATCCCGCCGAACGTGCGCTGGTCCAGGAAGTCGACGTCCGGCCCGCTGTCGTCGAAGGAGAACCGGATCCTCAGGTGCGGGTGTCGTTCGGCGCCAGCGCCCGGCATACGGCCGGGAATGCGGAACTGCCCGCTCATGCCCAGGTGGGCCAGGATCGCGTCGCCGTCGTCCAGCGCCCACCACAGGTACTTGCCCCGGCGCCGCACGGCGCTCACCCGATGACCGGCCACCACGGCCTGGAAATCGCCGGCGCCGCCGACGTGGCGGCGGACGGCGCGATCGGAATACACGGCGACCGTGCTGATCCGGCGACCGACGACGTGGGCGGTCAAGCCGCGGCGGACAACTTCGACTTCGGGGAGTTCAGGCACCGGACGACGGGGCCGGGCCAGCCACGGGACCTACCGTTCCGGCCGCTCCATCGGTGCCGGCCCTGCCGGTGGGGTCGGTCGCCCGGCCAGCAGCGCCTGCTGCGCCGGCAGCGCCGGCAGCACCGTCAGTGCCGGCAGCACCGTCAGCACCGTCAGCACCGTCAGCGCCGGCAGCACCGTCAGTGCCGGCAGCACCGGCAGTGCTGACAGTGCCGGCAGCGCTGACAGCCTGGAGGGTGGTGTAGGCGGCGGCGGCGGCGTTCTGCTCCGCCTCTTTCTTGGTGCGGCCGGAGCCCTCTCCGCGCGAGGTGCCGCCCAGCAACACCTGTGCGGCGAACACCTTTGCGTGGTCCGGGCCCTGTTCCGTCACCCGGTACTCGGGCACGCCGAGGCTGCGGGAGGCGGACAGTTCCTGCAGCGAGGTCTTCCAGTCCAGTCCGGCGCCGAGCTGGGGAGCGGCGTCCAGGAGGTCAGCGAACAACCGGTGCACCACGTCGCGGGCCGTCTCCAGCCCGTGTTCCAGGTAGACGGCGCCGATGACGGCCTCGACGGCGTCCGCGACGATCGAGGCCTTGTCCCGGCCGCCGGTGAGTTCCTCGCCGCGACCGAGCCGCAGCTGTTCGCCGAGCCCGATGCCACGGCCGACGCCGGCCAGGGCGTGCATGTTGACGATCGAGGCCCGCAGCTTGGCCAGCCGACCCTCGGGCAGTGTGGGGTGGGTGCGGTACAGCGAATCGGTGATGATCACGCCGAGGACCGAGTCCCCGAGGAACTCCAGCCGTTCGTTCGTCGGCAGGCCACCGTTCTCGTACGCATACGAACGATGGGTCAGGGCAAGAACGACCAACTCGTCGCCCAACTCGACGCCGAGTGCCGCGTTGACCACCGCCGGGTCAGGCGAGTTGTGAGCACCGGACACCGGCGTCACCGCTGACCCCGCCGATCCGCCGCGCACGCCGGATCAGACTCCGACGACCTGGCGGCCCTTGTACTGCCCGCAATTCGGGCACAGCTCATGCGGCGGCTTCAGCTGGCCGCAGGCGCCGTTGGGGCAGGCAGCGAGCGTGGGCACAGTGGCCTTCCACTGCGACCGGCGCGAGCGGGTGTTGCTGCGCGACATCTTCCTCTTGGGGACAGCCACGATCGAATCTCCTTGTCGTTACTTACTCGCCGGAGCCGGCAGGTTCGGGCCGATCCGCGTTCTGGGGGGTACCGGTGGTGAATTTCTCCCGAAGAGCGTCCCAGCGAGGGTCCAGTGTCTCATGGGAGTGACCCGGTTCGAGATCATCGAACCCTTCGCCGCATTCCACGCACAATCCCGGACAGTCGGGACGGCAGAGCGGAGCGAGGGGCAGGGACAGCACGACCTCGTCGCGGACCACGGGTTCGATGTCGACCAGGTCGTCGACCAGGCGCTCGACCTCGTCGTCATCGGTCGTCGCGGCAGTGGCGGAGTCCGGGTAGGCGTACAGCTCGCGGATCTGCGCTACCACCAGCTCGGTGAGCTCGACGAGGCAGCGGGAGCAGAGGCCCACCGCCGTGGTCGCCGCGGTGCCGGAGACCAGCACGCCCTCGGCCACCGCCTCCAGGCGCAGATCAAGATCGATCTGCGCGCCCGGCGGCACCGCGACGACCTCGAGTCCCACCGGTTCGGTGACCGGAGCGGCGAGCCGCACCGCCTTCAGGGACCCCGGACGCCGCCCGAGCGTCCGGGCATCGATCACCCAAGGCGAGGCGTGGTTCGGTCGATCGGCGGCAGACATGCGGGATCTCTCAGGTTCGTGGGGTGAGCGGGTGCCCGGTGGCGACCCGTTCGGCACGGGTGGCGCAAAGCAACCGTTCCAGAGTACGTGACCGAACCGCCCGGCAACGAATCCGTCACGAGCGAGCCGGGGAACGCTCCGTCAGTCGCGGAAGTCCGCCACTCCCCCGGCGCGGAGCGCCGTGCGACCGCGTCCGATGGTGCGCAGCGTGGTGGTCAGCGTCTCCTCCATGTTTCCCAGGGTGGAGTCCACATAGGAATCGCAGTCCTGGCGGAGCCGATCGGCGTCCGCATGGGCGGAGTCCAGGATTCGGGCCGATTCCGCGTGCGCCGCCTGAACGACCTCGGTCTGCGACACCAACCTGGCCTGTTCCGCGCGGCCGTCGGCGATCGACCCCTCGTAGCTGGCCCGGCCGGCCGCGATCGCCCGCTCCGCCTCGCCGTGCGCCCTGGCCAGCAGCGAGTCGTGCTGGTCCTGGCCGGACTGCACGATCCGAGCCGCGTCGTCCTGCGCCCTGGCGACCATCGCCTCCGCCCGCGCGCTCGCCTCGCCAAGGATCCGGTCGGCCTCCGCACGGGCGCCGTTGACGGTCGCATCGGCTTCGGCGCGCGCGGTGCTGACCAGCCGGTGGGCCTCCGCCTGCGCGTCGGACACCGCGGTCGCGGCCTGGGTGGTCGCGTCGCCGATCATCTGGTCGCGGTGGTCCAGCACGTCCTGCGCGTCGTCGACCTCACCCGGCAACGCGTCCCTGACGTCATCCAGGAGCTCGAGCACGTCGCCCCGAGGGACCACGCAGGACGCCGTCATGGGCAGCCCACGGGCCTCCTCGACGATGGTCACCAGCTCGTCGAGCGCCTCGAAAACCCGGTACACGATGCAGCCTCCTGATCCACGCCGGCCCTCGAGGTGTCACGGCACCTGTGTCGACACCGGCGTCCGCCCAGTCTGACAAGCCGAGCACCGGCAACTCCGTCAACACGCCCGGATGGGCCGGTGCCCCATGTCACCGTCAGGTGGTGGGGGTCTTCCCGGCCAGCGCGGCCGACACCACATCGGGAAGCAGGTGCGACACGTTGCCGCCGTAGGCGGCCACCTGTTTGACCAGCGAGGATGACACGAATGAGTACGCCGGGCTGGTCGGCAGGAACAGCGTGTCGACGCCCGTCAGGCCGTGATTCATCTGGGCCATCTGCAGTTCGTAGTCGAAGTCCGACACCGCGCGCAGACCCTTGACGATCGCGCCGATCCCGGCCGCGGCGCAGTAGTCCACCAGCAGCCCGTGGAACGAGTCCACGTCAACGTTGGGCCATGGGTCGGTGACGGCGCGGAGCAGCTCGAGCCGCTCCGGCACCGCGAACAACCCCTTCTTGTCCGGGTTCACCAGCACTGCGACCGTCACCCGGTCGAACAGCCCGGCGGCCCGGCCGATCACGTCCAAGTGGCCAAGAGTCGGCGGATCGAACGAGCCTGGGCAGACGGCGTGGGTCATGGGGCGCGACCGTAGCAGAGCAGGGTGTCGCCGTACCGGCGGACGCGGATTCCGGTCAGCGGGTCGGGCCAGGCGGGCTCGCCCGCCTTGACGCCGCGTTCGACGATGACGTCGGCGTGCGCGGCCAGCGCGCCGGCCACTGTCAGCCGATCCAACACCGCGACCAGCTCGCCCTGCGCAAGGTCGTACGGCGGGTCGGCGACGACCACGTCGAACCGGCCGATGCCGGGCGTGCCGAGGAAGCCGAGGACATCGGCGGCCACCACGGTGACTCCCAGCGCCGCCAGCGCGACGTTCGAGCGCAGGGCGGCCAGCGCAACGCGGTCCTTCTCGACGAACACCGCGGTCGACGCGCCGCGGGAGAGCAATTCAAGACCGAGCGCGCCGGACCCCGCGTACAGGTCGAGTACCCGCGCCCCGTCAAGACCGCCGGTGGCCTGCAACGAGTTCGCCAGCGCCGCGCGGACCTTCTCCGCGGTCGGCCTGGTGCCCGCCCCCGGCGGGGTGACGAGCCGGCGGCCACCCAGCGTGCCACCGACGATCCTGGTCACCGGCCGCGTCCGTGTTCAGACCTGGCCCACGGCGGGCGTGGGGACCGTACCGGCCGCGGGCGCGTGGCTCAGCACCAGCAGCAGGTCGCCGCCCTCCACCTGCTGGACCGCATTGATCGCGGTGCGGTGCACGTAGCCGGCGTGCGGGGCGGCGATCGACGCCTCCATCTTCATCGCCTCGATGGTGGCCACGGTCGCCCCCTCGGAGACGGTGGTGCCCTCGGCAACGGCCAGGGTGACGACCCCGGAGAACGGCGCGGCGACGTGATCGGGGTTGCCCGGATCCGCCCGCTCGGTCTGCGGCACGTCCACGTCCACGGTGAGGTCGCGGACCTGCAACGGGCGGAGCTGGCCGTTCATGGTGGTAACGACCGTGCGCATGCCCCGCTCGTCGGGCACACCCGTGGCTTCCAGGCCGAGGTAGAGCTGCACGCCGGACCGCAGTTCGACGATGTGCTCGCCGCCGTGCACCAACCCGTACAAGTAGTCGACGGTGGGCAGCACCGAGAGGTCGCCGTAGTTCCGCCGGGAGGTGGTGAACTCCTTGTACGGCCCGGGGAACAGCAGCCGGTTCAGCGTCGGGCGCGGGTCGGCGGCCAGCTCCGCCTCGTCTCTCGCGGACAACCGGGCCATTGGCGGCGTGTGGGTGCGGCCGCGAAGTGCCTTGGTACGGAACGGTTCCGGCCATCCGGCGGGTGGATCGCCGAGTTCACCCTGGAGGAACCCGACCAGCGAATCGGGGATGTCGAACCGGCCGGGGTCGGCCTCGAACTCGGCCGGATCCACGCCGGCACCGACCAGGTGCAGCGCCAGGTCGCCGACCACCTTGGACGAGGGCGTCACCTTGACCAGGTGCCCGAGCATCGCGTCGGCGGCCTCGTACATGCCCTCGATGGCCTCGAACTTGGCGCCCAGCCCCAGCGCAATGGCCTGCTGGCGGAGGTTCGACAGCTGCCCGCCGGGGATCTCGTGTCGGTAGACCCGGCCGGTGGGTGATCTCAGGCCCGACTCGAACGGCGCGTAGAGGGCGCGTACCGCCTCCCAGTAGGGTTCCAGATCCTCCACGGCCCGCAGCGACAGCCCCGTCACCCGGTCCGTGTTCTCGGTGGCGGCGACCAGCGCGGACATCGGCGGCTGCGAGGTGGTGCCGGCCATCGGGGCGCTGGCCACGTCGACCGCGTCCACTCCGGCCGCCGAGGCGGCCAGGTAGGTGGCCAGCTGGCCGCCGGCGGTGTCGTGGGTGTGCAGGTGCACGGGCAGGTCGAACCGCTCGCGCAACGCGCTGACCAGCCGCGCCGCGGCGGGCGCGCGGAGCAGCCCCGCCATGTCCTTGATCGCCAGCACGTGCGCGCCCGCCTGCACGATCTGCTCGGCGAGGCGGAGGTAGTAATCCAGCGTGTAGAGCTTCTCGGCGGGGTTCGACAGGTCGGCGGTGTAGCACAGTGCCACCTCGGCGACCGTCGTGCCGGTCGCGCGCACCGCGTCGATGGCCGGACGCATCTGGCCGATGTCGTTGAGCGCGTCGAAGATCCGGAAGATGTCGACGCCGGTGCGGGCCGCCTCGGCCACGAACGCGTCGGTGACCGCCTGCGGGTACGGCGTGTAGCCCACCGTGTTGCGTCCGCGCAGCAACATCTGCAGGGCGATGTTCGGCACCACGGCCCGCATCACGGCCAGCCGTTCCCAGGGGTCCTCGGCCAGGAAGCGCAGCGCGACATCGTAGGTGGCGCCGCCCCACACCTCCAGCGACAGCAGGGTGGGGGTGAGCCGGGAAACGGCGGGCCCGACCGCGACCAGGTCCCGGGTGCGCACCCGGGTGGCCAGCACGGACTGGTGCGCGTCGCGGAAGGTGGTGTCGGTGACCTTGAGGTCCGCCGAGCCGCGCAGCCAGCCCGCGAAACCGTCGGGTCCGAGTTCGGCCAGCAGCTGCCGGCTGCCGTCGGGAGCGGGGCCGGGCGGAACCGCGGGCAGCTTGACGGCCGGGTAGATCAACCCACGTGGGCGTGGCCCGTGCGGGCGGTTGACGGTGACCTCGGCCAGGTAAGTGAGCAGCCGGGTGCCGCGGTCGGCCGAGCGGTGGGCGGTCAGCAGTTGCGGGTGGGTCTCGATGAAGTCGGTGCTGACCCCGCCGGCGGCGAAATCCGGATCCTCCACCACTGCCTGCAGGAACGGGATGTTGGTGGACACCCCGCGGACCCGGAACTCGGCCAGCGCTCGCCGCGCGCGGGTGACGGCCTGCGACCAGTCCCGGCCCCGGCAGGTGAGCTTGACCAGCAGCGAATCGAAATGCGGGCTGACCTCGGTGCCGGAGTGCACGGTGCCGCCGTCGATCCGGACGCCGGCGCCCCCCGGCGAGCGGTAGGTGATGATGCGCCCGGTGTCCGGTCGGAAACCGTTCGCGGGGTCCTCCGAGGTGATGCGGCACTGCAGCGCCGCCCCGGTCACGGTGATCGCGTCCTGGCGCAGACCCAAGTCCTCGAGCGTCTCCCCCGCGGCGATCCGGATCTGCGAGGCGACCAGGTCGACGTCGGTGATCTCCTCGGTGACGGTGTGCTCGACCTGGATCCTGGGGTTCATCTCAATGAAGAAATAGCGAGACATGTCCCCCGAGGTTTGCAGCAGGAATTCGACGGTCCCGGCGTTGACGTAGCCGATGTGCCGGGCGAAGGCCACCGCGTCGGCGCAGATCGCTTGCCGCACATCGGGATCCAGCCCGACCGCGGGTGCGACCTCGATCACCTTCTGATGCCGGCGCTGCACCGAGCAGTCCCGCTCGAACAGGTGGATGGTCCCGTCCGGGTTGCCGGCCGCGGCCGTGTGGTCGGCCAGGATCTGCACCTCGATGTGGCGAGGATGGATGACGGCGCGTTCCAGGAAGACGGTCGGGTCGCCGAAGGCGGATTCGGCCTCCCGCATCGCCACCGCCAGCGCTTCCGGCAGCGCGGCCGGCTCGTCCACCCGGCGCATCCCGCGGCCCCCGCCGCCGGCCACTGCCTTGACGAACAACGGGAAACCGACGTTCTTGGCAGCGGCGACCAACGTCCCGATGTCGCCCGAGGGCTCGCTGGACGGCAGCACCGGAATCCCGGCGGCATTGGCGGCGATGATCGCCTGCGTCTTGTTCCCGGCCAGCTCGAGAACCGATGCGCCAGGGCCGATGAAGGCGATCCCGGCGTCCACGCAGGCCCGGGCCAAGAGCGGGTTCTCGGACAGGAACCCGTACCCCGGGTACACGGCGTCCGCGCCGGAGGCCTGCGCGGCACCGATGATCTCGGCCACGTCCAGGTAGGCACGGACCGGGTGCCCGAGCTCGCCGATCTGATAGGCCTCGTCGGACTGCTGCCGGTGGATGGAGTTGCGGTCCTCGTAGGGGAAGACCGCGACAGAGGCGACGCCCAGCTCGTAGGCCGCGCGGTATGCCCTGATCGCGATCTCGCCGCGATTGGCGACCAGGATCTTCGAGAACACCTCACCACTCCCTGCACACGCCGGCGGTTCTGGCGGCGGACCCGCCCTGCGCAACTTAACGTGCCAGGTCCCGCCGGTTGCGGACCCGCACTCGGCGGCCTGTCACGTTGAG